>NZ_LKAJ02000001.1:0-310446 GCF_001431295.2 Candidatus Berkiella aquae | reverse complement strand
AGCCACCTGTCATGATGCTTCAAGAGAGGCAATGGGTAGAAATTTTTTGGTTTTTACTTTCGCAATGACTTTTCTAAGCAGTTTAAATTCATCGACTTTAGAAGTATACGTTTTGCCATTTTCTAATTCAATGACTAAGCATTTCTCAATCATTTGTCCTTTGTAATACCATTTTTTGAGATAATATTTTCCATTCTCGTAAGAAAGCAGAATATCATGTAGTATTTGTTCACCCCGATCAATTTCATCTTCATCGAACTCAATACCGTAATTATTCATGCTCACTCGCAGATACCTGGGATAACCAATCTCAATATCTAAGGTTGCAGCTTCTTCGTTTTTAGGACTAATTTTGGCAAAGTAGCTTTCTTGTTCACCAAAAGATTCGGTTGCATCCGCTAAATCATTCTCATGATTAACAACCCATTCTCGGATCAAATTGATCAGTTTGACTTCCATTGCTTCATTATCTTCAGAAGCAAACTTAACATTCATGAACATTCTGAGCATCTGAAAAGGGAGTGACAATAATTTAAATATCACAACAATGATTAGAAAACAGCTAACCAGCACATAATCGAGTACCGTAAGGGTGGCATACGTCCATTTAGCGCTGGTTGATTGCTTCATTATTTACCTGTTTTTACGAATTACCCAACGGTAGAACCATTTTCACGAATCACAATAACTTGTGGCGTGCCATCGGTGCCAAGATAAGCGCCCAGTGTCATTCCTGCAATAGCACCGGGTATCGCTGGCAATACACCGGCACAAAACCCAAGAAAGCCACCGACCCAAAAACCGATGGTTCCATAGCAGATAACACCTAGAACACTGCCACCGGCAACTTCAACCACTTCATTTGATTCTAACACTCTCATGAACAACTTCCTTAAATGACAAAAATGCTGCGATTCTTTCAAAGCTTGCCATTTTTGTCAAATTAAGGTGTTTTTCTCACTAATTTTTTTTAACCAACATTCGGCCCATTAATGCTGCCATAATGTAAGCCCAGCCACCAAAAACTAAATCGATACCAATGAACAGACCAATGACATATAAGCTCGATGCTGGCCAGCCTACCACAATTAAAATACCTAATACTAATGTTAGAATGCCACTAAATAACATCCAACCCCATTGTGGAAATCGTGTTGAGGAAGCATACATAATTCGAGCCATCCCCAATAATACAAATAAAACGGATAATAAGAGTGTGAGCGTTGCTGCGCCAACTAATGGGTTAATAATCAGCATTAAACCAAATGCAAAATATAAAATGCCCATCAATAAGTTCAAATAAAACGATTTACCCGTTCCTTTCCAATAATGAAAACTGTCAATGACAATAATCACACCACCAAAGATAAATAACCCGCCAAGAAACATGACTGAAAGGAGCGTAGTAAATATCGCAGCACCAATGGCTGCCAATCCAAGACAAAAAAGAATCAGCCCCCATGCCAGAAACCACCCCCAATTTTGGATAAAACCTGCCTTATCAAAACTTTTTATCATACTATTCATATTCATCTTGTTCCCTCATTTTTCAAAATAAACTCGATTATGGCCTGATTACAAGATGGCGCTTGATCAATAATCGTTAAGTGCCTGGAATCTTGAATAACAACCAGATGAACATTCTTAATAAATTGGCTATAAAATTGCTTGTATGCTACCGGGGTATAATCTTCATCGCCGGTGATAATCAAGGTTGGACAATTGAGTGAATGGATTCTGGCAAGCACATCCCAATGTTGAAATGCTTGTAATGAATTTAAATAAGCTTGCGGATCATTCTGACACCAACGTTCAATGAATGTCTCACGCCAAGCAGATTGTTCTGGTTTTGGAAACAAGGCATTCGCAAGATTTGCGCTTAATTTTTTCATGCCGAACCATTTGACACTTAACGTGCGCAAATAAAAATTAAATCGAGTCCGAAAAGAAGGAAATGCAACTTGTGGTGCGCTATTAATAATCGTCAATGTTTTAACCAGAGCCGGATGATCTAGCGCAAGTTGAAATGCAATCATGCCGCCCATTGAATGTCCGACAACATGCATCGTTTCTAATTTTAGCGCTTGAAGCAACAGCACAATATCTTGGGTGAACGCAAGAATGCTGTATGGCATATTCGGTTTATCGGTTTGACCATGACCACGCAAATCCAACGTGAGTACTTTGAAATGCTTGGATAAAGCAGGTATTTGATATTCCCAATCTTGTGAACTTGAGCCTAACCCATGAATCAGTAATAGCGTATCTTGGCTACTGTGCCAATCGCCCTCTTGCGCATAGTACATTCTTAGGTTGTCAACAGACTCAAAAGGCATGGTTTCATCCATGTTAATTTAGGGATGTCTTAAGCTTGGGAAAGATTAGTCGTTTAATCAAGCTGATTATGAGCTTAGTTGCAAAACCAATCAGCAATCCGTATCCTGATTGGGACTGTTTCACAAAAGGAATCCATTGTGCTGCATGTGAGTAAGATTGGAGTGGAAGTCGCTACTGAGTTTTTACGAGATCATTCTGCCCCTCATCAGAAACGTTTTGCTTTCAGCTATACCATCACCATTAAAAATCACGGTAAGGAGCCAGCCAAACTACTAAAAAGACATTGGTTTATTACAGATGCTAATGGTCAGGTTCAAGAAGTCAAAGGTGAAGGCGTGGTTGGGGAACAACCCTTAATTCAGCCGGGGCGTAGTTTTCGATATACAAGCGGCACGATTCTCAAAACCCCCGTAGGTAGCATGCATGGCACCTATCAAATGGTCTGCCCCAATGGCACTTATTATGATGCGATTATCCCTCCTTTTCGCTTAGCCGTGCCAGAGCTGGTCAACTAATGTCGACCTATGCTATTGGCGATGTCCAGGGGTGCTTTTCACAGCTAGAAGCCCTCTTAGAAGTGATTGATTATGATCGCACCCGAGACACCTTATGGTTCACGGGTGATCTGATTAACCGTGGCCCAGAGTCTTTACGCACCTTGCGTTTTATTAGTGAATTACCTGAGAATACTATTTGTGTGCTTGGTAACCACGACCTTACCCTATTAGCGGCATCCGTTGGCGCTATCTTGCCCCAGCATGGTGATACTTATGAAGAGATCTTACATGCGCCCGATCAAGAACTATTAGTTAATTGGCTTATAAACAGACCCTTAATGCATTACGATCCACAATTACAATTTGCACTCTGCCATGCAGGGATCTACCCACACTGGAGTCTTGCGCAGGCACAAGCACTCGCTGAAGAGGCGCAAACCATCCTGCAAGGTCCACATTCCTTTGAAGCGCTCCATGCTATGTTTGGCAACCATCCTAACCTTTGGGATCCCAAGCTAACCGGCTGGGATCGCTTTCGATTTATTGTCAATGCTTTCACTCGGATGCGCTTTTGTGATCTGAATGGAACGCTAGATCTCAGTAATAAAAGTGAAAAAACACATGAAGCTCGTTACCTTCCTTGGTTTTCAATTCCTACCCGCAAAACAGCTCAAGATAAATTAATCTTCGGTCACTGGGCAGCATTGCAAGGAAAAACTGAAACGCAAGGAGCCTATGCTTTAGATACCGGATGTGTTTGGGGTAATGCCCTTACTGCAATGTGTCTAGAAACAGAGCAACGCTTCCAGGTCACGTGCCATCCTAAATGACATATTTAAGAGTTAAAAAAATTACTCATTTTGTCGTCAAATAGCCGTGTAAACACATCAAGTATTCCACTCTTTTAAAAACCAAGGTAAAGTACGCCCAGCCTTAAGAAACAATGAATCAGACTAACCATCAAGCTAGATGACGTCACAAGTAGCAAGGGGTGCTTACTTGCATTTTTTGTTTTAAAAAACTAACTAATTCGGTAATTTATGGAGAGTTCTGGCATGCCTTCATGGCCTGTTTTGTCGCGTCTTACCCTCGCCTTCAGTGCATTCTTTTGTAGCAATGCCTGGGCAGATTATACCTTAAACATGACACGTGGCGCTTCGCCAACCAGTCAAGATATCTACAACCTACATATGCTCATTCTATGGGTATGCGTTGCTATTGGTATCTTGGTTTACGGGTTGATGATCTATGCGATTATTCGTCACCGTAAAGCCAATGGACATAAACCAGCGGATTTTCATGAAAGCACAACGGTTGAGATCATCTGGACCATTATTCCTTTTGTGATCTTAATTGTCATGGCCGTTCCTGCAACCCGTGTTCTGATTGCAATGGACGATACCAGCAAAGCGGAAGTCACCATTCTTGTCACAGGACATCGCTGGTACTGGCAATATGATTATATCGATGAAGGGATCAACTTTCTGAGTATGTCTTCAACGCCAGAAGATGAGCTTAATAATCTTGCGCCTAAAAACCCGCACTATCTATTAGAAGTCGATAAGCCTTTAGTCGTTCCTGTTGGTAAAAAAATTCGTTTTATCATGACAGCAAAAGATGTTATCCATTCTTGGTGGGTGCCTGCATTAGGCGTCAAAAAAGATGCTATCCCAGGTTTCACCAATGAAGTTTGGACGTTAATCGATGCCGATAAACCAGGCACTTATCGCGGCCAATGTGCTGAGCTTTGTGGTGTAAAACATGGCTTTATGCCGATTGTTGTTGAAGCAAAACCGCTAGCAGAATATCAAGCTTGGCTCGCAGAACAAAAAGCAGCCAATGCCAAAGCAGCAGAACCCGCGCCCGCGCCTGCTCCCGCTCCTACCGATAAGGCAGCAGAACAAGGAGCACCTTCTTCTGAACCTGCCGCTGCTGTGCCTGCTGAAAATAAACATTACTCCAAAGAAGAGTTAATGGCACATGGTGAAGAACAGTACAACGGCATCTGCGCAATGTGTCATAAAGCCTCCGGTGAAGGCATGCCACCGACTTTTCCTTCTTTAGTTGGCAGTAAAATTGTGACAGAGAAAGAGCATATTACTGAACAAATTCGTCAAATTATTCAAGGCAAGAATGCAATGCCCCCATTTGGTACACAAAAAAGCGATTTTGATATTGCCGCCATTGTCACTTACGAACGTAATTCATGGGGTAACAATACCGGAGATATCGTACAACCAAGTGATGTCGCCAAAGTACGCGAAGCAATACAGAAAAAGTCTTAATTTAGGGAATAACCATGAGTGTATCTAATACTGTTACATCGCACGATCATCACGCTCATGATCATCACGATCATGGTCCTGCCAAAGGATTATTACGCTGGGTATTTACGACGAATCATAAAGATATTGGCGCGATGTATCTTTGGTTTAGCTTTGCCATGTTTTTGTTTGCAGGCTCCTTGGCAATGATTATTCGTGCCGAGCTTTTTAGGCCCGGTGAACAATTAGTAAATCCCGAATTTTTTAATCAGCTAACCACTTTACACGGCCTTATCATGGTTTTTGGTGCCGTGATGCCTGCTTTTGTCGGTTTAGCAAATTGGCTTATCCCTGTCATGATTGGCGCACCAGATATGGCTTTACCACGCCTTAATAACTGGAGCTTCTGGATTTTGCCGATTGCTTTCTCCATTTTAATTAGTACGCTATTTATGGAAGGCTCCGCTCCTAATTTTGGTTGGACTTTCTATGCACCGCTTTCCTCAACATTTGGACCACCTTCGACGGATTTCTTCATCTTTTCGATTCATATGATGGGAATGTCGTCCATTCTGGGTGCTATTAACGTCGTTGCGACGATTCTAAACTTACGTGCACCTGGCATGACTTTGATGAAAATGCCTATATTCGTCTGGACTTGGCTTATCACTGCTTTCTTGTTAATTGCGGTAATGCCCGTTTTGGCAGGTTGCGTCACCATGTTATTAACAGACCGCCACTTTGGTACCAGCTTCTTTAATGCTGCAGGTGGTGGCGATCCCGTGATGTTCCAGCATGTTTTCTGGTTCTTTGGTCACCCTGAAGTTTATATTATGATTTTGCCGGCTTTTGGCATCATCTCACAAATCCTACCAACCTTTACTCGTAAGCATTTATTTGGTTACGCATCGATGGTTTACGCGACCTGTGCGATTGCGTTTTTATCCTTCATCGTATGGGCACACCATATGTTTACCACAGGCATGCCCTTAGCAGGTGAGTTGTTCTTTATGTACACCACCATGTTGATTGCTGTCCCAACCGGCGTAAAAGTTTTCAACTGGGTTGCTACCATGTTTAAAGGAGCAATGTCCTTTGAAACCCCCATGTTATTTACGCTGGCGTTTATTTTCTTATTTACCTGTGGTGGTTTTTCCGGATTGATGCTCTCTATTACTCCGGCTGACTTCCAATATCAAGATACCTACTTTGTGGTTGCTCACTTCCATTATGTACTTGTACCTGGCGCCGTCTTCTCTATTATGGCTGCTGCCTATTATTGGTTACCTAAATGGACCGGCCATTATTACAACGAAACGCTCGGGAAAACCCATTTTTGGCTTTCGTTTATCTCTATTAACGTGACTTTCTTCCCGATGCATTTCTTAGGTTTAGCGGGTATGCCTCGCCGAATTCCAGATTATGCATTGCAATTTGCTGACTTTAATCAAATTGTCAGCATTGGTGCCTTTGTATTTGGTGCTAGCCAATTGTTATTCCTTTATATCGTTATTAAAACCATTCGCGGCGGAGAAAAAGCATCAGCTCAAGTTTGGGAAAATGCACATGGTTTAGAATGGACTTTACCTTCGCCTCCTCCTTACCATACCTTCTCAACACCTCCGGAGATTAAATGAGCGAGACAGCGAATCCTCGTTTAAAAAAACAGCTTCTTATCATGCTGGCCATTGTTGCCGGCATGTTTCTGTTTTGTTTTGCATTAGTGCCTCTTTACAATGTATTTTGTAAAGTTACCGGTTTAAATGGCAAAACAGCACCAACAGCACAAGCCCCTGTGGGTAAAGTGGATAAGTCTCGCACGGTGACGGTTGAACTTCTAACAACCCTCAATCACGCGATGCCACCGGGCGAGTTTTCCGGCAAAGATAGAAAAGTAACGCTTCACCCCGGTGAATACGTGACGACATCGTATCGTGTCAAAAACTTAACCAATCAACCTAGAGTCGTCCAAGCGATTCCCAGTGTGACCCCCGGATTAGCTGCAAAGCATGTCAATAAAGTTGAATGCTTCTGTTTTGTGCATCAACCATTGAATCCATTAGAAGAAAAAGAATTTCGCTTAGTGTTTACGGTAGATCCAGCATTACCTGCTCAGTACCATACCTTAACACTGTCGTACACTTTGTTTGATGTGACTGACAAGATTTAGGGAGACTTTTGTGGCACAGACGTCAACTCAACATGAACATTATTATGTCCCCGCACAAAGCCATTGGCCTATTTTGGGTTCGCTCGGGCTTGGCGCAACGATGCTGGGGATTGTTAACCTGATACATGGCCATTGGATTGGTCATTATCTCTTTTTTATCGGAGCGCTGGCTATTGCTTCGGTTATGTTTGGCTGGTTCCGCGATGTCATTCGTGAGAGTCATCAGGGACTTTATAGCAAACAAATGGATCGGTCATTTCGTTGGGGAATGGCATGGTTTATTTTTTCTGAAGTCATGTTTTTCGCTGCCTTTTTTGGCGCTTTATTTTATGCGCGTAATTTAGCACTACCCTGGTTAGCGGGTGAGGGGGCTAAGGCTGCAACGCATACTTATCTGTGGCCAGAATTTAAACTGGCTTGGCCTTTACTACAAAATCCTGATCCTAAATTATTTGTAGGGCCTCATGACGCTATGCCAACATGGGGATTGCCAGCACTTAACACCTTATTGTTACTGACAAGCGGTGCGACGATTACCTGGGCTCATTGGGGACTTTACAAGAAAAACCGAACTCAGCTGATCGTTGGCCTTTTCCTCACCATCGCTTTGGGTCTGACCTTCTTATCATGCCAAGCTTATGAATATTATGAAGCTTATCATGTCTATAAATTAACGATGGCTTCTGGGATCTATGGTTCAACCTTTTTTATGCTAACCGGTTTTCATGGTGCTCACGTTACCATCGGTAGCATCATGTTGATTGTGATTTTACTACGCTGTATTAAAGGCCACTTCACCCCAGAACATCATTTTGCATTTGAAGCGGTTGCTTGGTATTGGCACTTTGTCGACGTTGTATGGTTATTTTTGTTTGTCTTTGTCTACTGGTTCTAATTTCTGCTAGAAACGTCCCGGGGCGTTTCTAGGGTAATAAGTTGTGGGGTCTAATCCACCCCATAGCAAAGGCAATAAATAATAAAATAAATAAACCTATCGATAGACTAATACGAACCGTTAATGCTTTAACCGTTTTTTGCGACTGCTCTTTGGCAAAAAGTAAGTAATACATTCCTGAGCCTAGCGAAAAAACAATCCCCAGCATCAGGGCATAAATAAATAATTTAATAATCCAGTGATCAGTCATGTCAAAGCACCGTTGGGTTTTTAAACCCTCATTATGGATAACACTCGTTACATTACTCGGGGTCACTTTACTTTGCGGCTTAGGGTGTTGGCAACTGCTACGTGAAAAACAAAAATTAGCATTACAAAACCAAGCAAACGAAGCGAGCACTTTAACCCCTCTTAATAACACAACCCTGTTGGCCCCCCAGCTTTCTTGGGAAATGCAGCGTTATCGCTCTGTTCACCTACAAGGCACTTTTCTGAACCAATACTCTATTTTGCTAGATAACAAAATAAAAAATGGTCAGGTAGGCTACCATCTCATTACTCCGGTTGCGCTGACAAATGATAGCTGGCTGCTAATTGACCGTGGATTTATCCCGCTTGGCAAGTCTCGTCAACAATTACCGACTATTCCAGCAATAATAGGTGAAGTTACCATTGAAGGTTATTTAGATTTCTCGTATCGTAACCCGTTCATTTCTAACCCGTTAGAAACACAAGAAATTCGATGGCCGCTGCGCATGCAACACCTTGATGTTCAACTACTTAGCACCTTATGGCATAAAAAGGTTTTTCCAATGTTAGTTGTCTTGAATTCATCACCTGAAAAGTCAACAGCTTGGTTATCACCCGAGCGACATCGTGGATATGCTGTCCAATGGTTTGGATTAGCCATTACTTTATTGCTTTTCTCATTTTTTTTCCAATTACAACGAGAAAATAACTATGTCTAAAACACCTGGCAAACATCAAAAAATCATCATTTTGCTTATTTTTTTAATTACTTTGGGCCCCTTTGGTTTCGCTTATACCCTTTATAAAAAGGGAAACAAAGCCCAACTTAAACTCAATAATCACGGTGATTTAATTACACCTGTTATTAATGTAGAAAAAAACCAGGCTATCTCAGGTGAACAATTATTGGGCAAATGGTGGTTAGTTTATGTAGGCCCTAAAAATTGCCGATTGGAGTGTCACGATATGCTTTATAATCTAAAGCAAATCCGTACGGCTTTAGGCAAAGATACTCCGCGCGTAGAGAGACTATTTATTGCACATCCTAACTGTGACAAAAGTGTCTGTGAAACGTTTATTAGCGACAACTATCCTGATATGAAACGTATTACTATGCCGCTTGCAGATTTCAATCAACTCTTCGCTGGCCTTAGCCAACATTTTGAACGTGAAATGGTCGGGGAAGTTTATATTATCGATCCCAAAGGTAATTTAATGATGCGTTATTCTGCCGATTCACAAGCACGCGATATTCTCAGCGATGTTAAACGATTATTAAGGACTTCTAAGATTGGATAATCAAGCGGCGACGATTTGGCTAAAACGCTTTTGTGTTTTTAGTGTGTTACTTGCATTCTGCGTCATTTTATTAGGCGCTTACACCAGGCTCAAAGATGCAGGTCTTGGCTGCCCTGATTGGCCTGGTTGTTATGGACAATTAGCAGCGCCAGAAACCCCTGATGCCATTGAAAAAGCAAATGCTGCGTATCCAACGATGCCTGTTGATGTCGCAAAAGCGCAAACAGAAATGACGCATCGCTATTTTGCTGAATCGCTGGGTTTAATGATCGTTATTTTAGCACTCATCACACTATTTACGCGCAAGAAACATACTTTATCGTTATGGCTTCCCGGCTCCCTGGTTTTATTAGTTATCTTCCAAGGGTTATTGGGAATGTGGACGGTCACCATGCGTTTATTCCCTTTAGCGGTGATGGGACATTTATTAGGCGGATTTTGCACGCTAGGTCTATTATGGCTTTGTGTTTTAACCATTTTTAACAAGAAAAATCCTGCACCAACCCCTATTGCACCTGGATTATCTTCATTAGCCTTGGCTACATTACTCATCGTATTTTGCCAGATTTTATTAGGTGGTTGGACCAGCGCGAATTACGCTGCTCTGATTTGCCCTGACTTTCCCACTTGCCAAGGTCATTGGTGGCCTAATACCCATTTTTCCACCGCTTTTAATTTCCTAGGTGGCATTGACATGGATAATCCGCTGGCTTTCCAAGACACTGCTGGCCGAACCACTATTCATGTCATGCATCGTCTTGGCGCACTGATTACACTTATTTTTAGCATCTTATTAATACGCAGTGCATGGCGTTATGCACCGTTACGTAAAGTAGCAGGATGCCTGGCATTATTTTTAGGCATTCAATTGGCGCTTGGCATTTCAAACATTGTTTTCTCACTGCCATTGCACGTTGCGGTTGCTCATAACGGAATGGGTGCATTGCTATTATTAACTCTCATTACTTTCAACTTCAAAATTTGCCAAGTAAAGGAGCAACAACATGGCTAAAGCAGAGCTCATCAAAGCAGCGCTTTGGCATGATTATTGGGAACTATGTAAACCCAAAGTCGTCGCGCTCATGCTGTTAACCTCCGCTATCGGTATGCTGCTTGCTTCACCGCCCAATATTTTTCCTTGGCACGCACTCTGTTTTGGCACCATTGGTATTGCAATGTCCGCAGGCTCTGCAGCGGTGATTAATCACCTTGTTGAACGACGCATTGATATTCATATGCGACGCACCCAGCAACGTCCTATTGCAAGCGGTCGCGTAGGTCCCATCCAAGCCATGTGGTTTTCATTTATCCTGGGAGCCGTGGGTTTAGGTATTCTAACAATGATGGTTAATGCCTTAACCGCTTGGCTAACCTTAATTAGTCTTGTTGGTTATGCACTCATTTATACCATGTTCCTTAAACGGGCAACGCCACAAAACATTGTGATTGGCGGAGCCGCAGGCGCTGCTCCTCCACTTTTAGGATGGACAGCGGTAACAGGACAGCTTGATCCTTCTGGCTTATTGTTAGTCCTTATCATCTTTACTTGGACCCCTCCTCATTTTTGGGCGCTCGCTATTTATCGCCATGAGGAATACGCTAAAGCTAATCTGCCAATGCTACCAGTTACGCACGGTATTCGTTTTACGAAGTTTTGCATTTTACTTTACATCGTACTCCTGATCGCATCAACTATTTTGCCGTATTTAACCGGCATGTGTGGTGTGACTTATCTCATTTTGGCATTAGGCCTTGGCTTTCATTTTCTTTATTATGGCATCAAATTATATCGCCACGATGACCCCAAAATTGCATTACATACTTTTGCTTATTCCATCATCTACTTGATGGTTTTATTCATTGGTCTGTTGATTGATCATTATTTACCTTATTTTATGCACTTCTCTTAAGGCTACGACATGAAAAAGCACACTTTATTTATTATTTTTATTATTGGCATTGCGCTGGCTATTGGGATCTGGCGTGAAAATCACGTTAGCAACACTACTTCGGGTGCTCAATCCTTAGCACCATTAAGTTCCGGCACCGCATTAGCAGGGGGGCACAAGCTTCCTGAATTTTCATTAGTTGATATGGATGGTCATCTATTTAATCGCAATGCATTTGAGTCTCGTTGGAGTTTTGTCTTTTTTGGTTATAGTTCATGCCCTGATTTATGCCCAACAACCCTACAAGCGATGCATCAAATTTCACAGCGCCTGCGCAATAACCCCATGTTGCAGTTTATTTTTATTACGATTGATCCAGAACAAGATACGCAAGCAAGGTTAAAAGATTTCTTACAACAAGATAAATTCCGTGGCACAGCTTTTGTCGGTGTAACGGGCAAAAAGGAAGATATTAGTGCTTTAACCAAAGCAATCGGTGTGCATATGGCGCAAGAAAAAGCACCCGAAGCCGATCATATTGAACACAGCGGCACAATCCTCCTCATTAACCCACAAGGTGAATTAGCCGCTATCTTCACCCAAGGCGACAAACCTCATGCCATCGCACATGATTTCAAAGAACTCTTACATCGTTACGCAACAACTTAGGAAGACGAATCGCCGCTTTTGGCGGCGGTTCTTTGCTGCGAACAGCTGAAAATTCTTGCATTAAATAATGTGGCTGAAAACCTTTGATCTCTTCCAATAAGATCTTGTGTTTTTTTGGTACGAGGCTGGTTATCGGTTGTTTTAAAGTCTCAGCAGTTGCAAGTGAGAGCTTTTGATAGTGTTTAAATATGGCTGATATCGGCCAGGTCAATGCATAAGCAAGCCCCGATCCTATTGCCATTGCAATAGGCACAACCGCTAAATGATATCCTGTAGCAAGACCATAAAGTCCAAATCCCGCTCCAACTACAGCACCAAACAATACCATGCTCCAAGTAAAATTCTTAAATGATTCAGCTCTCTTTAATGCTAAGGCTTGTTGGTTAAATAGTTGTGCTTGTAATTTTAATTCTTGTGATTTATCTTGCAAAGCGTTTAGCTTTTCTCCTCGCTCAAGTAATTTATCAATATTGTTCTCCATGATTTTTTTGGTCTTTTCAATTTCTTCTTCAATCAATTTTATTTTTGTCTTACGGGGACCTGAATGCATATTACCTCTTTCTTTATTCATAAAATGGCTGACCATTTTGTAATGAATAGACCATATTAGGTCAAAAAGGTACTGCCGTTTTCTCCAGCCTTTTTGTCGTTCGAAACATCTGATCTAATCGTGTTGGTTCTAATCTCACAAATTCCAGCTGTGGTGGCTCTACTATCTCAAGCTCCCACAATTTCTGTAATTGTTTGCTCATCGCATTTTCTGCCAAAGCAAAATCATCAGCCTTTATTTTCACCTCAAGGTGCCGCATAGAATGCTGTAGTATTTGATATTGGTGTACAAAAGGCGCAACCTCGCCTAACACTTGATTTAGCGTATCAGCATAAATAGGCTTTAATCCTGAATTCACTCGTTGTTTAAAATACAAAACATCTTCACAACGACCAACAATTTTATCGACGGCTAATGCAGGATTACCACACAAACAGGGAGAATTTCTCAATACTAAAATATCTTCCATGCGATAACGTATTAGAGGATGTAAAGTGCGCTTTAATGTGGTGATCACGGGTACAAAACGTTGGCGTTTATGATCAATCCATTCTTTTTCAATATAAAATTCATCCTCATTCAAATGCATCGTGCCATATTTGCAAGTCATTCCCAGACTTCCTTCAGCGCATTGATACAATTGATGGATCTCTTGTTGAAAAGCACTCTTAATCAAATTTTCAGCGAGCGGTGTTAGTACTTCTGCCGTTGCAATAATATGATAGCAACGTAATGAAATTTTTCCGGATAATTGCAGCTTGGCTAATTCACACAAAGTTTGCACACTCCCTACCAACACTTCAGGTTGAAAACGCTGTAGTTCATTGATCAAATCAGAAAATGAGCGATGTAAATCTAATAGTAACCAATTCATTTTCCTGGTTGAGAATTTGGTTGCTAAATAAGGTTCTGTGGAGAGATGAAAGGCTGCTATTTTTTTATTTTTCCAAAATAGCTTAGGAAACATTTTACTCAGCACGTTACCAAAAGAAGCTATTTTTTCGTACGTTGAATATAAATAAATTCCTGGTAACCCTGCTGTCCCTAACGATTGGTGAACTTCTATCGCTTGGTTGTGTCCTATTTGCGTTGCTTGCATCGATGTCAGTTTTGCCTGATTCAAATAAGGAAAATGCTCTTGCACAAATGACTTATCAATAATGGGATAATCATACAACGTTGCTCGTTTATAAGATTGGTAAAAACGAATATGGCAACTGGTATGCTCTAATAATTTGTTTATTTTACGACGCTGATAGGTACGTAAACCAGCAGCTGACTGATACCAACTTTTATAATGTCCTTTTAGCTGATGGTACCAAACTTCCCATGGCTGCCACATAACACCTTCCCCAATTCAAACCTTTTGGGCAGTGTCTACGATGTCGGCAATAGGATCAAATGCCACTGATTAGCGGTAGCAGTATTTCGATAAACGGCTTTTTAAAAAGCAAAAAAAAACGGCGCATCTAGCGCCGTTTTTTTCACGAAAGCTTAGCTGCATTTGCCGCTAAGTCTTGGCGATCTTCTGGGCTGTTTCGCTTCATCAGCCACCTGCGGTTTAGGTGCAGGATGGGCGCCAAAGCGATTCTTCCAACCTAAATAAGTCGCATTGATTTCTTTGGATAACGCTTTACGCTCGGTATCCGTAAATTCATATTTAGACTTATCTAATTTCGTTAACAATTTTTCCTGTTGTTTAGCAAGTGACGCTTTAAAATCTTTCTCTGTATTCAATACAGGTAAAGCATCTGCCACTTTCTTATCAAGGTGAATTTGATTATCAAATACACTCATGCCCCAGAAATAACGGATTGGGAATGCAGCCCCTAATACAGCACCAATACCTGCAATACCTGCAAACAAGCCAGCGAAGCCAGTTTGTAAAGCAGTAATAGCTGTTGCGCCCATACCGGTTTTTGCAAGCACGGCCCATGGCAATGCTAAACTTCCACCCCAAGTCGCGGTCACTGCAAAGAACGCAGCCACGCCAATTGCAGCAACATAAATCCCGGTTCCCAAGGCGTTCATAATGCTGAATTTACCACGATAACCCAGATCTTTTGAGGTTAACCAGCCAAGATCTCGTATTAAACCTTCAGCCACATCATATAAGCCAAAGTCATTACCCGTCTTTTTAGCCAAGTAAGTGCCAACCACCCCTAAACCTAAAACAACCGGTGAAGTCACTCCCATCAGCATCATCACTTCTATCATGGCAAGCGCAGCGCTGAAGGTTACTAAATAAGCTAAATTCTGCCCTAAGTAGTGATAGATTTTTTCACTCTTAGTTGGATTTGGGTTCAATAAATTGACTTTGCAGTTGCCCGGGAATTCTTTGAGCTCTAAACCTACTTCCTGAATATGCTGTAAATAATCAGGTCCAACACGATATTTGGAAACCATTGCAGGAAATGGTAATCGGTTATCCTGCCGGTAACGATATTCTTTCTCAACATGAAGCTCAATCGCACGCTGCTTATGTGAGGGGCAGATTGCTAATTCAAATGCACTCTTGCGAACAGGTTTTTTGCTATCCGTATCTTGACGATAAAGGGCTTTAAATAAATCGGGACGCGTCTTTTGTAAAGCGGCAACCGTTACAGGTAGCTTTTGCGCTTCGCGCGCTGCTTTCCATTCTCTTTCTTCAATTTGGCAACGCAGTGAACCTTGCTCCGTATTCGCCAATACATAAAGCTCTGGAATAAAAGTACCTACAGCTACTTTGGTTCCATCGGCTAATTTACGTACTAATGGCGCATAAGCAATGATGAGATCACGATTTGCTGGTGGTGAAGATTCAAAATCCACCGGAAAATTTGATGGCAATAATCCTTTTGCGACGTTTTGGATCCCTCCCAGGACATTCGTCAATATATTTGGCATACGCCCTCCTAAACAACTACCTATTACTCAAGACGACCCTATCGATTTATCAGACAAGACTCATCAAATCCTATTGACAATCTATCCAAACCCAACAGGGTTTTAAACACTAACACGGCCATTTTGAGAATGCAAAGAAATTAGTTACTTTTCTTAGGGAATTTTCTTATCTATTGAGAAAAAGCATCTCCCCAAAAAGCCAAAAATGGGCTAAGCGTATGATTTTTTTATAATAATACTTGAAATGATGAGTAGAACAGCGGCACTCACGACGATGGCAGGACCCGTCGGACAATCCCAAAAATGAGAAACAAAAATACCACATACCACAGAAATGAGACCTATCACGCTTGCCATAGCAGCCATTTGCTCAGGGCTACTTGATAAACGCCGAGCCGCAGCAGCAGGCACTAACAGCAAAGCCGTAATTAACAAGACACCCACAATTTTGATTGCAATGGCAACCGCAATCGCCAGTAACAAAATATAGGCTGCTTCCACTTTTTGTGTATCCACACCTTCTACTTCTGCTAGTTCAACATGTACCGTTGCTCGAAGTAGTTTTTGCCATAAGAGGGATAATAAGACGAGGATGAATAATCCACCGGCATAAATGGTAATAACATCCTTCCAAGTAATGGCTAAAATGTCACCATACAAAAAGCCCAACACATCAACGCGCACTGTATCTAGCGTTGCTAATACCAATAAACCAATCGCTAATGAGGTATGGGATAACAATCCTAATAATGTATCACGCGCAACCAATATCCGTGTTTGCAATACCAAGAGTAAAAGCGCAATGAGTACGGCTATCAAGCAAACACCCAAAGTGAGATCCCAGTTGAGTGCTAATGCCAGAGTAATTCCCAGCAATCCAGAATGTGATAACGTGTCCCCTAAATAAGCCAAACGTCGCCATACCATCAACGCACCTAAAGGCCCTGCGACCAAGGAAACGCCAATCCCGCCAGCTAGCGGAGCGAAAAGATAACGAATATCCCATGCAGCATAATCAATCATGACGATGATCCTGAGTGTCTACCACTTCCCCATGCACATCGTGATGATGATCATGACGGTGAGTGTAAAAAGCTAAATTTTGCGCAATATGACCAAATAATGCAGTGAAGGCCGGATCCTTGCTGACTTTTTCTGGATGTCCTGAACAGCAAACATGTTGGTTTAAACAAACAACAATATCGGTTTGTGCCATCACAACATTCAAATCATGGGATACCAATAAAATGGCACAGCCTTGTTGTTCGCGGATCCTTGCTATCAAGTCATAAAACTCACCTTGTCCTAATAGATCAACACCTTGTGCAGGCTCATCTAACACCAACAACTGTGGCTGACGAAGCAACGCTCTTGCCAACAATACTCTTTGCAGCTCCCCTCCAGACAAGGTGTATAGAGGATTTGCCAGAATCTGCTGTTTAATGCCCACTTCTAACAAAGTCCTTTCTAAAGAAACATCCGCCTGGCCAAGCTGCAAAAACCGTTTAACGGTTAATGGAAAAAGGGGGTCGACCTGCCAACGTTGTGGCATATACCCAATTCGCAAATGGGGGACGGTGCTAACCTTGCCCGTTGTTGGTTTGATAAGACCTAAAAGGATTTTCAGCAGGGTTGTTTTACCAGCACCATTAGGGCCAACAATGGAAACAATCTGCCCTTTCTTCAAAATTAAGCTAATATCTTGAAGAATCAGTTTGGTTCCTTCACGGTAATTCACCGCGCAGGCTTCAATAAGATTATCTGATATAATGGATTGGTTTGTCATAATATTCGATAGTATATACCCGTTACACTTCAAAATGCGAAGCATAATTTGAGTGTTTCATTCACAGGAAACCTTATGACCAGGTTGTTAAATCGCTTTTTCTTCGTCCTGTGCTGCTTTTGTGCCCTTAGCACAAATGTTCTAGCTACAGTGCCTCATGTTACCGTAACGTTAAAGCCCATCCATTCGCTAGTTGCGAGTGTTATGGAAGGTATAGGTGAACCTACGCTTATTCTCCCTGATGGTGCTTCACCACATACCTTTATGCTAAAACCTTCAACGCTCAAAACCTTAGCAGGCGCTGATTTGATCATCTGGGTGGGGCCATCCCTTGAAACGTTTATGGTTAAGCCGCTCTCTTCACTCAAACCGCAATATGGTTTCATTGAGATCGATAAACTCGACAATATCATTAAGTTACCTTTGCGAGAAGGAAGAGAATGGGAACATCATGATGCAGAAGACTCGCATGAACATGATCATCATCATGATCACGGTGATTTCGATCCACACCTTTGGTTATCAATAAACAATGCCAAAGCCATTGTGACGACAACCGCAAATCGCTTGGCGCAAATTGATCCTCAAAATGCAAAGCAATATCAAGCGAATGCACAAAAAACGCTGCAACAATTACAAGCATTAAAGAAAACGCTACAAGCACAACTTGCCAACGTACAAAGTGAACCCTTTCTGGTCTATCATGATGGCTATCAATATTTTGAAAAGGAATTTGATTTGCACGGAGCAGGTACCATGGTGCTTAATCCCCACTTACCACTGAGTGCCAATGGACTCGCGCATATCAAAGCACTGATTCAAGATCGCGGTGTAAAATGTGTTTTTAAAGAAACGGAATTTAGTGAAAAAATGATTGAAAACAGCTTGGGTGCATTGCCTATTCAAATCCGCGAACTGGATCCACTCGGTGTGCATTTTTCTAAAGGCCCTAAACTTTATGAGCAAACCTTATTGCAAATTGGCAATACGATGCAGGAATGTTTATCCAGCAAAAATACTTATAAGTAAAAATCAAATACGGTGCCTGCAAATAAAGCGGCACCTACCCATTGGTTATTCAAAAATGCGTTAAAACAAGCGTCCTTTTCACGATTTTTAATTAACCATTGCTGATAAAAAACAAAGCCCAATGCAAAAACAATACCTAAAAAATAATAGATACCTCGTTCTGTCTGCCAACCTAATATCATCATGAGGCACATCATTAACAAGTGGCATCCTAGTACCGCCTGTTTATCATAACGGCCAAAAGCAATCGCCGTTGATTTTATCCCCACTTTCAAATCATCTTCTTTATCAACCATGGCATACAAGGTATCGTAGGCAATTGCCCACAGTATTGCCGCAGCATAAAGTAACCAGCAATCCGTCGATAAGGAATGGTCTATTGCGCTATAAGCCATCGGTATCGCAAAACCAAAAGCAGCTCCCAAAATCACTTGTGGAAAATGCGTATAACGTTTCATAAAAGGATAGGCCGTTGCTAAAAGAAGCGCGACAAATGACAATCGCACCGTCATGGTATTCGTTAATAACACTAACCCAAATGCCAATAAGAGCAACACTAAAAATAAGATAAGCGCTTCGCGTGAGGAAACCTGTTTGCTCACAATAGGTCTTGCTTTCGTTCGGCTAACATGGCCGTCAAAATCTTTATCCGCAAAATCATTGATGACACAACCTGCGGCTCTCATCACTATGACACCCGCCACAAAAATCAATACTAAAGGCAATGGGGGAGTGCCTTGTGTTGCCATCCATATGGCAATCAAAGTCGGCCAGAGCAATAACAATGTGCCAATCGGGCGATGTAAGCGCATCAGCAGCGCATACTGGTATAAACGTTGTGTGAGGTGTGATAAAATCGCCATGATAATTATTTAGAAATTTATTCAACTTATAAATTGCTTGGGTTTTAAATAGTATGACACAAAGTCTTCCGATTGTTATTATTGGTACGGGGCTCGCAGGCTATAGCGTTGCTAAAGAATTCCGCAAATTAGATACACATACACCACTCATACTACTCACTCAAGATGACGGACATTTTTATTCGAAACCATTGCTATCAACTGCAATGCATCAAGCGAAATCTCCTCAAGACTTAATCATTACCGATGTTGCATTAATGCAACAACAATTAAATGCTACTATTCTCACTTATAGTAATGTAGAGCATATTGATACGCTAACCCAAACACTCTCTGTACAAACCGATAATCATTTGCAAAATCTGGCTTATCAAAAGCTCGTTTTTGCAATGGGAGCTAATCCCAAACCATTACCGATAATCGAAAAGCTGCATTCTCATTATCGTATTAATAGTTTGATGGATTATGCAAAATTCAAAAACGCTCAAGCATCATGGCAACATTTGACGATTATTGGGAGTGGTTTAGTCGGTTGTGAGTTTGCTCATGATTTTACCAAAAGCCATTTGTCTATCGAAGTTATCACGCCGGATCCTTACCCTCTTTATGGCTTAGTACCAGAACCTGTTGGTGATGCATTAAGAGCGTCACTTGCCGAGAAAGGCGTTTCATGGCACACAAAAGCGCATGTAACCGAAGCCACGCAGAATCATGATTGTTATTTAAGCCTTTCAAATGGCAAGACATTACAAACCAATGCCGTCTTAGTCGCCATTGGGCTTGCGCCCCATATTGCTATCGCAAAAACAGCTGGATTATCCGTCAATCAAGGAATTGTCGTTAACTCATTTCTGGAAAGTAGCGTGTCGAATCATTATGCATTAGGCGACTGCGCTGAATATGGCTCAGAATGTCGTCAATATGTTTCACCTATTCTTGTGTGCGCACGCGCATTGGCACAAACACTCAATGGCAATCCAACCCAAGCGGTTCTACCAAACTTACCCGTTTCATTGAAGGTAGATTGCTACCCTATTATAACAGCGCCTCCAAAACGAGGCATTGAAGGTTCATGGCAATTTGAGAATCTTGATAACCATTACCAAGGTTTGTTTTACGACAAACTGGGCGTTTTACAGGGTTATGTTCTAAGTGGTTCATTCTTGGCAAAACGCCAAGAATTTCAAGCGGCCCTCAATACTAAATAAATAAACAAAGGGGAGCTACTTGCCCCTTTTTTTCGCCATCCTTCTTTATCCAATTGATGCAGCCACACAAAAATTATCTTTTGTCCTATTACCAAATAGGCGGAATTTTTTTTTATCTTTTCAGTCGAAAAGTTAAATGAATTCCAGATAGAGGTATGTTTATGTCATCTTATACTCAAATCATGCAAGTGAATAATCTTTTTAATCCTTACCCTCGCATTAAACAAGGTTTAAGTATTCAAACAAATGAAGCGCTAGCTAATCTTGTTAGTTTAATAGAAAACAATACGCAGCTAAAAAGCGAATGGGTAAATATCATTACAGATATTGAAAAAAGGAACAAATCTTCTAATGATATAGGAATCAATATTAAACTCCTGTTTAAACAGCATCAAGATTTCAAGACGGCAATAAAAAAAATCCTTTCCACTCTTCAACCACAAAAAGCTTTGCAAACGCCGAGCCCTATTGTTATTTACCCTCCTATCGTAACCACAAGTGCATCACTGCCTAAAGCTTCGGCGACCTCTTTAGCTGCTCAACCATCATCCGTCAATAAATTTAAAGATTGGCGCAGCGATGAACCACCTGTTTTTAAAAAACCTGCTCCTGTAGCAATTCCATTAGACGAAATAAATTGCCCTAAACCGTATAGAGATCAAGTAACTCAACACTGCATACAAGAATACCAACGTGCTATAAGACTAATGGAACATTCCATGGCAGATGTAGCATTACAATATGTACATCGTAATCCACCAATAGCTCCTTTTAATGATAAATTTAGAACCCATGATAAAATGGAATCAACAAACCCGGGTGCGTTACTCCAATTTGCAAATGTCTATAGCCAACGCTACTTAGATTTGTACGATGCTTATATCGAATGGGAAATACAAAAAGGTATCCCAATGATACCTGTTACGGCAGGACAAATGAAGCTGCATGGATTTACTTCTGAAGAGATCATTGAAATGCAGCCAGCTTGTGTAACATATTCAGCAATTACCGACAACATCAAGAGTATTATAAGCTCTGATCCTAATGATGAAACCTATAATAAAATTATTGCCGCTATGGCTAACCAAGATAAGAATATAAGCTTAGATGATTTTATTAAAGATGAGCAGAAAAGAGAGAAATTCTTATCATTTATCAATAAGCAGAAAAGAAAAGAGATCGGCAAAAAACTCGTTGAAGAATTTAAAATTTATAAAGGGCTTCCAGAAAATCAAAAAAAATTACTCGATACTGCCCAATTTTTAATGCATGATTACGGACATTTAGAATATAAAGACATCGCCACGCAACTCTATTATGTCGGCATAATGAAAACTGATCCCTATGCAAGCTTTGACGAACGAAAGCAAATGGAAGTTCGTCATCGGGTTGCCGGTGATATGAGTATACATCAAAATTCTCCGGGTACGTTGGGAGGGAATCCACTGGCTTATTTAAACATGCTTGAAACAGGGGAGCCTGACAATCGTACGGCGGAATTTCGTAACAAAATGTATTTTGTTTATATGAATAATCATTTTGCTAATGCCGTTATTCGCGACCAGGAAAGAATTGATTTCATCAACAAATGGTTGAGCACTCACAAAAAAGGCTGGCATCTTGATCAAGATTTTATTGATGAAATGAACCGACGACCTGTTAGTTATATACCTCCAATTTTTCGTTATGGAGCAAATGCTGCTGTCAATCGAGAACTTCGCGACCCCAATAGTCATGATGAAGTAGCAGAATTTTACAAGCAAAACCCAAATATTACAGTGAGGGCCGTCATGGAAGGCCTTGTCGATATGAATACTTATCACCGCATGAAGTTAACTTCTCGAGAACTTATGAATCAAATTGGTGAATGGAATTGGGATCCAGAAGATAAAAATCGACCTTGGCAACCTCTTAATTTTGGCACAGGGGCTGCAGTATTTAAAGATAAACCTGAGTCAGAAATGGGTCAACGTGCTAAAGAATATCTGAAGCAAGTCCATGCTTTTAATTTACCGGTTTATGCAGGAATATCAGGTACACTTGACCAATCCACCGCAATGGCAGGACTCGTTGGCCTTGGCATCGATGACGAACTTAAACGTCGAGAGCTAGAATTACACACGATTAAAATGGCCTACCTTGCTTTTATGTTACCAGGACGTGATCATTCTGTTCACGAAATCATGCAATCATCCACAACATATGGCCTTGATTATGTACCCGGACCCGGCTATGAAAAATATGTATACCCTGTTGATCCTTATGTTGTTCAAGAATTAGAACACCAACAACAGCTTCGCGGTAGCCATTTGCCCGATTATTATCTTTCAAAAGATTATGCAGCAGAAGTATTACAAAAACTACAAGCCAGTAATCATGTAGATGTACAAAAAAATACTCATGTTCATGAGACTGTTCATTCTGAGCAATTGAATTACTACGTTGGCATTCCTATTATCGGAACAACACTTGAACAATCCATAAAGCAATGGCGAAAACCAACATCGGGCACACATTGGGTACCCCCTTCTAATTTACATATTACAATTGGTTGGTTGGAATCTCCACTTCCTGTTAAACAACAGGAAAAAATTGCGAAAAAACTTTCATCTATACTAAAAAAATATGACGATTTAGCTTTTAGTATCACGGGTGTTGAAATGTGGGGAAATGGAAAAGATGTGATTGTGACACTCAATGAAGAGTCAGAGCATTATGAAAAAATGCGCGCAGAGATCCAATCTGTTTTTAGAGACAATGGTATTCTCTTTAAATTTGATCCTAGAATCCATATCAGCATTGGACATACCGAAATTGTAACTGACTCTAAAATGGTACAAGAAGCTTTCGGAAAACCACCAATAGATCATCATCAATTTACTCACTGTAGCATTATGCATAACGATCCTAATGATAATTGGAAACAACATACTGATCGCAAGTTTCACTTCAGCAAAGGGGCAAAAAAACTACACGACATTACTTCAGAATTAGATACTCAATTTAAAGAAAATAATGAGCAAGCAAAAAAACAACAGCAGCAAATTGAACTTGAAAAAGAAAAAGCTGCCCAAGAAAAAATAAGTTCTGGCACTAAGGACAACAAGCGAGCAGGTGCATTAACCACATTAAAAGAAAAACATAAGGGTGTGACACCACCCAGAGCCAATACATCAACTAAGAACAAGACCCCAAGCAGAGGTACGACAAAACGTCCGAATCAAAGTTAAAGTACCATTTATCAGGCCAATAATACCTTTGACCATAGTTAGTTTGCGTGATAACATTCGATATAATTTAACATGTACACAGGTTACTCAGATTATGCAAGGTTATTGGCCCACTTCTTCAGATGATCAAACAGTATTTAACAATGTCGTAGATGCACTTAAATTGCGAGATGATGGGTTTATCATTCAGACTCTCAATAATAATCCTGGTTTACTGAAATCACATGATGCGAATCACAACACTTTATTTCATCATGCCGCCAAAGAAGGGTGTAGTGCCAATATTTTTAATTATTTTTTGGAACATCATGCGGATGCTTCTCTACCCAATCAGGACGGCTTTGGTGCTTTGCATTATCTTGCTTTTTACAACCGTTACACTCATCTTTATGCTTTGTTACAATATAAGCCCACACTTGACATTAATATAACAACCACTCTCGGTGAGTCTGCTGCATATCTTGCTGCATTTAACGGTAGCAGCCAGGCTTTAGAATTACTTATTAAACATCGTGCCAATATTAATTTATCTAATTGTGAGCAACAAACTCCCTTACATTTAGCCTGCTTTCAAGGCCATACCGATTGCATTATATTATTGCTAATGGCAAAAGCCGATGTTAATGCTCAAGATAGGCAAGAAAGAATCCCTTTACATTATTTAGCCCAGAATTCTACCCTGGATTCTTCAATAAAGAATAGCTTATTAGAGCTTTTCTGTTGCTTAAGGCCGGCATTAAACCAAAAATGTAGCGAAGGTTTTACTCCTGACCAACATGCAAGTGCTTTTGGTAATCTCGAATTCTCAGTAGAACTTATCAAATCAAAATTTCCAACCCTTTACAACTTATGCGTACAATACATAAGTGAAAATACCACAAGTTTCCCAAGCGAAATAACGATGTTACCTCCTGTCTGTCAAGATAGTATTTTTTTTCGATATAACGTCATTAGTTCGTCTCAACAATCTGTAGAAACAATTTCTTCTTTACCTGATAAAGTAGAGCTGGTAAAAAAATCGTTTGGTTACAGCTCATAACTGTGACCAATATTTTTTACTGCTATCTTTTTTCTAGGCTTCCTTTCAACCCCTGTAGCAATGGAAGCAAATACCAAGAGCATGCCACACAAATCATACCATCCAAAAATTTCATTTAGGAAAAAATAGCCCAGTAAAGAAATCACCACTGGTAATACACCACCAAATATTGCCGCAGTACTGGCTGGGATAATTTGTAATCCCTTTCCCCATGCCCAGTAAAAAAATGCGCCACACAAACTCCCTATGGCAATTAAACCCCAATAATGATCCGGGAAAGCTGACATATCTACATTTTCTAATGATCCCAAACATAAAGGCAATATCAACAAAAAAATCATCCAATTGACAACACATGCGCTCCCTAAAGGTGTGACACGATGGCTAATGCATTTGTTAAAAATGGAATACAGCGCTTCGGGTAAAATAGCTAACAGTACTAAAAAATCTCCAAAAAAACTGCCGGTCACGGCATCAGGATCAGTGCCATTATCTAAATTGATTACAATAATACCCAGAATAGCCAAGATAATGCCAAACACTTTTAAGCGTGTAAATTTTTCTTGTAATACAATGAAAGCGGCAATCGCTAAAAATGCAGGTAACGTACTACTAATAATACCGGCAGAGGTTGCCGTCGTTGATTCAATTCCCCAAAAGAATAAATAATTAAATAAAAAGCCCCCCGTCATTGCTTGACCTAATAAAAAAATCCAATCTCGCTTTTCAAGTCTTCTTGTGGGATGCGTTGGTGAAATCAGCGATATTCTTCCTAATACCATCAACACGCTCAAAAATACACTACTAATCAAAAAACGTACGCCAAGAAATACAAAAATGGGCATTTGTGCTTCTATCACAAATTTTCCCACAACAACATTCACCGCAATTGCAGCTTGTGCTAAAGCTAATAACGCATAAGCACTATATTGATTCATGCAAACCTCTTTAACTGTGCTTGTTTGCAGCATAAATAATTTCAATTGCTGCATTGCAAAGTTAGATTAAACTTATAAGGTAGTCGTTCTTTAAGATTTCGCCATAAGGTATAAATCATGAATCTACATGCTAAGTTACCCTTTGATCCTTTTAATGTAATGAAGAATGCATTTCCAGGCTTTCATATGCCTACGTTGGAAAATGATCCGTATCATCCCTATGCCACTTTTAACCAAGAATGGTTACAAAACTATCAAGCGATACAACAACATTTTTGGCAAGGATGGTGGGACTGGCTAACCTGGCAACAATGGTCATTGCAGCAAGCAGCACATGAAAATGCACGTTGGTTCACGCACTGTATGGAATTAAGACAGCAACCTCAAACATTATACAGATACACGAGAATGAATTGGCAAAAACCGTATCTAGGTATGAATGCCCAAATGCTAACATCAGCGCGAATATTAACCCAATTATGGACCGATACATTTAAAGCTTGGCAACACCAAGCAAGCAGTCATGCAATGAGCCCAGAACCTAGATCTAAACAAGAATTAACGACAAAACCGGCATTTAAACCGACAGCAGCCAAGCAAAGCCCTCATCAGAAACGAAAGCATTAGAACTCCTCTAACGCTTTCGCAAACTGCGCTACCGCAAAATCAATTTCGTTTTCTTTGATAATAAGTGGCGGCGCAAAACGAATAACCGTATCATGCGTTTCCTTCGCTAAAACACCTAATGTCATCATCTTCTCACAAATAGCTCGAGCAACATTAGGTTTATTTATCTCAACTCCAATCCATAATCCCCTTCCACGCACTTCTTTAATTAATGGATGTTTAATTGTACGTAACGCTTGTAATAAAATATTTCCCATCTCAAAACTATTTTTAACAATGTCTTCATCCTCAAAGACTCCAAGTGTAGCGAGTCCAATTTTAGCAGCAAGTGGATTACCGCCAAACGTTGATCCATGAGTGCCTGGCGCAAAAACATCCATGACTTCTTTTCTTGCTAAGAATGCGGATACCGGTAAAATACCGCCTCCCAATGCTTTACCTAAAATTAATCCATCAGGTTGCACATCTTCATGCTCGAAGGCAAACATTTTTCCCGTTCTTCCTAACCCGGACTGTATCTCATCTAGAATGAATAAGATGTTTTCTGCACGACAAATCTCTTCGCATTCTTTGAGCCAACCTTTAGGTGGAATTTGAATACCCGCTTCACCTTGAATAGGTTCTACGAGAAAAGCACAGGTATTTTGGGTAATCGCTCGTTTTAAGGCTTCACTATTACCAAATGGTATTGTTACAAATCCTGGCGTCAGCGGTCCAAAATGTTCTTGGTAGGCTTTTTCTGTTGAAAAGCTAATAATACTAATCGTGCGTCCATGAAAATTATCTCTAGCAACAATAATTTCTCCTTGATTATCAGGAATGCTCTTTTGTTCATAACCAAAGCGCCGTGCTGCTTTCAATGCGGTTTCAACCGCTTCTGCACCCGAATTCATCGGTAATGCCATATCCATTCCACTAACAGTGCATAATTTCTCTAGAAATGGCTGTAACGTATCTGCATGAAATGCTCTAGATACAACACAGAGTCTTTCCGCTTGTTCTTTCAATACAGAAATTAATTTAGGATGTGAGTGTCCTAAACTAATAGCAGAATAAGCTGACATCATATCTAAATAACGTTTTCCTTCAATATCCCAAAGCCAAACACCCTGGCCTTTGGTCAGCACAATGGGTAAGGGATGATAATTATGGGCACAATGTTTTTCTTCTTTAGCAATCCATTCTTGATTATTCATGTTTTACCACACTTTCCACTATATTCTGAGTTAAGATAAGTGTCTTATTGTCACTATCTTTATTAGGGTTCAATTCTGCAATCTCTAACGCACAAAAAAGAGGGTGACTCGAAATTTCTTTTAACGCAGCCAATACTTCTTTTGTAGGCAAGCCATCTGGTTCTGGCGTACCAACCCCAGGAGCCAAGGCGGGATCAAATGCATCTAAATCAACACTCACGCCAAATGCTTTAGTGCCTTGAGTTACCTGTTGTAAGGCTTTCTCAAATACGGTTTTAACACCTAATTTCTTCACATCGTCCATGTAATAAACAGTAACATTTAACTCTTTTAATAACGCAGCTTCCCCTTGTTCAAAACTACGCACCCCAATCAAGACAACATGGCGAGGATTTAATTTGGGACTTGGCCCTGCAAGATGGGTTAATGCCGACTCGCCATATCCCATTAACACCGCTAATGGCATACCATGGATAGCCATTGAGGGGGTTGTTTGTGGGGTATGTGAATCCATATGAGCATCAATCCAGATTAATCCAAAAGCTTGTGAAGCTGCCAATGCATGAACAGCACCACTCCAAGTGCCAATAGCCATCGCATGATCGCCCCCAATCACTAATGGATAATGCTTTGAGGCTATTGTTTGCTGAACTTCGCTAGCTAGTTTTTCGCATAATCCATAAACTTGCTGTAAGCGCTCTGGATAATTCAATTTGAGATTATTTTCATAAGAAACAGAAGGGCTTAGCATTGAACGCCACGATATTTTTGGCATTGTTGCAAAATCTTTAAAAACTTCAGGCCCTTGTTGAGTTAAATGATTTTGTGCGCCCCAACCCAATTTAGCGCCAATTAAATCAAATAGTCTCTCTTGCATAAGACTATCCTTAGTGTTTTCAAAACGATGTCATGCTTTAGTATAGTCATGAAAACCAAGCCATTTTGTGATAAGGCGATCTATATAGTGTGCAGGTAATAATTGCAGCTTTTGCGCTTGTTCAGTGATGGATTCTAATACAGCTTGATCGCGCTGCAAATCAGCAATTTTAAAAGAAATAGCCCCTGTCTGTTTGGTACCTAATATTTCACCAGGTCCACGCATAGCAAGATCTGCCTCAGCAATAATAAAACCATCAATATTATCTCTTAAAATACTAAGGCGCTCTTTTGCCATTTTGCTTAATGAGCCATATAACAAGATGCAAAAACTTGCTTCATTGCCTCTGCCAACCCGCCCTCGTAACTGATGCAATTGTGCTAAGCCAAAGCGCTCAGGATTTTCAATGACCATTAATGTTGCATTAGGTACATTCACACCGACTTCTATCACAGTCGTTGCAACTAAAACAGCAATTTCATTACGGTAAAAAGCTTGCATGATAGCTTCTTTTTCATCGGGATCTAACCGACCATGCACAAGACCTATTTTATATTCAGGCATCGCTTCCTGTAATGTTTGTGCAGCAACCTCTGCAGCTTGGCATGTCAGTATTTCTGATTCTTCTATTAATGCGCAAACCCAATAGATTTGCTGACCTTTTTGACAGACATGTCTCATACGTTCAATCATTTCATCACGGCGGCTTTGCGAGATAGTTAATGTGGTTATAGGTTGTCTCCCAGGAGGCAAGCTATCAATCACTGAAATATCTAAGTGTGAGTATTGGCTCATGGCTAAGGTACGAGGGATAGGTGTTGCGGTCATGATCAATTGATGGGGATGGCAAGGATTGATAGCACTGACCCCTTTTGCTTGCAGTGCTAATCGTTGATGCACCCCAAAACGATGTTGTTCATCAATAATCGCTAGGCCTAAATGATGAAATTGAATATCTTCTTGAAATAAGGCATGGGTTCCAATAATAATATGCGTCAACCCAAGCGTTATATTTTCTTTGATATTCCGCTTTTCTTTACTTTTCATTTTACTGACCAATAATTCACAGCGATATCCCAATGGTCTAAACCATTCAATAAAGTGGGATAAATGTTGTTCAGCAAGAATTTCTGTTGGCGCCATAATCGCAACTTGTGTTCCATTGGCAATCGCTTGTAATGCTGCCAATCCTGCTACAATGGTTTTGCCACATCCTACATCCCCCTGCACTAAACGCATCATGGGTGTCTCTTTTGCCAAATCTTGCGTAATATCCTGCCAAACATTCATCTGTGCATCGGTGAGTGAAAAGGGTAAGGTTGTTAAAAATGCTTGATAGGATGTTTGATGCTGCGGTAGTTTCGTTGCGCGTTGTTGATTCGTTTGTTGTCGAAGACGTGCTAAGCTTGATTGATGTGCAAATAATTCTTCTGCAATCAGACGCGTATACGCTGCATGCTTTCTATTGGTTAATGCTGCAATATCCATATCACTGGTTGGTTGATGAATATTACATAATGCATCGACCCAAGTTTGCATCGCCAATTTTTCAAGATGATTGACAAAAATATCTGTTTGATTTTTAAATCGTAGGCGGTAGGTATCTAATAACTTACCAATGGTTTTGCGCAACCATGCTTGTGATAATCCAGCAACCGTTGGATAAACCGCTGTCAATGTTGAAGGCATCGATGAATTATTATCATCAATGAATTCAACTTCTGGGTGCACCATCTGCAAAAAATGGGACTGTGCTTTTATTTGACCATAACAGCGTAAAATCCCTCCTATTTTCCATGGTTTTTGTGCAAGATAATGAAAAAAAACAACTTGAACCATACCGCCTGATTCATCAGACATGGTTAAAACACAACGTTTTTTTCGGAAATTTTCAACTTTGCTATGCAAAATCTTGCCTTGGATCACACAAGTTTTTTCTGCTTGCAAATCCTTTATCGGTGTTAGATGAGTACGATCTTCATAACGAAAAGGGCAATGAAGCAATAAATCACCCATGGTGAAAATTTGTAATTTAACAAGTTTTTCTGCTATTTTCTCACCAACCCCTTTTAGTGAGGCAATGGGCGAAAACCAATCAAATGATACTTCTGTTTGCAATTACTGAGTCCATTATTTTCCGCGAGTAATGCGCGTTACTTCATTGACCATTCTCAAGCGACGCATGATTCTTGCCAAATGGGAACGATTTCGAACCGAGACAATGAATTTAACGGTATTATGTGATCCATCTCTTTCATCAACATGAACATTAATGATATTTGCATTAGAATCAGCAATCGCATTGGCTAAAGAGGCAAGTACACCTCGCCCATTCACAACATCTACCACAACGGGAACTTGAAATTCACCAACGACTTTATCTTCCCAAGCAACATTAATGTACTCATGGCTGATCTTTTTGAGTCTAGCAATCTTATGACAACGTTCTTTATGAATGACAACACCTTGCCCTTGTGCAAGACTACCAACAATTAAATCTCCTGGAATGGGATAACAACATTTTGCATAAGTAACAACTAACCCCTCTGTTCCCTTAATGGTAAGTGGTTTTGTTTGTCGTTTGCTTTCAACACCGTCAACGGCTTGTATCGAAGCAAGCAACCTTTTTACAACTAAAGGCGCCATTCGTTTACCTAAGCCAACATCCTCATAAAGTTCCTCAACCGTTCGCAATCCCATATCTTTAACGGCATCTTCCAAGCTCTTGGTCGAGAAATTATCTAACGACTGATTTGTCTCGACCAATATACTATTGAGTAATCTTTTGCCTAATGCTTGTGATTCTGCAGATTGCTGACTCTTGAGCCAATGGCGAATATTATTGCGCGCTTTACCCGTAACCGCGAAAGTCAGCCAGGCAGGATTGGGATGAGCGCCGGTTGCGGTAATGACTTCAATCGTCTGACCACTACGTAGCCTGGTGCTTAAGGGTGCTAACCGTCTATCAATTTTACAACCAACACATGCATTGCCAATATCCGTATGCACCATATAAGCAAAATCGACTGGCGTCGCCCCTTGCGGCAATGAAAAAATGGTTCCTTTAGGCGTAAAAACGTAAACGGCTTCTGAGAATAAATCGACCTTTACATTTTCAATGAATTCGATTGGATTTCCAGTATGCTTTTGCAGCTCCAATAAATCTTTTAACCATTCTTTGGTATGAACTTGAGACGTTTCTTTTTCGGTCGTCTTATATAACCAATGTGCTGCAATACCATTTTCTGCTAAATGTTCCATTTCCTGCGTACGAATTTGCACTTCGATGGGCACACCATGTGGACCAATAAGTGTTGTATGTAATGATTGATAACCATTCGCTTTAGGAATGGCAATATAATCTTTAAAACGTCGCGCAATGGGGCGATAGATACTATGCACCACACCCAATGCAAGATAAGCATCGGACATTTTATCAACAACAATACGAAAGGCATAAACATCCATCACCTCTGACAATGACAAACGTTTTTGATGCATTTTTTTATACAAGCTATACAGATGCTTTTCTCTGCCCCAAATCGTGCCTTGGACTAGTCCTGCTTCATTGAGTCGCTTTTTTATTTCACTTTCGATGGTATGAATTAAGGCCTTACGATTGCCGCGTGCACGTTTAACCGATTCTTTTAAAACGCGATAACGCAAAGGATATAACGAAGCAAAGCCTAAATCTTCGAATTCGACTCGCATATGGTTAATGCCTAAGCGATGGGCAATGGGCGCATAGATCTCAAGTGTTTCAAGCGCAATTCGTCTTCTTTTGGGCGCAGGTAAACACGCTAATGTGCGCATATTATGTAAGCGGTCTGCTAATTTTATCAAAATGACGCGTATATCTTGCGCCATTGCTAACATCATTTTGCGGAAATTTTCGGCTTGTGCTTGTTCTCGACTTTCAAATTTAATTTGTTTTAATTTGCTAACGCCATCAACAAGCTCTGCAACCTTCTCACCAAAGCGAGCAACGATAGCTGATTTATCAATCGCCGTATCTTCAATCACATCATGAAGCATTGCCGCCATGATGCATTGATAATCCATATGCAGCCCTGCCAAAATACGTGCGACTTCGACAGGGTGTGAAATGTAGGGTTCACCTGTATAACGTTTTTGCCCCTCATGCGCTTTTTCTGCAAGCAGGTACGCATGGGTAATTTCTTCGACTTGTTCAGGGGGTAAATATAGCGCCAGTTCATCTCTTAAATCGGTAAATGCAAACACTGGCAACCTCTTTGACTAAGTGGAATGGCTTAATTATCAGGCTGTGCTAAAAACTCTTGTCCAAAATGTCCCAATGCAATTTCTCTTAATGCAACGACGGTTGGTTTATCATTTTGCCAAGCTACTAAAGGTTCTGCGCCTGTCATAGCAAGCTGTCTAGCACGCTTTGTTGCGACCAAAACCAGCTCAAAGCGATTGGCAACGTTTGATAAGCAATCTTCAACTGTAATACGAGCCATCTTTATAACCTCCACTCATTTAAAATCATGCTTGTTGTAATAACTATGTTAACCGATTCGATTGGTCTACGAACAGTGCAGTTACGCGACTCATTATTGTTCTTTGACAACCAAAGAATGGAGTAACGCCTCATATCGTACTTTCTGTTTCACAACCCGCAAACGGTTAGCGATAATAATAGACTTCAGATCATGTAGCGCTAACTCAAAATCATCATTGACGACAACATAATCATATTCTGTATGATGAGAAATTTCCTGGCTAGCTTGTTTCATCCGCACATCAATAATCGCTTGGCTATCTTGGCTACGATTCACCAATCGTTTTAACAAAACCTCACGAGAAGGGGGCAAAATGAAAATACTCGTACATTCCATTTGCTCTTTTACTGCGTGCGCACCTTGCCAATCAATTTCTAAAATAACATCTATCCCTTTCGCGAGCTGCTCTAAAACCCAGGTTTTTGAGGTACCATACCAATTGTTAAATACTTTGGCATGCTCTAAGAAAGTACCAGCCTCTTGATGATGACGAAAAGTTGCCTCATCTACAAAAAAGTAATTTTTACCCTCTATTTCTCCGACACGGGGTGCTCGTGTTGTATGCGAAATTGAAACCGTAATATTAGAAAGTTCTGCGAGCATGGCATTGACCAGGCTTGTTTTACCCCCACCAGAAGGAGCAGAAATAATATAAAGTGTTCCAGATAAATTCATAGTATGTAACCGTTTACTGCGACGTTGATTTTTGACCAAAAAGGAGCATTTATCATGGGTTATTCCACATTTTGAATCTGTTCACGCATTTGTTCAATAATCACTTTAAGCTCCACTGCTGCTTTGGTTACCAAATGATCAGAAGATTTAGCAGCCAAGGTATTCGCTTCACGGTTCATTTCTTGCATTAAAAAGTCTAAACGTCGCCCACTCGCCGGTATTTTCAAGGCTTGCTCTACTGCTTGAACATGCGTTACTAATCGATCAATTTCTTCTGCAACATCCATTCGTTGTGCATAAAAAACTAATTCTTGTTCTAATCGTTCTTTTTCAACATTGGCTTGAATATCTGCCAATCTCTGAGTGATTTTTAGCTTTTGCGCCTCTAAACATAAAGGTAATCTTTCTTTCACAATAGCAACCTGCTCTAAAATTTGAGCAGATTTGCCCTCTAGCACTATTTTTAGCGCAGCTCCCTCTTGTTGCCGATTTTGCACAAGTCGCTGTAGCGCTTGTGTTAACTCGGCCGTTAACGGTAATTTTAGCTCGGAATAATCAATAGTGCCCTGACGCACAACGTCTGGCCAGCGCAGCAATTCCATCGCTTTCATACCAGTTGCAACAGAATCATGAGTGGCCAACTGTTTGGCAGCATCAAGAAGTTGATTAACCAAATTACTGTTAATCTGTAACGCAGGGGCCGTCTTAGCGCTGGGAATAAAGCTTAAATGACATTCTACCTTACCGCGATGTAGCGTTTTAGCTAGCAAATTTCGCCACTCAACTTCATATTCTCGAAAATAATCAGGCATTTTAAAAGTAATATCGAGATAGCGATGATTAACAGAGCGTAACTCCCATGTAGCCTGTCCCCATTCTTGCAAAGCTGCCGCTCGGGCAAAGGCAGTCATACTGGCTATCATTTGCGACTTAATCTCCGAAAATAAAGTTGATTATTTAACTTTTTACGTGCCCATGAAAGGTGATGCTAACATATTTGTTATTGAGCTTCACGCTAGTGCAATAGATAACGTCCGCCCCGCTCGTACTTGAAAATATCGCATTTTCAAGTACGAGCGGTATATAATACCTTTCTTTTTTTGACCAAGGTAAAATTTTCCATGCGACCCAGTGCTAGAAACCGCGATGAACTCAGAGAAGTCAAATTTACCCGTAATTATGTTAAACATCCTGAAGGTTCTGTATTGGTCGAATTTGGCGAAACCAAAGTCATCTGTAATGCCTCGGTTGTTCCTGGCGTGCCACGCTTTCTTAAAGGCCAAGGCAAAGGTTGGGTCACTGCAGAATACGGCATGCTACCCCGCTCAACCACTGAACGCATGATGCGTGATGCAGTTACCGGGCGTCCTGCTAGCCGTTCTCAAGAAATACAACGATTAATAGGTCGTTCGCTACGCTCTTGTGTCGAATTAGAAGCACTTGGCGAGAATACCATTACAATCGATTGTGATGTATTACAAGCCGATGGCGGCACGCGCACTGCCAGCATTACCGGAGCATGCATTGCTTTAGTTGAAGCATTCAATTGGATGCAAAAACGCCGAATGATTAAAAAAAATCCACTCAAGTACCTGATTGCAGCGATTTCTGTTGGCATTTATCAAAATGAAGCCGTTCTCGATTTAGATTACGCCGAAGACGCTAATGCAGAAACAGATATGAATGTCGTCATGAATGCCAATGGCGAATTCATTGAAGTACAAGGGACTGCAGAAGGAAAACCTTTTAAAGGTACTGATCTCAGCAATATGCTAGCATTAGCGCAAAAAGGTATCCAAGAGTTAATCATTAGACAGAAACGATTATTAGATTTATAAACTTCTCGTCATTGCGACCTTGTGCGCAATGACGATCCCTCAACGAACTATTCAACCTTTCCTGTAATCATCAAATGCGATAAATCGTAATCTATTGTTAATGGTGCATGATCGGAAAATTTTTCATCTCGATAAATACTGACGTTTTTAATTGCTTGTTTCAAATCGGGAGTCACAATTTGGTAATCAATTCTCCATCCCACATTATTTTCCCAAGCACGTGATCGATTTGACCACCAGGTATATTGTTCAGCTTCTTGGTTTACAACACGAAACGCATCAACAAAACCGATTTTTTCAAATACCTTATCTAGCCAGGCACGCTCTTCTGGTAAAAATCCTGAGTTCTTTTGATTTGTTTTCCAATTTTTTAAATCAATTTGTTTATGGGCAATATTCCAATCGCCACAAATAATATGCGGACGTTTCGTCTCTAAATAACGCTGCATAATGGCTTCATAAGTATCCATAAAATGGTATTTTAATGCCTGCCTACCTTCACCGCTGGTACCCGATGGCATATATAATGAGATAATAACCAACTCACCTAGTTCAATCTGTAAATAACGCCCTTCATCATCCGCTAAACCATAATCGATATGACTAATCACATTATCGGGCTTTTGACGACTATATATCGCAACACCACTATAGCCACTTTTTTGCGCACTCTTGGCATTACAGTAATAACCTGGTAATTGAAAGGCTTCTTGCTCAAAAATAGCATCGGGTGCCCGAACTTCTTGTAAACAAATCACATCAGCGTTTTGCTTAGCAAGCCACCTAAGCGCTCCCTTTTTCTCTGCTGAGCGGATTCCGTTGACATTCATAGTGATAATGCGCATTCTTAGTCCCACAATCAAATAGGGTAAAATTCAAACTGGAAAGAGTATAACGAAAGAGAGTTGATGATGGAAACCTACCGAAAAACCTTTATTGATTTGGCTTTAGAACATAATGCACTGCGCTTTGGTGATTTTACACTTAAGTCGGGTCGTAAGAGCCCTTATTTTTTTAATGCTGGCCAATTCAATACCGGCGATTCTCTCAAAGTGTTGGGCGAATGCTATGCTGCTGCGATTATGCAATCCTCTCTTGAATTTGATGTGTTATTTGGCCCCGCTTATAAAGGGATCCCACTTGCTACCGCTACGGCAATTGGTTTGAATGAGCAATTTCAACGTAATGTACCCTACTGCTTTAATCGTAAAGAAGCAAAAGACCATGGTGAAGGCGGTTTAATTGTGGGTGCCCCACTACAAGGACGTGCATTAATTATTGATGATGTGGTAACAGCAGGAACCGCCATTAGAGAATCACTGCAAATTATTCAAGGTGCAAATGCAACCGTTGCTGGGATCATCGTCGCCTTAGATAGGCAAGAAAAAGGTCAAACCGAGCAATCTGCCATTCAAGAAATCGAATCTAGCTTGCAAGTTAGTGTTGTTTCCATCATTACTCTTACCCATATCATGGAATTTATTGAAAATGAGCCTCAATTTAGCGCGTTTCGTAAACCCATGGCCGAGTATCGCCAGCAATACGGTATCTCTTCCTCATAATACGCCATTCTCTGAGGCAGCGCAGAACCCCCCTTCTGCGCCTCTTTAATCATGCTTCGCCTCTTGGTATATACTCTAAAAATTGAGGATACAAAAAGGGTTAGTCATGAAAGCAAGTACCTGGGTGAAAATCCTGTTCATTATTAGTCATACCAGTATGACATGTGCTTTTGCTCAAGATAACTATTATCGCTATAAAGACAAAGAAGGTAATGTTGTCATATCCAATAGCGTACCTGCTGATTTCGCCAATTCAGGTTATGAAGTGATAAGTCCCACAGGCAATGTGATTGAAACCGTTTTACCTCGTAAAACTGATGAAGAAATTGCCGCTGATGCCAAAGCGGCGCAAGATCAGCGAGAGGCACAAAAACAAGTTGAACTCAAAAATCAACAAGAACAAGCACAAGCTCATAAAGATAATATTTTATTAAAATCATTTGCCAGCGTTGCAGATATTAATCGTGCAAGAGACGATAAACTCGCTTCTATTGCAGTGCTTGAAAATATCATCAAAGAAAATTTAGGTGGTCTTGAAAAACAACTCAAAGATGCTCAAGCTGCAGCATTAACTTATCAACAAAAATCACAAGCGCTTCCTGAAAGTTTGCAAAAGACCATTGCCGAAAGTGAACGTCAAATTAAAGATGGGCAAGCTTTTTTAGAACGAAAGAAGGCAGAAAAATTAGAAATTATAGAGAAATACAAATTATTAGCCGAACACTTCACCGAACTACAAACCACAAAAACAGGTTCACAAACAGCACCTAACTCAGCGTCTGAACCATCACCTAATGCCGCTCCCAGTACTACGCCTCTGGAAAAGCAATCGTTTTAAATAGATGACTTGCACCGATTCTAAATAATTTAGGGGTGAGCCAATCAACTCCCAGCATTAATTTAACCTGCTCATAATATTCCAACGCTTGTGCTTGGCTCTTAAGGCCACCCGAAACTTTCAAGCCCACTCGATGTTGCTTATGTGCCGCAAATTCTTTAATCGCTTGTAATATATTTGCCGTTGCTACCAAGGTCGCTCCTTCAATGACTTTACCCGTTGAGGTTTTAATGAAATCAACCCTTTGTTCACAACAAAGATAGCTCAACTCATAAATCATCTTGGGATCCTGAATTTCGCCTGTTTCAAGAATTAATTTTAAAAGGATCGTATTGCCCATCTGTTCACGACACATTGCAATAAAATCGCTTACTGCTATCATATTTTTTTCTTTTAAAAAAGCGCTATATGGCATGACAATATCAAGCTCTGTTGCACCTAAGTTTCGTGCTTGTTTAATTTGTTCTTTAATTTGCGCATCCGTCAAAGTGCCACTAGGAAAATTAATGGCAGCACTCCAAGCTAAAGGCAAATCTCTTAATTCACTTCTTAACAAACTCAGATGTTGCGGATAAACACAAATACCTGCAGGCAGAATGGGAGATTGGCGGACACTATGCGAAAAAGCCAACAACTGTTCAGTTGTGGCTTTTTCTTCCAGATAAGTTGCATCCATCAAAGGCAATAACAACATTTAAAAAGGAACCTTTAACTCTGGTGCCAATTGCAAAATAGCTCGTTTGAAATCTGCTTGGATCCGTCGTAAAGCTGATTCACTATCTGCTTCAAAACGTAAGACCAAACATGGGGTTGTATTAGATGCACGCACTAATCCCCAACCATCTTTAAATTCTGCTCGCAAACCATCAACCGTAATCAATTGACTATCGATAAAACCATGTTGCTGCTTTAAGGCTTCAATAAAAGCAAATTTTTTCTCTTCCGCAATGGCTATATTAATCTCTGGCGTGTTGACACTATTGGGAATATCACTAAATAGTTCATGCAATGGCTTATCTTGCTGGCTAATGATTTCTAAAAGACGAGCGGCTGCGTAGCAAGCGTCATCAAACCCGTACCAGCGCTCTTTAAAAAAGAAATGTCCGCTCATTTCTCCGCTTAAGGCTGCTTGCGTTCTTTTCATTTCACGTTTGATAAGTGCATGTCCCGTTTTATACATGATGGGTTCACCACCAAGCTCGCGAATACGCTGTGCTAGCAGTTTGGAACATTTGACATCAAAAATAATTTTGCTATGAGGAACACGTTGCAACAAATCAGCGGCAAACAGCATCATCACTCGATCTGGCCAGATAATTTCCCCTTGATTGGTTATGACTCCTAAACGATCGCCATCACCATCAAAAGCAAGTCCTAAATCACATTGTTCTTTAACAACGACTTTTATCAAATCTTGCAAGTTATCTGGTTGGCCTGGATCAGGATGATGATAAGGGAAGTTACCATCTACTTCACAATAAAGTGGCACGACCTCACAGCCTAAAGAAGCAAAAAAGCGCTCTGCTAAACAACCAACAACACCACTGCCACAATCAATCGCAACTTTTAGACGACGGTTGATGGTTATATCCTGTTGGATCTTCGCAATATACTCTCCTATCATATCTTTCGATATTAAACGCCCATTTCCCTGTGAAAATTGTTGCGTTTGAATGCAATGATAGAGTGCTTCTACGTCTTGTTCAGCCAGCGTATCTCCTGCTAGCATCATCTTAAAGCCATTATAATCTGGTGGGTTATGGCTTCCTGTAATCATTATTCCTGTCGCTGTTTTTAGCACATAGGTTGCAAAGTAAACAACCGGGGTTGGCACTTGTCCTAAATCAATAACATCGCAACCACTGGCCATTAAGCCTTGGCTTAAACTTTCGCTGAGCCAAGCTCCTGAATGTCGTCCATCACGTCCTACCACCACTTGTGATTGATTTTTTTGTAAGGCTAAAGTACCAAAACTTAATCCTAATAAATAGGCTACTTCCGGGGTTAAGGTTTTACCGACTACGCCGCGAATATCACAGGCGCGAAAAATTTCAGGTTTGACAGCAGAAATATCATAATTCATTGCTTGCTCAATCATGAGATAATTTTCCATCCATATAAAATGCAACCTGCTTTCGCCAAGGCTACGGTTGTCAACCTTGTCCACCATAGCTTGAAGCGACGGTGGAAAAGCATAAAATTCAAGAGCGAAGAGTTATTGGTGGCCAGTATGACCAAACCCCCCCACTCCTCGTAAACTCTCTTCAAAGCTTTCAACAATATCAAAGGCACAGCGCATGACAGGTACAAACATTAATTGTGCAATACGAGCAGCAACTTCAATGGTAAAAGGAGTTTGGCTACGATTCCAACAAGAAACCATTAACTCGCCTTGATAATCGGAATCAATTAAACCGACAAGGTTACCTAAAACAATACCATTTTTATGCCCAAGACCCGAGCGAGGCAAAATAACCGCTGCCAATTCAGGATCGGCAATATGAATTGCCATTCCCGTAGGAATTAAAAAGGTTTCACCTGGAGCTAATATTTTTTCGTTATCTAAACAGGCACGTAAATCCAATCCAGCTGAACCATCTGTAGCGTAGCTTGGTAATGGAATTTCTTTTCCTATTTTAGGATTAACAATTTTAAGTTTTATTTTTTGCATGATAGTACTCACTTATTAAATGTAATAATTTTATAGCAACTTCATATTTACTTTCTTTCGAAAGATGATGTGTTGCTGTATGACTCATAACAGTCATTGCATTTTCGTTCGCATCAAACCCAATGTCATGACGACTAACATCATTCAATGCAATCAAATCAATTCGTTTATCAATGAGTTTTTTCTTGGCATGGTTTTCAAACTGTTCAGTTTCAGCGGCAAATCCTACGCAGAAAGGGCGTTTTACACGCGCAGCAACAATTGCCAAAATATCAGGATTGGGTACTAAAGTAAGCTCCCATGATGTTTGCTGGCCCTTTTTAATTTTCTGCTGGGCAATCTCGGTCGGACGAAAATCAGCAACCGCTGCGGCACTAATAAAGATATCGGCTGCGTGTACTTGGCTTTCAACCGCCGCTAGCATTTCGTTGGCACTTGTGACAGCAATGGTTGATATTGCTTCTGGGATAGCTTGTTGAATCGGCCCATGCACTAAAGTCACTTTTGCACCTAAATCGATGGCGGCTTTGGCAAGCGCAATCCCCATTTTTCCTGAACTACGATTACTCAAATAACGCACCGGATCGATTGCTTCTCTTGTCGGTCCTGCTGTGATTAGGATCTGTAAACCTTGTAATGGCAATATCGATTCGCTGTAGCTTAAGTGATGATGCTCAGCTAATGCACTCATTATCGCTTGTGGTTCCAGCATCCTGCCGTAGCCCACTTCGCCACAAGCCTGCTGACCCCAATCAGGACCTAAAATCTGCACGCCTCGTGCTTTGAGCTTCTCAAGATTGGCCTTTGTTGCAGGGTGTTGCCACATTTGTTGATTCATTGCTGGCGCAACATAAAGGGGCGCGGTTGTGGCTAAACAAAGCGTTGTTAATAAATCATCCGCAAAACCATGGGCTAGGGCCGCCAAACGATTTGCACTTAAAGGTGCAATCAGAACCCCTTGCGCCCAACGTGCTAATTCAATATGTCCCATTGCTGCTTCAAAATCCGCATCTAGCAGCTCACTATAAACGGGATTGGCAGAAACCGCTTGCAACGTTAAAGGGGTTACAAAAGCTTTGGCACCTTGAGATAACACAACGCGCACTTCGCAATCTTGCTTTTTTAATAACCGCACCAATTCAGGTATTTTATAAGCTGCGATTCCGCCCGTAATCCCGACTAACCATCGTTTTATTTGCATCATTTAATGTAAACTCATTGGCTAACTATCTTGAGGGCCTAGTGACCCCTAAGATAGCATGTTTTAGAGGGGCAAATCATCGCTTTTAGGGTTGTAAGCGATGACTAACTGCTTGAGTTGGAATGCGCTCGGCAAAATCTTTAGCCATTTTTTTAATGCTATCGTCAATCACATAGTCATTAAATGGCTTCTTCGTATTATCAATTCCAGCGATATGCATGGAGGGACGCTCACCTGCTAAACGAGCAGGATTACCATTGGCCACTTGCTGTAATATTTCACGTAGCATCTCAAGTTGTTTTTCAGGTGCTTCTTTTTTAATTGTTCCCGTAATCGTGTCACAAATTTGTTTTGTATTGGTAAAAATACGATTGGGATTCGTGAATCGTCCATTATATCCAATTTGCATATCTTCAAATGCTTGTTTTTGAATCGCTTTAAAACTTTCTAATATGGTATCTACTGTCACTACCTGCGAAGCAATTGGAGTTGCAGAAACCGAACCAACCGTAGCCGATTCTGTTTGACTCATATTAGAACGTATTACAGGCGCTTGACGATGATGACTATCTAGGCGTTGCACATTGGAAGTTTTAGGATAAACTGTTTTTACGCTGGCAAGAGGTTTCGCTTTCTCTTCTAATTTTACAGGCGATGGGCTCATCTCATCAGCAGCTGTTCTTAATTCATCTGATGTTTTGCCTGTCAATAATTCAATTTGTAGTTTGGCATTTGATTCTGCCTTCTGCCAATTATTTTGTAAGAACAGTTGCGCTTTTATGGCCTCATTAGTTGGTGTTTTACTTAAACCAAACCATGTTGTTTTATGGGTTTTTTGTTCAATTTCTTTCTTCATTGCCTCTAATGAATGTAAAGAAATCGGCAGACCCGATAGCATCAATTCATTGGCAAGTGTCAATGTTTTCTCCGGGTTACCCACTTTCGTATCACTTCTAAAAAATCTGGTTTGTGTTTTTTGAATGGGGAGCATTTCTATCTGAGGTAATCGTTCATTGTGTTCCTTCGCGCGCGCTTGTTCTCTTAAGCAAGTCGCTTTGGCTAATTTTGTGATAGGCCCCACCATCATTCCTAGCTGATTCGCGACTTCAACGTTATGCTTAATGGTATGCCAACCATGCCCATGAATCGGTAAAGAGACATCATGCTTTTCACAATATTTTTTCATCATTTCCTTCTGATCAGGCGATAATTGAATTTTCAATCCTTCTTTCGCGCAGTGAATTATCCGCTCAATGAGAGCTTTGGGATTATCTCCCTGAATGTTAATATAATCTCCAGAGCTAGCTGAAAGTTCAACTAATCGTCTATTTTGGATAATAGGTATAAGACCCAAATTTAAGTATTGCTCAAACATATCCCTGGCATGAGCCGCATTTTTTGAACTAATAAAAATGTTTCTTTCGCCCTCTGCGATGCCTGCTACAATATTATTTGACAAGGTGCAGCCAATTCCTACTTGAGCAAGTTCTTTAGCATTAGCAATTTGCTCCTTTGCCGTAAAATTTTGCAAATCAATAATTGGCAAACTTCCTTTCTTGACAAATTCCTTTAGAGCTTTACTGTTAGCATCAGTAATTTTCGCACTTCTTCTCAATTGCTCATAACTTGCTTTTAGTATCGAAAAATCTCTTTGAATATTTCCACTATTAATTACCAACGGCAGAGGATTTAATTTCATGTCTTCTTTCATCAATACTTGTAAAGAATGGCTACCTAACGTTTTATCACTCGGTAACAACCCCATACCTAATAGATGATTGACAAGTTGTGCAGTGTGAGAGTGCTTAGTGGGTAAATCATATTGCAATGTAGAATCATTTGCTGGCAACGATGCAACATGTTGTTTTAATTCTAGTGTTGCTTGCGTGTTTAGATTTACAACGAAACCATCTTCTGAGGCTTTTTTTAATCTTGCTAAAACCTGCTGTCCTGAAATGGATACGGTTCCAGGAGGGATAGAAATCGTCATTTGAAAATCAGCCGCGTTATTATCCAATTGTTTTCTTAAAAAATCACCTACTTTTTTCTTAGCTTGTGCTGTAAATTCTGGGTTTAATCCCGCATTCAATGCGGCTTCATATTGCTTTATTGCCAGCAAAGGCACTTCTGTTGAAATAACAACGGCTCCACTCAAATAAGGAATAGGAAGACCTGGTTGTGGTATTAATTTCGGTACAAATAGTCCTTGGGCAATTATCGCATTGAATTTAGTTAAAATTTGATCTTGGGTATTTCCTGCGCAATTAACATGAATGATGGGCGCAAACACACCCGCCGTATTACCCGTACTATGATGTTCAAGCTGTTTATTAAATGTCTTTTTTTCTTCTGAATTTAGCGAATAAAGTGAATGGTTTGAATTGATTGCCAACTCATTTAAACGTCTTATTTTGTCTGAATTATTAGAAACAATTTCAGGTGGGGTAGCTGTTTGATTTAACGCATGAGCCAATTTGTTGATCACCCCCAGTTTGTCACTGCCAATCCCTTCTTGCGCGTGAAGCGGTTGAATCGTAAGCCCCGATTTTTTAACTTTTATAAACAGTGCATCTTGGCCATTTTCTTTCACAATAAAACCCGCCGTTTTTCCTAAAGCAGATTTTGTTTCTACAACCGTGAACTCACTAGGGGAAAGACCCGCACTTTGCAAAAATTCGGCCGATTTGTTCCTAAATTGTGATTTTATGGCTCTGCGGTTTTCGGTGCCCGCATTTTCTATTTTAACTTTTACATCTCCCATCTGTGATTTGGTGGGTTTGGGTATAACTGGCTCAGCAAGAGTGATAGCTTTTCTTTTTTCTTTATCGACAGTCATTTTTTCTGTCAAAATCTTTTCTATTTCTTCCAGTTTTGCGAGTGTCGCTTGATATTTTTTAATATCATTTTGCTGCGTGATTAATTCTTTTCCCGTCAATAAATCAATTGTTGACTGTGCTCTCTCTATTTTAATTTTCATTGCATTTTTTTGTGCCGCACATATTGCTTGTATTTTTGCGAAATCTGCCTTGGGCAGTTTGGCAAAACTCATTTGTGCAAAATGGCTCTTCCATTCTTGCGCTGAGAGCGATGATAAGCTTAATCCTTCTACGATGGGACCTAGGGTTTTTATACTGGGTTTGACCGATGCTTGGATCATTTTCTCTTTGAGCAATTCTCGCTCTTTATTCACCTCTCTTAATACCATCCCCTCTTGAATGCTCCGATTTACTTGCAAAGCGCTCTCATAAAATGGCTGAAATTGTGCTTTCTGATCTTCAGGTGATTTTTTAATGAGATCAAAGATAAGCAACTCTATTCTAGTTCCACGCTGTATGGGTGTAATCAAAATAGAACTTAGATTCAAGGAAGCATTCCCTGTATTGGTATTATGAGGGGAATTTAAAACAGCACTATGCGTGTTAATTGCTAAAGGCAAAACCGCTCCCCCTGCTGTCGTCACATAATCTCGGTATACCGCTGCTAAATTTGCAAATTCTGCAGCCCAACGCTGTGGATCTTTTTGTTGTAGTACAGCCAACATTTTTACTTGCGCATTTCTAAGGGCTGTTAATTTATCAAAAATATCTTCCAGTTGTTCTTTAGAAGCAGCTCCCTGCAGTTCTTCAGCAGAAAGCCCATCATAAACGTTTAAGAGCGTCTGCATTTCATCTGGACCGATAATAAACAGTTGATGCAAGTAAGTGGTTTCTGTTGTTAACAGTTCGCGATAAACATTCTCAGCGGCTGTATCCGTTAATTTAAAATGACTAAGCACATTCTCAATTGCAGCACTGCCAACTGTAGGAAACTCAGGCACAGGCCCGTATTGCTTACTCATTGGTACTACCCCTAACATTGAAAACTTATTTGAGTAGACTACAAAAAAAGAATTTTAGTTCATTACGACCTGTTTTGTTTCAGAAAATTAACTTAATATTAAATAGGTTATGTGGGATTAATTGCTCTAAACGCTATAATTTGATATAAAGTCTGGCTCAATAGGACCTTAGGGGGTTAAGACCATGGCAAAAGTGTGTATGGTCACGGGAAAAGGCACCGCTCGTGGCAATCATGTGGCGCACTGTAACAAAAAGATGAAACGTACGTTTCAAACCAATGTGCATTGGAAAAGATTTTGGCTAGCAGATGAAAACCGCTTTATTAGCTTAAGAGTTTCTGCTCGTGGTATGCGTACCATCGATAAAAAAGGTATTGAAGCTGTTTTGGCTGAATTGCGTAACCGCGGCGAACAAGTGTAAGGGGAAGCATCATGGCAGCTGATAATACAATCAAAATCATTATGCGTTCCAGCGCTTCACATTTTTTCTACACCACCACCAAAAATAAAAGAAACAAAAAAGAAAAGTTGGTGATGAAGCGTTATGATCCTATCGTGCGTAAGCATGTGGAATTTAACGAAGAAAAAATGAAGTAGTTACCGCTTAGACATAAAAAAACCCACTAATGTGGGTTTTTTTATGTCTATCTCCCTGCCCATTTCCGCTTCGCTCTAGGAGCTATGCAGAACAAGGCGGCGACCTCTCCCAAAAGGAGAGGTCTGTGGAAGAGTTAAACGGTTTTGAGTGTTAGACTTCTTAGATAAGCCGAAAATTCCCGTAAAGCACTGACGCCCGTTGCTTCTGCTTCCTGACACCATTTTTGTAAGGCTTCAACCAGTTCCTTTTCTTTCAAGGTCGTTTGAGACCATAGATTCTGTAAGCGCTCTTTAAATTGATAAACCACTTGTACCGCTTGATGATTCGCTAAAAACTGCTCTAATCGTTGTTTAGCATTTTCATCTAACAAAGAGGATTCACGCACTAATAATTTTTTAGCTCGAGTCAAAAAGCTCACTTGCGCATTTTCTGCCTTTTGCTTTTCTTGCTGGAATACAGGCACAATCACGTCTTTTGAATAACGTGCCATCACTTGAAAGCGATTAAGAATCAAGGCCTTCAACGTTTCCATATCAATTTGTGCTTTGCCAGGCTCTGAATGGGGAGACGGGGCAACGCGTTTAATTTTCACTAAACCTGCCGTTTCAAAAATACGAAGATAAAGCCACGCTAAATCAATTTCCCACCATTTAATAGAAAATTTCGCAGAGGTGGGGTAAGTATGGTGATTATTATGCAGCTCTTCACCGCCAATCAGAATTCCCCACGGTGTTAGGTTTCTTGCTTCATCAGGACATTCAAAATTACGATATCCCCAATAATGGCCAACACCGTTAACAATACCCGCAGCCCAAAAAGGGATCCACGCCATTTGTAATGCCCAAATAGCTAATCCTGGCACACCAAATAAAACCATATCGATAATCAACATGGCATAAATACCTTTTTTGGTATTACGTTGGTAAAAACCTTCAATCCAATCATCTGGCGTACCTTGACCATATCTTTCTAAGGTTTCTTGGTTGCGCGCTTCTTTACGATATAATTCTGCGCCACGCCACATGACTAAAGGCAACCCCATGACTTGAGGGCTGTGTGGATCGTCAACGGTTTCACATTTTGCGTGATGCTTGCGATGAATCGCCGCCCACTCTTTTGTCACCATTCCAGTTGTCATCCATAGCCAGAAGCGAAAAAAGTGGCTCAAGATGGGATGCATGTCTAAAGCACGATGGGCCTGATGACGGTGCAGATAAATAGTAACGCCAAGAATTGTTACATGCGTCAGCGCGAGCAAAACGAGTGGATAACCCCACCATGGCAAATTGCACAAACCGTAAAACATAGCCTCACCTCTCAAGATTCAACTGGCTAACAAATAAAATAGGTACTTCTCTCTAGTTTGGGCTCAAGTATACTAAAAAAACATTTTGCTTGCCTGGTTCTATGTATGAAGGGACTTCAACTTAACCATCTAGCTTTCTCAATGCGGGGACATACGCTCTTTGCTAATCTGAATGCCCGTTTTGCGCTAGGGCATATCGTTGCGCTTGCAGGTCCCAATGGCTGCGGTAAATCAACACTACTCCGTCTTTTAGCAGGATTAAATCAACCGACTCAGGGTGAAATTGCATTTAATGGATCATCACTTCGTTTTTCTGAAATTGGTTTTTTACCTAATATACCTAGCCTTTACCCCCATCTTACCGTGCAAGAAAACCTCATTTGGCTGTGTCGCCTCAGAAAAGTACCTCATTACGCGAAATTAATTCAGGCTCTTTTTGAGCAACATCAATTGAATGAATTAAAAAATAAACTCTTTAGGCAATTATCAGATGGGCAAAAAAAACGAGTTCATTTACTCTCAAGCGCTTTACATCAACCCAAACTTTTCATTCTTGATGAGCCCTGCAGTTTACTCGATCCAAAACAACGCCAAGCGCTATGGACCTTGCTCAAAGAATGGCGCCAACCCAATAGACTAATCTTCTTCAGTACTCATCATGTCACCGAAGTCACCTCATTCTGTGATGAAATCGTCTTCTTGCATCAGGGGCAATTTCATTTTGAAAAGCAATCAATTATTAGTAAGGTCACTTGTTTATGATTTTTGGAATTGCTCGTTTAGAAAGTTATAAATTATGTCGTCATCCCCTTGCGATTGTTTTAACGCTGCTCACCATGGGCCTTTTATGGTTATTTTTTTATCGATTATTAGTTGATTATTTAAGTTTAATGCAACATGCCCTGATTCAAGGCTCTCGTCATGAAAGTTTAAGTTTAAACGTCATTAAGCCCTTTTTTAGTTGGAGCATTGTGGTTCTAGCCCTGATTCTGCCTATTCTAACAACTTCCGCTTTTAGCACAGAATTCTCTCAAAAAACTTTTCAGTTATGGTTAACCTCTCAAATAACGCCTTCTCAACTTCTATTGGGAAAATGGATAAGCCTTCTTGGTTTTACCTTAATTATATTATTTACAATGCTATTGATGATTAGCTTATTACAGTTCGAAACCAATTTAGATTGGGGAATGATTATAGGTGGTTGTATCGCAACCTTCACTATTTGTGCTGCATTAATTAGTTTTGGATTGTTTATTTCTTGTCTTTTTTCTTCACCGTTGCTAGCGATGGGGGCTACCTTTATTGGCAATATCTTCTGGTTGCTGATTGAATGGCTTAACCCACTGAGTCAAACACTCTTCCCCGTGCAGTCACTTTCATTGTTAAACCACAGTTATTATTTGTTACATGGTTATATTCAAAGTCAAGATCTTCTATTTTATCTATTATTTAGCGCATTTTGGTTGGCGCTTAGCAGTCAATTCATTAAACAAAAAATGAAACAGGTTCCGCAATGATGCTATTAACCATCAGTAAAAAACTGATAACATTATGCTTACTTATTGGTTTTTTCGTTAGCATTTATCTGATAGCTAACCCCTATCATTATTCATGGAATATGACAGCAACACAAAAACTATCCCCCACCACGCTATCGTTATTGGAAAAAATGTCAGAATCCATCGAAATCGATTTATATAGCAGCGATATCGACAATTACCGTCAAGCAGAGCTTCTCATCACTCAATATCAATCTACCAAACCCAATATCGTGTTGCACTGGAAAGATAGGCCCTATTCGTTTAGCAACGATTACCAAAGTGCGGCACTGCTTGTTAAAATGGGGGAACGTCAAGAAGTCATTGATCTGCTGAAAAATCCGCTGAATGAACAAACATTGAGCCAATGCTTGTTCAAACTCTGCAATAAAGCTAATCAATGGATCGTATTTTTGCAAGGGCATAATGAACCTTCACCGTTTAATGCTCAAGCAACGGACTACAGTTTGCTAAGCATAGCTCTGCGAAATCAAGGATTTCAAATACAAACACTCTCATTAACCCATACACCACTTATTGCAGACAATACTCGTTTATTAATTATTGCAGCCCCTAGAAGCACTCTGCTGCCAGAAGAAGAAAAACTAATCATTCAGTACCTTTTGCAGGGTGGCAATCTTTTATGGCTTATCGATAACAACATGCAGCCTTTGCCGTTTTTATCTGATTTTTTTCAAGTGACTCCATTACCAGGCACAATTGTTGATTTGCACGGGTACCGTTTAGGAACGCCTCACCCGGCTATCACAATTATTGATCATTACCCTCAATCTCCTTTTGCCACGCCCAAATCACTTACCGCCTTTCCTTATGCTGTCGCACTTAAATCCAGTCCGCTTGAGAATTGGTCAACTCAATCGCTATTAATAACCCATGAACAAACCTGGACTGAAACAGGCTCATTAACTGAATCCATTGCTTTTGAACCTGAAAAAAATGAAGTCGCAGGACCACTGCTTTTAGGCATTCATTTGACAAGACCGCATCCATTACAATCTGAATCCACTCAACGAATTGCAATTATTGGCAATAGTCGTTTTTTAAGTAATGGCGTGATTGAAAACTATGGCAACCTCGCACTGGGATTAAACTTAATTCATTGGCTTGGACATGATGATGCATTGATTACGCTCAATCAGCCTATTAATCAGGATGAATTAATTCAAATGCATTTTCTCACTGCTGTTCTTATTCAATATGGAGTCCCGTCTTGTCTCTTTCTCTGCGCTTTTATCGTGACATTGATCTATCTTAAACGACTGCATAAAAAAACAGCCTTTGGATGAATACTCTAGAAAAATAAATTTACGTCGACAAATAAAGTAATACCTCTCTTCTCATAAAAGGCATTTTATTATGGACAATAAACTTCCATTATCCAAACCATTAATCATGGTTATCCTGGGCGTGATTTTTGCTATCACTATTGGCGGTTATGTCTTATTCTTTCAATCACAAAAGCGTATCGTACAAAAAGATCAAGAATATGAATTGTTAAAAAATAAAATTTCCCAAATGGAAGCCGGCTATAACGACATTCAAAAGAAGTATGATGATGCTGTTACTAAGCTTAAACAAGTCACCAAAGACCATGACCAACTTGTAAAAACAAGTCAGGAATCAAAAGCGAAATACGATGAATTGCAAGCAAAGTATGATGAGTTATTGATTTCGCAAGAAAAATTAAATAATGCCCTTAAAGAAAAATCCAATAGCCAATCAACAACGACAACAAATCCATCAACACCAACAACGCCTAAAGCTTCTGATACACACCCCATTCAAGAACTGAATCAATCTTCTCAAGATTCCGGTGTTAAAGCAGAACCGACTCCTCCAACAACAGAGCAGCCGCCTCCGCCGCCGCCATCAGATAAAAAGGCAAGTTTAAACCAACCCAGCGCTTCTAGCGCTGGTGTTACATTGGAAGGCGAATATTTTCGTTGCCCCACGCCTGAAATAGTGACCAAGAATCTAGCCAATGGCAACTGGACACAGGGCAGCATCAACTGGTGGGTAGATTATTCAAGACGTCCTTTAAACGAAAATGAAGTCGTGCATAACCTTTTTCAAATTTTATTCGAGGGCCAAACAATTGCTTGTTATTATCAGATAGCACAAGGAGATGATAGTGCTTGGATAGTGATTAAAGGATCGAGCCAAGTCAATAAAATCATTCTAAAGGAAGGTGACGGTTGGACGCCTTGCCCCACAACAGAATGTGAAGCAACTTGTGCCAAGCAAAGCATTCAACAATGTCATTTCACCCTACAAAAATAATATCCATTCCTTTGCTTTCTTAGGATAGTAGCGTTAAAATCCGTTTCTGATTTAATCATCTATTGGCGCGCCTCATATGCTCACACTCGCAGTTAAATCTTCTTGGGTCGAACGCTTGAAAAAGGGTTACCCGTGGGTATACACTCAAGCGCTGCAAACTCGACGCTTACCTGCGGCAGAGTCAGGCGAATTGGTGCTCTTAACCGATCCTAACCAAGAACCTTTTGCGAAAGCCTACTATAACCCTCATAGCAAATTAGCCTGCCGCATACTAACCAGAGATTTGTCACAAAAAATCGACGAAGCTTTTTTTATAAAACAGTTCACTTCCTCTCTTGCACGACGTGAAAAACTATTTTCAATCCCTTATTACCGTTTAGTTCACGCAGAAGGCGACAATTTACCTGGTTTAGTGATTGATAGATTCAATGACATCTTAGTTTGTCAGACAGGCACAGCGGGCATGGAAAAACTCAAACCAATCTGGTTAAGTGCTTTACAAATCACTTTAAAGCCTCAGTCTATTATTTTCCGTGATAATGTTAAAAATCGCCAAAATGAAAATCTTTCATCACAAATTACAACGCTTGGCACTCCCCTTGCTAACGATGAGCTAATACGGGTTAACGAACACGATCTAACCTTCTTTGCCGATCCTATTCATGGTCAGAAAACCGGCTGGTTCTACGATCAACGTGCTAATCGTTTTTGGTTAAGGGACCGTACCAAAGGTAAATCCGTACTTGATCTTTATACCTACAGTGGCGGATTTGGCATTAGCGCAGCCAAAGGACAAGCAAAACACGTTACTTTTGTCGATAGCTCAGAGCGCGCACTCACCCTTGCTAAAAAAGCGCTATCACATAATGGACTGTCAACACCTGCTGAGTTTATTCAAGAAGATGTTTTTTCGCTCTTACCCTCTCTGATTGAGCAACAAAAAACGTTTGATGTCGTGCTTGTTGATCCTCCTGCTTTTATTAAACAAGCCCACCAGAAAGCAGTTGGCTTAAAAGGCTATCAAAAACTAGCAAAATTAGCCGTGCAAGTTGTCGCCCCTTCAGGGATTATGATGATTGCAACGTGTTCTCATCATGCCTCAACCAACGAATTTCGTGATGCGATATTGCAAGGTATTGCCAAAGCAGGAAGACCAGCACAATTAATTCGTAAAGCAGGTGCCGATAGAGATCACCCTATTAATCCGTTTCTCCCTGAAAACCATTACTTGAAATCATTAACATTTAAATTAGACTAATAATAACTGGAATAAAAATTCATACCTAAAATGCTTAAACGCACTATCGGTTTACTGCCAATCGGTTGGGCTCTGCGCCAATCATTAGAAAAGGGCTATACTTGGCAAGACTTCCGAGCTGACTTTGGTGCAGCGCTGGTTGTTTCGCTAATCGCTTTACCCTTATCAATGGCCCTTGCTATCGCAGTGGGTCTTGCACCTGAACATGGTATTTATACGGCAATCGTTGCAGGCATTGCAGCTGCATTATTGGGCGGTTCCTTATTTCAAATTAGCGGCCCAACTGCTGCATTTGTCGTCATTCTGATTCCAATCGTAACGCAGCTTGGGTTACGAGGTATTATCTGGTGTCAAATTTTAGCTGGATTTATCTTAATTATGCTTGGTTTTGCTAAAATTGGACAATTGATTCATCGTGTTCCTTATGCCGTTACCACAGGATTTACAACCGGTATTGCGATTGTCTTAGCAACACTCTCTCTCAAGGATTTTTTAGGTATTAACATGGTTAATACGAGCACTCATTATGCTGATAAAGTAGCTAATCTTTTTGAAAACTTACCGCATACTCAATGGCCAACCGCCATTGTAGGCACACTCACTATGCTTGCAATGGTCAATGCGAAGCGTTTACCTAAATTTATTCCAGCGCCGATTCTTGGCATCTTAATAGGGGCCTTGGTTGCTTGGTTTTTGAATCATTTTGGTTATACGGTTGCAACTATTGGCAGTGAATTTAGTTATCGTTCGCACGATGGTAACATGCATATGGGAGTGCCGCCCTTTGCCCCATCATTACATCTGCCGACATTATTACCCAATGATTTATTCACTATCCCATCATTAGCTGAACTAAAAATATTGATATTTCCAGCGCTAATTATTGCCACGTTAGTTGCTTTAGAGTCTTTACTAAGTGCAGCAATCGCTGATAGCTTGACGCAAACTAAACACCAACCCAATGCAGAGCTCAAAGGAATTGGTGTTGCTAATATCCTTTGTGGACTCGCATCAGGGATCCCGGCAACTGCCGCAATTGCGCGAACTGCCGCCAATATTCATAGTGGCGCTAAAAGTCCCATTGCTTGCATATTACACAGCCTGCTCATCCTTCTTTATGTGTTACTATTTACCCCTCTTATTTGCTATATCCCAATGACAACACTCGCTGCGATACTGCTGATTACCGCTTATCGCATGTCTCACCTTGAGCATTTTATTAAGATTATCCGTCATGATGTCTTTGAGAATCGGACTATATTACTGAGCTGTTGTTTAACGACAGTTTTTATCGATATGGTTGCTGGAATTGGGCTTGGTATGGCATTGGCGGGGATTTTTTACATACGAAACCGGATGAAAAATCTTTTTAGGATTTAGTCTTTTGCAATTGGTGATATTTTTCTAACAATTGCTCTTTGGTCTCAATAATATCGACAGGAATACATTCTACCGGACACACTTGTTGGCATTGTGGTTCATTAAAATGCCCCACACATTCTGTGCAGCGATTAGGATTAATTTCATAATAAAACTCACCTTGCGAAATCGCTTGATTAGGGCATTCTGGTTCGCAGACATCACAATTTATACATTCTTCAGTAATTTTAAGTGCCATGACTCATACCTTAAACTTATTCTTCAATGCCTGTAAGACATTTGCAGGTACGAAGGTTGAAACATCTCCTCCTAACTGTGCAATCTCAGAAACTAAAGAAGATGAAATAAAAGAATGATGTTCGGCGGGCGTGAGGAAAATCGTTTCTATCTCTGGCGCTAGACGCCGATTCATATTGGCTAGTTGAAACTCATATTCAAAGTCAGATACTGCACGTAATCCTCGAATAATGGCTTTCGCATTTGCTGTACGTACAAAATCTACTAATAAAACGCTAAAACCTTGTACTTTCACATTCTTAATTGATTGTAACGCTTCTTGCGCTAATGCGACACGAGTTTGAATATCAAATGCAGGCGCTTTACGAGCATTCTCTGCCACGGCAACAATGACTTGCGAAAACATTCTGGAAGCACGTTCTACTAATTCAATGTGTCCATTGGTGATTGGATCAAACGTCCCTGGAAATACAACGTTATACTGTTCCATTTTGTGCATTATCCTTAATCATTTCTGCTTGATGATACCTTGGACTATATTTTTTAACGGCTTCAATCATTGCTGCAACATGCTCTGGGTTAACGTCGGGGAAAATACCATGTCCTAAGTTAAAAATATGACCACTGCCATAACCATAATTCGCCAATACGCCTTGTACTTCTCGCTGAATAATATCAGGACGAGCATACAACACGGTTGGATCCAAATTACCTTGAAGCGCGACTTGGCGCCCTACACGTGCTTTGGCATTGGCAAGATCTTGCGTCCAATCAATACCAATCGCATCGCATCCCGTATCCGCGATAGATTCAAGCCACTGCCCACCTTGCTTAGTAAAGAGAATGATAGGTATCGATTGCGTCAATGTTTTTGCTTTAAGATAACGTACTATTTCTTGCATGTAATGTAATGAGAATTCATGATAAGCAGCCCCAGAAAGCGCTCCACCCCATGTATCAAAAACCATGACAGCCTCTACACCGGCCTGAATTTGTGCTTCTAAATATTGGCAGCTGGCTTGTGTAACCTTTTGCAATAATCCTTTTAGAACCAGAGGCTCATTCATCATCATGGCTTTGATAATGGAAAACGTTCGACTACCTTGTCCCTCAACCATATAGGTAGCAACAGTCCATGGGCTGCCACAAAACCCAATGACGGGTGTTTTATCACCGCATTCTTTTACCGTGAGGCGCACGGCATCCATCACATAACCCAAATCAGCTTCTGGACAAGGAATGGGTAACTTTGCTACCGCTTTAGCGTCTCGAATAGGATTTTGAAAATGTGGGCCTTCATGCGTTGCAAAATATAACCCCAACCCCATCGCATCAGGAATGGTTAAAATATCGGAAAAAATAATCGCAGCATCTAAAGGAAAGCGTTTCAGCGGTTGTAAGGTAATTTCAGCAGCTATTTCTGGATTTTGACACATGCCCAAAAATCCACCAACACGCTCTCTCATTGCTCGATACTCAGGGAGATAACGACCCGCTTGACGCATAAACCACACGGGTGTGCTATCGACAGGTTGACGCTTAAGGGCTCGGATAAAACGAAATGATGAGTTCATGTTACGAAACTAACTTAAAAATAAATGGCTGTCCTATTTTACCCGTTTCTACACAAATAAAATACCATTTTGGTTTTAAGGGGCCGTGGCAAAGATACTGGCCCCTACATTTTTTTCGTATGGCGGGACTACCCTTGCTTTTTAATGTCGCTATGAATACTCGTGAATTCACGAATCCAAGGTTTAGCTGCCACCTCGCTTGATAATGAAGAAGCCGCCAACTTTGCTTCCTCCATTGTCGGATATTCACCTAATACCACAACATACCAATCTTTTCCGGATAATTTTGTGCGGTAAGTATAGGCCAATTCCTCTAATTCATGCTTTTGAATAAATCGTTGTATGCTTTGTTCATTTCGCGCCCCCACCAATTGTAGGGTGTAATAATTTTTTTCTACGGATAACAAATGTTCTTCTTCTTTACTTAACCCTTTGGGGGCAACACTCGCTTTTGCAGCCGCTGTTTTCTCAGCTTTTAACGATGTTGTTGCAGAGGTTGTGTGCGCAACTGGTTCTGCGTGAACAACCGGTTCTACATGAGCGACCGGTTCTACATGAGCGACTGGTTCTACATGAGCAACAGGTTCTGGATTAACGGGCGCAACATTCGTTGGCGCAGCTTGTGAGGTTACGGTTGTTGCTGCGATTGCTGTCGATATTTTTGTTTCAGGGGTTAAAGACATTGATGTGGTTACTGGTTGAGTCTGCACAATGGGCGCAGGCTCTTCTTCCATGGCCATTTTTTCATCGCTTGTATCCAAACGAGGTTTATTCGATGATTTTGCCCCCCAGCCTCCTTCGATTTGTGCAGCATTTATTGGGGCGTTAATCATTTCCTCTTCTTGTGCATTATTGAATAACAAGTAAGCACCGCCTAATAAGAATCCTGTCACAGCACCAAGTGCGATAGGATGCGTCCAACGCTTTGCGGTTTGTTTTGTCATGCTATTTACCTCTTCTGTAAATGAATTCTGTAGTAACTGTACTTCATGAGCAACTTGGCCTGGCATCCCTTGTGTTCTTGCAAAAATATCGGCAATACGTTCTGCACTCATCTGAGATAATTTTTCTTTTGCTACATATCGCTTTATATCATGCAATGTCCAAGGTTCTAGCTCAATACTATAGATCTTTCCTTGCGCATCCCCACAAAGCTCAGGGGTAAACAAACGAACCTCTAAGCTAGGCTCTCCCAACATCACCAAATGCAATTGTTCTCTTGTTTCTCCATTAAATTGAACAAGCTGTAGCAATGCAGCGATTTGTTCATCATTTAAAAGATGGGCATCATCAATCATTAACACCCAGGTTTCATTCGTTTGTCGATAAGAATCTAATGCCTTTGCATTTAAAGCATCAATGGTCTGGGTAGCATCTTCCCATGCTAAATCAAATCCCTGTGCCACTTCTTGCAATAAAGCTTCTACATTCGTATTTTGAGTTGCTTTCTTTGCACATATTTTCAAACTCGTACTTGGCAAGTGTGTGAAATATTCAAAAAATGTGCTTTTTCCTGATTGGCCCTGCCCTAGGATCAATAAAATATTTTGGCTAAAGTGGCAAAGATGCGTAATAAGCTCGGCATGTTGCTGCCAAGCCGACGATAGATAACATCCAAAGTTTGTCGAATTACTATTATGCATATGGTATCCTTACCTTTCACATCGACGCCCCGCTGGCCTTGAGCACATCATAAATCATTGGCAGCGGCACATTCTCGCGAAGCTGTGCTTGACCTAAAGCTTCAACGAGCACCCAACGTATCTGTCCCTGAGAATGCTTCTTATCTAGTTGTATTTTAGCCAATATTGCTTCTAACGTAATCCCATCTGGCAAGAATATTGGCAACCCAGCCTTTGTTAATAAAGCTATTAATCTATCTAATAGATTAGCGGATATTAGCCCCAATGCTAAAGATAATTGCATTGCAATGATCATCCCCATTGCAACCGCTTCTCCATGCAAATATTTTTCATAATGGTAAATACTTTCGATGGCATGAGCGATAGTATGACCAAAGTTCAAAACAGCTCGCAAATTCTGGTCTTTTTCATCTTTGGCAACAATATCGGCTTTTATCTGACTTGCCCACACAACAGCTCGTTCTAATGCTTGCGGCTTGCGAGCCAGTATCTCTACTATATGCGTTTCTAACCATTCAAATAGCGCCGCATCTAGGATGACACCGTATTTAATAAGCTCTGCTAACCCTGCGATAAATTCTCGATTTGGCAAGGTCTGTAAAGTATTGAGATCCGATAATACCATTCGAGGTTGATGAAAAAGACCGATCAGATTTTTGCTATTCTGAAGATTGACGGCTGTTTTTCCGCCAATAGCAGCATCAACTTGCGCCAATAAAGAGGTTGGGCATTGAATGACATCCAGCCCTCGCATGTAACATGCGCCACTGTAGCCAACCAGATCCCCTATCATGCCTCCTCCCAATGCAATCAAGGTAGTGTCACGATGGTAATGCAGATTTGATAAAAATGACCAAATTTTTTCGGCAAAAGCCAAGGTTTTATGTGCATCTCCAGCAGGAAGCAATAAAGAGGTGATTTTTCTTGCACCTGCTTTTTGCAATGTTTGCTCTAAGAGGGGGAAATAAGATGCTGCGATTTCTGGATGACTCACCACACAAACGGCTTTATGAAGGTGTGATTGGAAAAGGTTTGGCTGCGCTAGCAGGTCATATCCTACAAAAATAGGATATGCCTTTGCTGGCATGTTGACCCATATAGGCTCTGTCATTACTATTCTCTAACGTCATGCTTCGTATCTGAATGCAAATATACTCAAACCATTTTGTCCCTAGAGGGGACAAGGCATCCCCTAAAGGTAAAAAGTCAAAATAGGAAAAAGATATTACAACTGATCTCGCTCTAACATTTTAATGACCTCAGCAGCAACAGAGCGCACCGTACGGCCATCGGTATTGACGACAACATCAGCCACTTCCCGATAGAGCGGATCGCGGAACCCCATGAGATCCCTCAAAGTTGATTCTGGCGTTTCCGTATGTAGCAATGGACGGCGCTTATCTCGTGCCGTTCTACGCATTTGTTGTTCAACCGTAGTAAACAAATAGACAACCGTGCCTCGCGCCGCTAATCGATTACGATTATCAGCATTGAGCACAGCTCCACCCCCTGTGGCTAAAACAATTCCTTGAAGCTGGCTAAGTTCATCGATGACTTGTGCTTCCCTTTTGCGAAATCCGTCTTCTCCCTCAACATCGAAGATCCACGCGATATCCGCTCCGGAGCGTGCTTCGATTTCTTGATCCGCGTCATAGAACTCTAGCTTTAACTCTTTTGCCAGTTGTTTACCAATCGTGCTTTTTCCAGCCCCCATTGGGCCAACTAAAAATAAATTCACTGATCGTTTCATTGTTCCAACTTGATTCAACTTACGTTGGCAACAGCCAATATAAGCAAGAGATTAAACTTTATAAGTAATTGCGAATTTTAATAGCAAGGTTACAAACTAATATTAATTCACCCTAACTGGGTCATGAGTATACCATTGGAAGGCGCCATACTACACCATCCCATCCTGAATGATCTTCGGCGTCACAAAAATCAATAACTCATTCCGATGATCGCTATTGGTTTCATTTCTGAATAGCCAACCCACTACCGGCAATTTCCCTAAAAAGGGGACTTCCGTTTTGGTTTGATTTTTCTGTTGTTGATAAATTCCCCCTAATACAACGGTCTCTCCATTCGCTACTAATACTTTTGTATGGATTTCACGTGTATTAATCGCTGGCACCCCTGCTGTCACAACACCTCGAGAATCTTGGTTAACCTTTAGATCTAAGATAATGTGATCATCTGGTGTAATTTGCGGTGTTACTTCAAGTCGCAGCACTGCCTTTTTAAAGGCAATCGATGTTGCTCCACTGGATGCCGCTTCTTGATACGGAATTTCTTCACCCGATTCAATATAAGCTTGCTGTTGATTCGAAGTGACTAGACGCGGGCTCGCGACAATTTTACCTAAGCCTTCGTTTTCTAAGGCCATCAACTCTAAATCTAAAATAGTTCCCCCTGGCAAACGAGCAATCGCTAACCCAAATTGAGCAAAACCGGCAGCTCCACTGGGCAGTGCCGCAGGCAAGTTAACATTAAGTCTGTCGACTAATGCTTGTGATGCCGGGGTTGCACCTTGTGCAATATTATCCGCCCCCAGTTTGTCACCTGCAAAGCCCACCACAGGTTCATTACCTGGTCTGAATTTAGCTGCAGAACTAAATGTCACCCCCAATGCATCTTCAAAATCATCATTGGCAAATACCACACGAGATTCAATCAATACTTGACGCACTGGTACATCTAATCGTCGAATTAAAGAACGGATCTCTTCTATTTTATTGGCGGTATCTTGCACTAATAACGTATTGGTTCGTTCATCGACCGAAACAGTTCCGCGACTTGATAACATCGAATTTTTATCTGTTTTAAGCAGAGCTGCTAAATCTGCAGCTTTTGCATAATTGACCTGCATGTATTCTGAGCGCAAAGGGGATAGATCCTCAACCTGTTGCGAAGCTTGTAATTCAAGCTTTTCCCTCGCTGCGATTTCTTCACTAGGTCCCACCATCAAAACATGGCCAATTTTACGTTTTGCGAGTCCTTTTGTTTTTAGAATGATATCCAACGCTTCATCCCAAGGAACATTACGTAATCGCAAGGTCACACTACCCGTTACTGTATCACTGGTCACTAAATTCAAACCGGTGAAATCAGCAATGAGCTGTAAAACCGCTCGGACTTCAATGTCTTGAAAATTCAAGGAAAGTCTTTCACCGGTATACTTGAAATTTTTTGCTTGTAGTCGGTCTTTTTCTTCTTTGGTTAAAGGTTTTACCTCTACCGTGAATCGTTTATCTGCTTGATATGCAAGATTCTCAAAAAAACCACTCATTTGTATCGTCATTTCAACATCATCCCCTTTTTGAATGGTGTTGATAAAACTCACGGGGGTGCCAAAATCCGTCACATCCAATTTATGCTGCAAATCTTTTGGTAATTGCGCTCCAGCAAAACGAATCCGAATTTGTTGTCCTTCTTCTTTTAAATCAATTGGGATATTCGTGTGATTCAAATCAACCACAATCCTACCTTCACCCTCTTTACCCCGATGAAAATCAATCCCACCAATACAGAATTTCCCATTAGAAAAATGCGAGGATTCATATGTGTTATAGACCTGTCCTTGAAAGGGATCGGAAGCGGATTGTGCCGGTGGTATACCACCTCCCATGGTAATAATCGCCTGATTACCTTCCATTTTTACTTCAAAAGGCACTGACTCTTTCAAATCGATTACAACGCGAGATCTATCACCTGATTCAACAACCGCAACCCGTTTCATCATGCCTGTATTTAATTCACTGCGTGATTTTTCACGAGATAAACCATTCTTGGCACCTTGAAAATCTAAAACCACCCGTGCAGGGTTTTCGGTCGCAAAACTTTTCGGCGCACTGACTTTGCCATCAAATGTTAATTGAACACAAACTCGATTGCCATCAATCGCAACAACCTGTAGATCTTGAATCGTGCTAGCAGCAAAAACAACTTGCGAGAACAACATCAGTGTTATCAAGCATGTTTTTATTATCTTTCTCATATTTGCTCCAATCTCTATTGCTGCTTCGTCGGTTGCGGTTGGCTTGGACTTGGATTTTGATTTTGTTTAGTTTTCTGTAAACTATCTACCAGGCTTATTGAGGCTTTTCTTTCGCGCCAGCCTCCAGCTGGATCGGGGATAATTTCAGTTACCATGACTTTGTCATCTGAAATAGAATCAATGTGTCCATGATTTTGTCCAAGATAATTTCCTTTGGTCACTCGAAACACCGTACCTCGCGGGTCAACGACTAACACCCATTTTTTGCTGCTTTTTTCTAATGTTCCTACCATTCTTAACGAATCTAAGGGATATCCTTCCAGAGCCTCTTTGCGTCGATTCATATCCGGTTGTATACCATTTTCTACAACGACTTTTTTGGCAACCTCTTGCATCATGGTTGGAACAAACGGACTATGCAAATTCATCGCAGAATATGTCACAATTTCATACGGTTTTATTTCTGGCAATGGCTCAATTTCTTTCATTGTGCGACTTTTAATGCGCTTCACATAGGATTCTAATTCTGCACGTTTCTCACTATTGCTACAGCCATAAAATGCCAAACTCAGCAGAATGATTCCCCATAAAAGATGTCGCGTGTTATTTTTTAGCTGCATTTTCACGATCATCCGCTGTATATCGATACGTTTTTGCTGTTATATTCATAAGCAAATTATCACCCGAAGCATCTACTGACACAGGATGTATGACAAAATTATGTAATGTTACAATTCGGGGTAATGCCGCGACATTGCTGACAAATTCACCAAATTGATGGTAATTCCCTACAACCGAGATCTCAATCGGTAGTTCAACATAAAAATCAATCTCTTTTTCAGGCAGTAATCTTATCGAGCGAAATTCTAAACCTGCCGCCAAGCCTTGATGAGAAATATCTTCTATTAAACCTGGAACTTCGGTTTTTTCTGGTAATTGTCGCAATAACGCACCAAAAGAAGCTTTCATGTTAGCCATTTGTTCTTTATAGGCATCTAAATTTGCTGATTTATGCTGTTTTTCTTCAAACGTTGTTCGCAAAGCCAATTCTTCTTGTTCTGCTTTATCTAAATTCGCTAATTGTTTTTTAGTATCCGTCCAATATCCTAAAAAAAGAATGGTGAGGCTAAAAATGCCAATGGTGACAATCTTAACCGGTAAAGGCCAAACCCCAACATCGTTTAAATCTAATTCATTTAAATTTATGTTCATTTAGAAACCGTTGTACTTGTTGGTGTCGCAGCTGGTGTACTCGCTTGGGTTGCAGAAGGCGTTGTCTCATTCACTGCTGCTTTTTGCTGTGACGCATTCGAAAAACTATTTACCTCATCTACTTGCAAATTAAACCCTATCAATCTATCGATTAGCCTCGGTGAGCTTTTATCCCCTTTGCCATCGTCGGCTTGAATTAAAGTTAAATCCGGTGTTTTAAACAGGCCTGACGCTTCAATATTGCGCATAAAGGTTGAAACCCGGGTATTAGATTCGGCTTTGCCATCTAATAAAATATGGCTACCTGTTCGTGATAAATTCGTTAGATATAACCCGGGCGGAATAATTCGTACAACCGTATCAAATAATCTAACCACTTCTGGTCGGCTCGCTTGCAATTGCTGAATCACTTCCATTTTAGCCAACAGCTGCTGCTTTTCTTTTTCTAAACCTTGAATCTCAGCTATTTGATCATCTAGTTGTTTGATCTCTTGCTTTAGATAATTGTTATTCTCATTTTGAGCTGCAATCTGACGTGCCACACTCATATGCATGATCATAACCAGACCACATGAAACTACAATGCCAAAAGCCAACATCGTAAAAAATTCTTTTTTCTGTAGCTCTTTTCGCTCTTCGCGCCAAGGCAATAAATTAATATTAATGGTCATGTCGAAAAACTCCTCATTGCTAAACCACAACAGATCATCAGTGAGGGCGCATCTGCATGGATTGCTGGCACACTCACACGAGGTGCTATCGACATTTTCGCAAAAGGATTTGCAACAATCGCGGGAATTCCTAACTTTTCTTGAATTCGTTCGACCAATCCAGGTAATGCCGATGTCCCACCGGCTAATACAATATGGTCTACCTCTGAGAATTGGCTCGATGAAAAAAAGAATTGTAATGATCGACCAATTTGTTGAACAACAGCATCCTTAAAAGGTTCTAATACTTCTGTTGTATAATCGTCTGGCAATCCCCCTTGTTTTTTTGCAACCCCTGCTTCTTCAAAAGTGAGACCATAACGCCTTTGAATTTCTTCGGTCAGCTGTCTGCCACCAAAAATTTGTTCGCGGGTATAAACCGTTGCTTTATCATGCAATACGCTGAATGTTGTCATCGTCGAACCAATATCAATGACTGCTATCGTTTGATGTTCGCCTTCACTGGGTACTTGTTCTGCAATTAAACTAAACGCTCGCTCAATCGCATAAGCTTCAATCTCTATCACCTTAGCAGTGATGCCACCAATACTTAAAACTTCTACTAAATTATCAATAATTTCTGTACGAGAGGCAGCCAGTAAAACATCAACAAGCTCCGGACTTTTACTGGAAGGACCAATCACTTGAAAATCCATATTCACTTCTTGTAATGGATAAGGAATATACCGTTCGGCTTCAAGCTTTATTTGCGTTTCTAATTCTGTTTCTGTTAATCCTGTATTCATCTGGATCACTTTAGCGATGACACCAGAACCATTAACGGCAACCGCTCCATATTTCGAATGTGTCCGTGAACGTTTCACGACTCTTTCAATCGCATGCCCCACCGCTTCCACGTCTTTGATTTCTTTTTCTTGCATTGCATCGACGGGTAGATTTTCGATAGCATAACTCTCGACTCGATATCCTTGCGGACCCATGCTAAGTTCAAGCAACTTAACTGAGGCTGAGCTAATATCGACCCCAATGAGCGTTGGCGATTTACGTTGAAAAAATGCTAGCTCCACCGATCTCTTCCTTGTTCTTTGGAGGCTATTTGTCTTGATGGCTCATCCTGAACCAAACCTTTCAGATTCATTTTCGGCTGTGTAATCTTTTTTGAAAACGATTGCAACCTAAAATCCTTTTTTAATTTTAGTGCAAACACCTACCCATCACACAACCCAAAATTAACTAAGCCAAATAACTATTAATGCCTTAAAATTCAGTTTTTTCAATAACAAAATCAGTAATATTCCTTTCAATACTAGCTTCTGAACCCTATCTCGCAAATTTTTTTAAACTTTAGATGAATAACCTTCCATCTGTATTAAGACATTTTGTTATACTCATGCTATGAAAAATTTCTTTCGCATCTTTATCCATGTCCTTTTGAGCACCGGCGTCGCTGGATTGTGCGCCTTAATTGTTATTGTCTTATACACCAACGCACAATTACCTGAAGTTAACGATTTGGAAGATATCCAACTTCAAGTACCACTCAGGATATATACAGCAGATGGGAAACTCATTGGCGAATACGGTGAAAAACGACGCACCCCCATTGCCATTCAAGATGTCCCCCCCACTCTGATCAATGCTATCTTGGCAACCGAAGATAGACGTTTCTACGAACACAATGGCGTTGATATGCGAGGCATTGCTCGCGCTTCCTTACACCTTTTAGCAAGCGGAACCAAAGCACAAGGCGCGAGTACTATTACTATGCAGGTCGCTCGCAATTTCTTCCTGACACGCAAAAAGACCTTTGGTCGCAAGCTCAACGAAGCCCTCTTAGCACTCAAAATCGAAAAAGAGCTCTCAAAGGACAAAATCCTTGAGTTATACCTTAATAAAATTTATTTCGGTAAGCGCGCTTATGGGGTCCAGGCAGCAGCCCAAGTTTATTTTGGCACGACGGTTGATAAGCTTAATTTGGCACAAATGGCTATGATTGCTGGCTTACCCCAAGCACCTTCTGCGATTAACCCCATTAACAATCCGGAAGCGGCCTTAAAGCGGCGCACTCATGTTCTGCGCCGAATGTTGCACTATGGCTTTATTAATGAAGAACAATACGATCAAGTGGTCGAATCACCTGTCATTGCTAGCTACCATGGTCGCGTTATCGATATTGATGCTCCCCATGTTTCAGAAATGGCTCGCAAAGAATTAGTTGAGAAATTTGGCCCTCAAGTTTACACCTCTGGTTATATCGCCTACACCACCGTTGATAGTCGCTTACAAAGCTTAGCGCATCATGCCGTACAAGAAGGCCTCCTTGAGTACGATAAAAGACATGGTTATCGAGGTCCAATTGGTCAATTAACGGTTTCTGCTAAAGGTGCTATCGATAAAGCATCCTGGGCTGAACAATTAAAAGGTTTTCCAAAAACAGCATTTACATGGCCAGCCGCCATCCTGAGTGTCGATAATCACGGCGCTAAAGCGCTATTACCCAACAATCAGGAAATTGAGATCTCTTTTGATAGTATGAAATGGGCTGCTAGACAATTTTCTCGATTACGTCTGGGCTCTGAGCCACAATCGCCTTCTGATGTTGTTGCCGTCGGAGACGTCATTTATACCGAACCCAGTGGCAATAACGAATGGGCGTTTAGCCAACTTCCTGATGTACAAGGCGCCCTTGTCGCGTTACATCCTAAAAATGGCGCTATCCTTGCCATGATCGGTGGTTTTGATTTTAATTTGTCGCATTTTAATCGAGCAACTCAGTCCTCAAGACAACCAGGCTCTAATTTCAAACCCTTTATTTATGCCGCCGCACTGGAACACGGTTACACAGCCGCCTCTATCATCAATGATGCCCCTATTGTTTACCGTGATGCTAACGTTGAAGACGCATGGCGCCCACAAAATGATTCTCGCCGTTTTTATGGCCCAACACGTTTGCGTGTGGGTTTAACAAAATCTAGGAACCTAGTCTCTATTCGATTATTGCAAGCGTTGGGCATTGGCAAAGCACTCAAAGTCATTCAACGTTTTGGTTTTGAACGTCGTAATCTGCCACGCACCTTGTCATTAGCGTTAGGCACAGCAAATGCTTCTCCTTTAGATATCGCGACAGGCTATGCTGTGTTTGCCAATGGGGGCTATAAAGTTACTCCTCATATCATCCAAAAAGTGACCGATAGCCAAAATAATCTCGTTTACGAAGCAGCACCTGTCACTGCGGGTCTTGAACTTGCGAATAAGTATGATCCTGAATCTGAAGATGATGATAATGCGATTGATGAGCTGGTCAACAAGAAATCTTCTACCAACAATAAACAACCTGATGCCGCACGCGCCATTTCACCGCAAACGGCTTATATCATGACATCCATCTTACAAGATGCTATTCAAACAGGGACAGCTCGATTAGCACGTAATTTAAATCGTTCTGATTTAGCCGGCAAAACCGGCACAACAAACAATCAAATGGATGCTTGGTTTACAGGGTTTAATCAATCATTAGTCGCATCGACTTGGGTTGGCTTTGATGAACCACAATCTTTACAAGAATATGGCTCACAAGCAGCTCTTCCCATCTGGATGAAATTTATGGGCGCAGCCCTTCAAGGCGTTCCAGAAACAAAACCTGAACAACCTCGCGGCATTATTACCGTTCGTATCGATCCCAGCACCGGCATGTTAGCTCGCCCCGGACAACCCAATGCTATTTTTGAAATTTTTAGTCAAAATTCCATGCCTAATCGCACTGCCGTTGCTTCAGGCCATGAACGTAATATCATTACGCCTAGCAGCAGTAGTGGTGATTCCTTATTCTAGGTAGTGGTAGATGAACCCGATTTGGATTGTCGATGCTTTCGCTCATGCACCTTATACCGGCAATCCTGCTGCTGTCATGGTTGTTGCTGAATTTCCCGAACAGATGCAACGTATTGCGGCAGAAATGAATCTGTCTGAAACGGTTTTTGTTAAAAAGATAAACGAAAACCATTTTCATATTCGCTGGTTTACCCCCTTGGTTGAAGTTAAACTTTGTGGTCATGCAACCATGGCTGCCGCCCATATTCTATTTCAGGAAAAGCTTGTCACTAAGAATGAAATTACTTTTGATTCCCTTTCAGGTCCCTTAACCGTGACCCAAAAAGAATCGACTATTATCTTAAATTTCCCCTTACAACAAATAGGCCAAACACTTGCCAAAGCAACGTTTGATACTCTCTTAGATTTACCTTCACAAATTCATGAGGTTGTTCAAGCGTATGATGATGTGATTGTCGCGCTTCATGATGAACAAACTTTAAGAAATCTCCAGCCTCATTTTGATAAAGTGAAACAAATTGAAGCAAGAGGCCTGATTGTCACCGCTCCCTCCAAACAATATGATTTTGTTTCTCGCTTTTTTGCACCGCGCGTGGGCGTCAATGAAGATCCTGTAACAGGCTCTGCGCATTGCAAACTGGCTGATTATTGGGCAAAGCGTTTAGGAAAAAATACTTTTCATGCTTATCAAGCGAGTCATCGAGGCGGTGAATTACGGATTCAGGTAGAAAATAATCGTGTCTTTTTACAAGGACAAGCAATTACGATTATGCAAGGACAATGGTTGGTGTAACTGTCGTTTATATGAATTAAGATAAAAATCCCCCGCTCGCTTAAAAGCGAGCCGCCCCCTTTTATTCAAAGGGGGCAATAATCCAATACTTACAAATTTAACTGCGACTTAAGTCCAAATAAGGTGAAATATTTGCCCCCCTTTGAATAAAAGGGGGGCAGCTCACAAATGCGTAGCATATCGTGAGCGGGGGATTTTATCTTAATTTATCAATCGAATCTCAATTCGCTCAACTCCTTTGCCTACCAACTCTCTTTTCAGTTTAACCAAACCGACTTCCGCTGTGGACTTAACATGCGTGCCCCCACAAGGAACCTGTGCAAATCCATCAATCTTCCAAAAACGTCGTTGGTTGGTCTCATCTGAAAAACCAGTTTGAATCGGCAAATCACGTTCAATAATCGCGTTATAATCTGAAAGGATCTCATCAAAGTAGGTTTTAATATTCTGGGTGGATTTAAAATCAATTCGTGCTTTCGATTCGCTAATATGGGCACCGACTTTTTCTAACTGATAGCGCTTAGTCACGATTTCAAGCACCAATTCAGCTGCGAAATGTAAGCGCATTAATTTTAAGCGTCTTACCCAATCAATCATGACAACGACTTCATCGCCTTCTTTTAAACCATGTCCATCTGGCATGGTGTAATAAATCAACAAACCTTCCTTTTTGGAATCGATAATCGGTAAGCCATTAATCGTCGCTTTATCACTTTCTTGACCGCCGGAAAAAGAATAGACAATGGTTTGCGCCAATAAGAGTTGATTACCCTTTACCGCTGTAATGGTGGTGTGCAATTCTTGTTGATAAGGATTATCCCAGAAAACTTTGCGCATAAGGCTAAATGAGCTCCGCAAGATCATTTCTATTTACCGCGGCTTGTCCGCGGTATCTAGACTATCACTGGATGCTGCGAACAAGTCGCAGCAAGTAGAAGGAAACGGTATGTTATTAAAGCTTTGCGGCCGCTTCACACAATTCAATCACCGCATCAATGGAGACTTGGAGATTTTTTTGTTCTGCATCGTTTAACGTGACTTCAATAATTTGTTCAACACCTTTACCGCCAATTTTCGCTGGAACCCCAACAAAAAGCGGTTGTTTTACGCCGTATTGACCAACTTTTAATTTAGCCGCACAAGGCAAAATGGCTTTGGTATCTTGCAGATACGCTTGTGCCATTGAAATCGCAGCGGTAGCAGGCGCATAAAAAGCGGAACCTGTTTTTAGCAAACCAACGATTTCGCCGCCGCCATTACGGGTTCTTGTCACAATTTCATCCAGTTTAGCTTGGCTCATGGTGCCTTTTTTAACCAGTTCTTGTAACGAAACACCAGCAACATTACTCATACCAACTAATGGCACCATCGCATCACCATGGCCACCTAGCACATAAGCTTGCACCTGATTAATGGAAACGCCCAACTCCCACGCTAAGAACGTACGAAAACGTGAAGAATCTAATACTCCAGCCATACCGACAATCATATTATCAGGTACGCCTGCAGCATCTTGTAATACTTTAACCATGACATCTAAAGGATTAGTGACACAAATCACAAAAGCCTTAGGACAATATTGTTTGATCCCTTCACCTACTGCTTTCATGACTTTGCCATTGATTGCTAATAAGTCATCACGACTCATACCCGGTTTACGTGGGATCCCAGCAGTCACAATGACAACATCACAACCTGCAATGTCTTTATAATCATTGGTGCCCATGACTGTTGCATCAAACCCATCAATAGGGCCACATTGCGCCAAATCTAATGCTTTACCTTGAGGGGTTCCTTCAGCAATATCATACAAAACAACATCGCCTAATTTTTTTTGCAAAATAAGATGCGCTAATGTACCACCAATATTACCCGCACCAATTAATCCAATTTTTGCTCTTGCCATGCTTACTCTCCTTAATATCCTTGCACGATACCCAAGTCTTGCCTCAATACCGTTGCTTGAGGCAAGGCGCTAGATTTTAATTTTAAAGACTTGCTTCTTCTTCTAAAACTCTTGTGCTCATTTTGGCCGATGCTTCCATCGGGCTTAAAGGATAGTTTTGCGGATAGGGTATCCGCGCCACCCCTGTCTCAACCGCGGCTTTAGCAACGGCTGCAGAAACAACTGGTAACAATCTTGGATCGGTTGGCTTAGGTAAAATATAATCTTTACCAAAAGACATCGTTCCACAAACATTGTAGCCTTTTAATACCACTTCAGGCACTGGCTCTTTCGCTAAGCTTCGAATAGCATTAACTGCAGCGATCATCATTTCTTGATTAATACGGCTTGCTCTTACATCTAATGCACCACGAAATATATAGGGAAAACATAATACATTGTTAACTTGATTTGGATAATCACTACGTCCCGTAGCCATGAGAAGATCGCTTCTAGCTTCATGTGCTATTTTTGGCTCAATTTCTGGATCAGGATTGGATAAAGCAAAAACAATGGGATAAGGTGCCATTGTTTTTAACATCTGGGCTGTTATTAAATTTGGGCCAGATACGCCAACAATAACGTCAGCCCCAATCATTGCTTCTTCTAAGGTACGCTTATCTGTTTGAGCTGCGAATGCAAATTTATGCGTATTCAAATCGGTTCTACCCGTATGGATAATACCTGTTCTATCCACCATGGTAATTTGATCGCGACGCAACCCAATTGCCATTAACAGTCGCATTGAAGCGATACCTGCAGCCCCCGCTCCTAAACAAACGACCTTGATATCTTCTAAGGATTTTTCTTGTAGTTCAATTGCATTTAATAATCCAGCGACAACAATAATCGCCGTACCATGTTGATCATCATGAAAAACAGGGATATCTAAACGTTCAATCAATGCCTGTTCAATTTCAAAGCATTGTGGTCCTTTGATATCTTCTAAATTAATGCCACCAAATGTCGGTGAAATATTGGCTACTGTATTAACAAAGGTTTGAGGATCAGAAGCTTCAATTTCAATATCAAACACATCTAAATTAGCAAAACGTTTAAAAAGGACGGCTTTGCCTTCCATCACGGGTTTTGCCGCAAGTGGCCCAACATCGCCCAATCCCAAAACAGCTGTGCCATTGGTAATAACACCGACCAAATTGGATTTTAGGGTATAACGAAACGCTTCATTGGGATCGGCTTTTATCGCTCTGACAGGCTCGGCAACACCTGGGGTATAAGCTAAAGCCAAATCCTTTTGGGTTTCTGTTGGTTTGGTTAAAGCAATACATAATTTGCCTGGCGTTGGCAGCGCATGATATTCCAGCGCGGCTTTTTTTAAATCATTTGTCATAAAACTCACCCAATACTACGATTTGTCTCGATTTTAATGCTTCTGAGACAAAAAAAGGGCGCCAACGCGCCCTTCTTCATACAATTAATATGTGCAATTACTTGCTTTCACTGGTTTGTGCACTTTCAATTTTATTTTTTGCACCATATCGACGATAGAATTTATCAATACGACCTTCGGTATCGACAACTTTATGTTTGCCGGTATAGAAAGGATGGCATTCATTACAGATATCAACTCGCATTGTTTCTTGACGATAGGTTGAACGCGTTTCGAAGGTGTTTCCGCAGTTACAGACCACTGAAACGACTTTATAATCTGGATGGATATCGGCTTTCATGTCACTGTCCTCTACAAAGCATCGCCACACTTTCTAAGTGCACCATGCAAAATGGTTGTTTTTATCGAAAATATCAGTAGGGCTGCCATGATAGCCGACCTCCCCTCTCCAAGCAAGGCAGCAAATCGCTACCTTATCGAATGGGTTGGTAAGATTACTAGAATTTGTCCCAATTTTCAGGTTCGCCTTCTGCCCACTCATGCACATCTTCAGGCACAACACTTGAACGCGCTTCATCCCATTTTAGCTGTCCTGTTGATTGCTCCCGAATATCCTTAATGGCATCTTCAATCCGTTTATAGCAACCCAATGAATCACTATCCATGCCTAAGTAGTACTGATGGTTTTCTTCAGATTCTACAATCCAAAAAGTGCCTAGTTTGGTTTTATGATGCCACATGATTTCTTCTCCTAAGCTATCAATCCTTGCCATTTCTCTATCCTTAATGATTAGACATTTTTTTTGTGTAAAGTTCGCAAAAATATTCCGGGTAATATCACGATCATCGCCCCTAATAACCACCATGACATCAGGCTAAGCAGCGGTAGCGGATAAGGTACAATTCGTATGAATAAACAGCTCATCATGGTTGTGTTGTGCAGCGCTTTTACTGGTTGAGATTTTTCAACTTGCGCTTGATAAAAGGCATAGCTTGCAATGCTAAGTGGTGCAGGCGCATCGTCAAGAAAACAACCTATTGGGCGTTTTACGATGATTTCCTGTGCCGTTTCAGAAGAGAGATTTTCTTTTGCAATCGTGCTTAATGCACAACCCACTATTAAAAAGACCCCTACCAATACCATTAATTTTGTTTTCATTTTTTTATATCATCTTTTTATGTTTTACATTTCTTTATGCAACCTTGATGCCAATATTTTTATTTTGTGGGCTTCATGGTTTATCACACTGAAATTACATTGAAAATTTTTGATGGCTTAAGCTTTTCTAAAACAAATGTCGAGCAATCGACTACCGTTTTGGTGATTTATGTAAAAAGTGTCGACAACCACTCTGAGTTTGTTGCTCAACCAGTGCTAACCTGGGTCATATTCGTTATACTCAGAGCACGATGCTTCACTAAGGGATCTTATGCAAATAATAGCTATAATACTAACTTTCATGATAGGTAGTTTTCTTGAGTTTGCTTGGGCTGGCGAACCTATCCTTGGGCCTGTCAAAGCACCTGCTGCATCTGCATCTTCCACGAACAATTTAGTCAATAAAAAAGCGTGGATAGAAAATATGCAAAATAATCTACCTTCATTACTTTGCAAAAAAGATCAACATTTTATGACCTGTTTTAAGATCACAGAAAATGAATGCGTCGATCTTAATAAATTATTTGTCCAAGCTTGCCTAAATAATGTCTCCTTAGCATTGCCAGCAGAATTGAATTCCGATGAAGCAACCCGTTGGGGCTCTGTGATTGGCCAATGTACTTTTGATTTATATGAAAAATTTATGCAATCGAAAAAAGTGTCTAAACCCGAATGTAATCAACAAGCGAAAACAAAACCATGAGCGAATTAATGCAAGTGATTACCTTGGCTATTGTGCAAGGCTTAACAGAATTTCTACCTATTTCTAGCTCAGCTCATTTGATATTAGTGCCTTTATTAACTGGGTGGCGCGATCAAGGGCTTGCATTTGATGTTGCTGTTCATGTCGGCACTTTATTTGCGGTTTGTTTTTATTTTCGTCAAGAGTTAATACGCCTGCAAGCCGGTTTTTGGCGCTCCATTCAAGGTAAACCATCTCGTTTTTATAGCAAACTTGCTTGGCAATTAATTATTGCCTCATTTCCTATTGCACTGGTCGGATGGCTTGCACATGATTTCATTGCAACCACGTTGCGCTCTCCATTAGTGATTGCATGTTCCACCATTTCATTTGGTTTGCTATTACTGGCTAGCGATCGGTTTTCAAGTCATAGCAAACTGATGGGACAATTACGGTGGAAAGATGTACTGATCATTGGTTTTGCCCAAATTTTAGCATTGATTCCAGGTACCTCTCGCTCTGGCATTACCTTAACTGCAGGATTAGGCTTAGGATACAATCGAGCAACTAGCGCTAAATTTTCCTTTTTACTTTCTATTCCACTTATTGTATTAGCTGGCAGCTATGAAGGTTTAAAAATTATTCGTTCACCCGATCCGGTGGCTTGGAGTTACCTTGCTATTGGTATCTTATTTGCCGCGATTAGTGCTTACTTTTGTATTAAGGCCTTCTTGGGTCTAATTGGCAGAATAGGTGTACTACCCTTTGTCTGCTATCGACTCGCACTGGGTGGTATTTTACTCTTTATGTTTTGGTAAAATCTGTTACACTCTCCCGACTAAATTTAATCACTATTTTTGGGGTGCTGCTTGCTCGTTTGTTTTTTGCTGAAAGCAAAATGAGAGCATACGTTCAACTAATTTAGCTTTAGGCTAGGCGCCAAGGACCGAACAACCCAGCCTACGCTAAGAGCTACGGCGGACTCGTAATAAGAGACCCGGCGTAGCTTCAGCGAAGACGGGCCGAAGTTTACGTTAGTAAATGAGGATTGTAAGGATCCGCAGGCAACAACGCATAAAGCTAAAGTAGGCAGAACGGTGGCTGAGAATAAACCCGTTGAACCTGTCTGGGTAATGCCAGCGAAGGGAGTTGTATGAATTGGCTTGATTTTACAGGCGCCAGCCTATCTTTGCTTTCCACCTATTATTTTACACAAGCGCGTCGCCTTGCTTGGCTTGTCGGCATTTTTGCGATAACACTCAATGTTACTTTGTATTGGCAAAAAGGCATTTATGGCCATTTAATACTCGAAGGGATTTATTTCATATCGATGTTATATGGTTGGTTTCAATGGTCAGCAAAAGCAACGAGCAAACCTTCTCGTGCTATTCGTTATTTATCATGGAAAGAGATCTCTTACTATGCCCTACTTGCTGCCAGTGGAATCATCTTAATGGCACAAACTTTATCAGCTCATACTGATTCAACCATTCCTTATTGGGATGCTTCTACAACTATTTTAAGTCTGATTGCCCAATGGTTATTGTGCATTAAGATCATTCATTGCTGGATACTTTGGTTTATCGTTGACGTCCTGGTTGCGCTTTTACAACTTTATAAAGGCTTACCATTTCATAGCGCTGTCCATTGGCTTTATTTGATTATGGCGGTTGTGGGCTATTATCGTTGGCGAAAATTATTTCATCAACAAACCACTGTACTTGAGGTGCACGCGGAGCATGCTAGCCCCTATTAAAAGACTGATTTGCAATATGATGATTTTTGAGAAATTGGGTAGCATCAACAAAGGGCATTGGTTTTGCGATTAAAAAGCCTTGAAATTGATCGCATGCTAGTGAACGCAGATATTCTGCTTGTTCATTTGTTTCAACCCCTTCTGCAAGAGTCGCAATATTCAAGCATTTAGCCAGTTCAAAGATAGCAGCGAGAATGGCTTTATGGCGTTCATTATTTTGTAGGCTAATGGCCTGCACGAAGGATTGATCTATCTTAATCACATCAATGGGTAGATCTCTTAAATAGCTTAAACAAGAATAACCTGTACCAAAATCATCCATCGCAATTTTGAAACCTAGTTGTTTCAACTGGTAAAGTTTATCAATGATTTCTTGAGTATTATGTGCAAAAATGGATTCTGTAATCTCTAATTGAAAACGATTAGGATTCACTTTCTGTTCATAAATCATTTCAGCAAGCTCTGCAACGAAGTCACCTTGCTGTAGATCTTTAATTGACAAATTAACACTAAACAAAAAATGAGATAACCCTTGACCTTCCCAAATGAGGTAATATTCGCAAGCCTTCTTGAAAACCCAACGCCCAATATCTGAAATAATACCAATATCCTCTGCCAATGAAATGAAGACGGTTGGTGGGATATCTCCTAAAATGGGATGATGCCAACGACTTAATGCTTCAAAGCCTGTTAGTTCACCTGTTTTGGCGTCGATTTGTGGTTGAAAATATAAATCAAATTGCTCAGTTTGTACGGCAGTACGCAAATCATTTGACAAGCGCATAAGACGTTCAGCTTCTAAATTTAAATCCGATTGAAAATATTGATAATGATTTCTTCCTTTTTTCTTGGCCAAACTCATTGCAAAATCAGCATATTGCAACAACTTTTCTGGATCTTCACTATCATCAGGATTTAGAGCAATACCAATGCTTGCGGTAATTTGATATTTTTCACCATTTAATTCAAAAAAAGGTAACAAAGCACGATTGATCTTCACTGCAACTTTACTTGCATCATTCGTATGTTTGATATGTGTGAGCAACACGATAAATTCATCGCTTCCCGTTCTTGCCATATAGTCTACTTTTCGGATAACACTGCGAATCCGTTCGCTGACTTTAAATAATAATTCATCCCCACAATCATGGCCTAACGCATCATTAAATGTCTTAAAACCATCTAAATCGATAAATAGCACTGCGCACTTAGTACGATAACGCTGACAATAGGCTACAGAATACTTTAGCTGATTTAACAATGATTTACGCGTTAGAAGTCCTGTTAAGTGATCTTGTTCGTCATTAGCCATCATCTCTTCTTGTGATTTGTGCGTTCCGGTTATATCACGAAATGAAAGCACATACCCTTCAATATGCATTAACTCATCAAATATGGGTGTTAAATAGACTTTTATTTCATTTTTTGAACTCGATTCATTAAAGGAAAGTATATATTGTCCAATAGCTGTTAAATCGTTTGTTTTCTCAACTGTTTCTATTGCTTTTTTAAGCGATACCAAGAATTCATCGCTCACATTTTCAGCGAAATTTTCAATAGGGTGATTAATGAGATCTTGCAACGATTGTTTAAGATACATTGCTGCAACAGGATTTGCAAAGGTAATGGTTCCTTGTAAGTTAATCCCTATAATGCCATCTGAAATAGAGGCTAAAATAGCTTCATTATTCTTTTTAATCCTTGTGTTGTCGCGATACCGACATTCATCTCTTAGTACCTTTTCGATGACTAATGGAAGTCTCTGCAAGTAATGGTTACTTTTGTCTTTGATAACAAAATCTTTGGCGCCTTTACGAAAGGATTGTATGGCATATTTTTCATCTGCTTCTTCTGCAACGATAATAATAGGTAACATTCTTACGGTTAAATGACTCAATGCATTTAACAAATCTGTTGCTGCACCATCAACCAGATGAAACTCACATAAGATCAAATCAATCGATTTTTCTAATATTATCTTTATCGCATCTTTTAATGATTTAGTCGAAATAACTTGTACTTGAAAACCATGAACACTCGATGCTTGTGAGACAGGCAACCCTTCTCGTTTAGGATCGCCAATAATTAAAATAGTAGCTATCGTCAATTCATTCATGCGCTTCACTTTTTCAACAATTGGTCGATGATCTTTTTGTATCTTATTTTGAAGCTAAACTGCTTTTTATATCAGGGCAAAAGCAAAGTAGAGTTTCATACAGAATAATCATCGGCACTTAATGGTAGACTATGAAATCCTTTACCGATCATTTTACGAGTAATGCGAACAATCCTGAATTTTATTCGGTTTTTCAGCAGCTCCAATATGGTGAATTGCATATTAAACGCGATACGGCATCTGGTCTTTTAGCCATTATTGCGATTCACAGTACTCGCCTAGGTCCCGCCTTAGGTGGGTGTCGTTTTCAACCCTATCATTCTCTAGAAGCCGCGATCATTGACTGTCTGCGTTTAGCGCAAGGTATGAGTTACAAAGCAGCGATTAGCCATTTACCATTAGGTGGCGGGAAAGCTGTTTTAATTAAGCCTAACAAAACGTATGATCGAACTCATCTGTTTCGACTCTTCGGTCAAACCGTCAATGAACTGGGAGGTCGCTATATTACTGCTGAAGATAGCGGTACTCATATGATGGATATGGATATTATTAGAACTGTTACGCCTTATGTTACGGGTAATAGCCAACAATCATTTATACAAAAAGATCCTTCTATCTTAACTGCTTTTGGTGTACGTCGTGGCATTGAAGCGGCTGTAAAATATCAATTACAAAAAGATTCTTTGCAAAACATTCATGTCGCTATTCAAGGCGTTGGTAATGTGGGATATCGACTTGCCAAAGAACTCCATCAGCATGGCGCAATTTTAACTATCTGTGATATCAATCCCGAAAATGTAAAACGATGTGTTGCTGAATTTTCAGCCAAAGTGATTGCTCCGGAGCAAATTCATCAAGTAGCGTGTGATGTTTTTGCACCTTGCGCTCTTAGCAACCCGGTCAACACTCAGAATATCAATGAGATCAATGCTCCGATTATTGCAGGCTCTGCTAACAATCAATTAGAAAATTTAGAACTTGCTGTTCGCCTAAAAGAACGTGGTATTTTATATGCACCAGATTATGTCATTAATGCTGGTGGACTCATTCATGTGTATGCACAATATTACGGCAAGCAAGAAAGTATCGCGAAAGAAAATGTCAATAATATTTATAATACGTTGCTTATCATCTTTGAATGTGCAACAAAAGAAAATTTACCTACCACAACGATTGCTAATCGGCTCGCTGAGCAGCGTTTATATTCTTAAACCTTAAATATCCTAAAAATACCAATATATTCATTCGAACATGTCTCTTATTACTTTACATCATTCAGAAACATCGGTAGCATTCAAACTTTTTTCAAGTGTGCTATTTTTCATGTTGCATTCAAAGTTGTTAACAAATTACAGCAAATTTGCTGAATCTCACTCATCAGAACCTTTAGCAAAATCCCCAGATTATACTGCCAAAATGAAGCGATTAGGAGATGTTCAACATGAATGGCAACAAGGTGTTGGCATAAATTATGTGATTAAATCATGGCAACAACTGCATAAACGCCCTATTGATGCGAGTACTGGCAGCAGTGGCTTTTTATTGCCGGAAGCTGTTGAAGCAGAATTACATTCTATCGCGGCACATGAAATGGCAGATTATATTGACCATCTCCCTTTAAAAAAACTAGCCAAGGCTGCAAAAACACACTTTACTGAACTCGAAATTATTGATAAAGACACCACGATTGGTCGTGACCCTTATGAAGAGAATGCAAAAGAAGATTTATATGTCATGCATGGACATGGCACCAGTGAATTATTTTCTTTTTTAATGAAAGCCATCATTAAAACATCTGAAGATGCTATTATCGCTGCGACCCCAACTTATGGACTGTTTGTTGATTCTATCTCACAAGCAAAAGCACAATTGGTTACTTTTCCTTTAACGGAAAAAAATCATTATAAACCGACAACAACGCAACTACGCAAACTGATTTTGCAAACCAATGCCAATCTTCTCAAAAAATATAACGAGATACTTGAGATAACAAAGAATGTACTCTCTGTATTAGGCAATCAAAAAGCCATTCCTCAATTATATAAGCAACATGCTAAATTATTGACGCTTGTCACAAAACATAATCAACTTGTCTATACCGAACTCGATGCAGCAACTGAAGATTTCAATACAATGCTTGAGCAATACCTTGCTTCGCGATCTTTGAAAACACTTTGGCAGGAAAAATTAGCATTGCCGCTATGCCCGCGTGTTAGAAGTTATTTTCACATCAATCCTCATATGCCATTTGGCAGCATTATGACGCAGCTAGAAATAGAACGCTTAGCCACAGAGCTTGAAAAATTCCCTGACATTACCGTCATTGATGATATTACTTATTATGAGCTTATTTTACCACCTAGCAAAAAAAGACCGGGGACTTTCGCAAAAACAGCGATGCAACAGCGCAGCGTAACTTTATATAGCCTTTCTAAACAATATGGCTTAGCGGCGGTAAGAGCAGGCATTGCGCTAGGTCCTAAAGATCTGATTAAAGCTATTGCGCATCAGGTTTTTATGCATGTTAATATGCCCTCTATTTACACTCAAAAAGCTTTATATTCTGTTTTTAATATGCCAGAAAACGACAAACAAGCACACATTGAAGAAACCAGCACAGAATATGCTTTTCGTCGAGATTTCACCCTTGCCTTGGTCAAAGGGATTTCAGATATTGCCAATAAAACCTTGCAAAAAAAAATAACAACCATCTTAACGGAACAGAAAATTTCATCCAAACAACAAGAAGACATTTTAAAAGGTATTCCAGGATTAAAAGTCGTTATTACACCTGAATCTGGTTTTTTTCTCTTATTAGATTTTAGTGCTTTTCAAGGCAAATATATCGGCAACACCGAATTGCAGACCAGTATGGACATGCAAAAATTTATCTATTGTTTGACGGATGTTAACATGATCCCGAATGAAGTGAATTTTGAATTTTCCAAACCTTGGCTGCGGTTTTCATTTTGCATGCCGACTATCGATATTTTAGAAGCAATGCTTAGACTCAGAAAAGCATTAGCAAATTGCACCCTGGTACCGGTAACAGAACTGATAGAAAAACCTAAAGGACTTTCTGTGCCTAAAAAAGTGGCTCCTTCATATCAAAAAACAGGCCCATCGTTAACGCCGCTTTTTGACAAAGTCAAAAAGCAAACCAAACCATCTAACGCCATGAAACCCAAACAACATTACACGCGCTCTCAAGAAAATAAGTTGATGAATGCCTCTAATATTAATCCCTTTGCAAAATTGCGATAGTTTGTCGTAATTGTTCTAGCTCATCTAAAAGCTCTAAGGCCAGTGCAACACCTGGCCAATTGATGGCTAAGTCTTTATGTAAGCGAAGTGCTTTTTGAGTACGATTGAGTGCTGTGCATTGAAATACCCATGTTTCATAACTTAAACCTTGAGGTTCTAAAATACCAAGCTCAACCATTTCTTCTATTTCATGGCGTTCAACCACACAAAGCGTTTCAATTTCAGTGATAGAATAGGTAATACTTTCATCTTGCAAGATACCTTCATGAATCGATCCTTCCTGTTTCATCGCTTACACTCCTAACGCTGCACGCGGATTAAATGCCATTTCTTGCGCCATTTTTTCATACAACGCTTTTGCTTGTTCATTATTTGCTTGCGGTACTTTAATTTCTAATACCACATATTGATCACCCGCTGGATTACCCGGTAACCCGCGCTCTTTTAAGCGCATTTTTTGTCCTGTTTGCGATCCCGGTTGAATTTTTAAATTAACTGAACCTCCAAGTGTTGGCACAGCTACGGTTGCGCCCAATGCGGCTTCCCAGGGTGCAATCGGTAAATTAAGGTAAATATCTTTTTGCTTTGCGGTAAAAAAAGCATGGGGCGCTAACTGAATTTCAATGTATAAATCACCATGGTTCCCTTTTGCATTTGCATGTCCTTGCCCTTTCAGACGGATCTGACTCCCTTGTGCCACGCCTTTGGGGATTTTAATTTGCAATGTCTTACTTTGTGGATGTCTTGCATCTAGTTGTACCATTTGGGTCCCGCCACTATAGGCAACCTCTAATGGAATGGTGATTTTCGCATGAATATCTTTGCCACGACTGGGATGATGAGATGACGCCTCTGCCTGCCCCTTGTGCCCAAAGAGCTGTTCAAAAAAATCACTAAAGTCTCCACCGCCAGTAAACGTATAATCTTCGGGGTGATCGCCTGAATAAAAATCATATTGGGGTTGGCGAAAACCTTCTTTGGCTTGCTGTTGCTGCCAGCCTCCTTGACGTAATGCATCGTACTGTGCACGTTTTTCGGGATCTTTGAGCACTTCCCAAGCTTCATTAATTTCTTTGAATTTTTGTTCTGCATCAGGCAACTTGCTGACATCAGGATGATACTGACGAGCCAGTTTGCGAAACGCTTTTTTCATCTCATCATGAGAGGTTTGTGGGGTTACTCCCAAAACAGCATAGTAGTCTTTAAATTCCATAATTGATCCATGATTTAACTGAGGCTTATTCCACTTTACGAAAAGGAAGAATCAGGCGCCAGTCCAAAAGTGTGCATACACAATAATTCATTGATTTTTATTACATTTTTAAAAATAAGATTTTATTTGCTTAACTGTTGGGCTAGTATCTTGGCGTATATTCGAACTTAAGGAGCCATGTTATGTCATTAACTTTTTTAGATAATTTACTAGAATCCGCCACAGAAAATCCTGAGATTGCCAGCGCGGCCATACTGACCACCACCGCCGTTTTAGCAGCAACAGCGTACCTTACTTGTTTTAACCGTTCTGCAAAAACAATGACCACAGAAGAAAAAGCAAAACGTTTACATGACGCCGGTTTACGTAGCCAAGGGATTACGCCTGACAACGACCCTCTTCTTCGTCGCGCTGCCCCTTCTAAATAACCTGCTTTCTCTATGGCAAGGATGCCATTTCAAACTCGATTGCATTTCATTTCCAGACTGCTATAATTTTGAAATTAGTACAAAATTCTATTAATTATTTAAATGACCCAACAAAAACTTCCAGCTCGTAAAGGTAAATGGCAATCTCCTCCCCGTGGTGGCAAGCGCGATGGCGCGGGTCGTCCTCATGGTAGTGGTAAATATGGCGAGCCCACTCGAGCTATCCGTGTCCCTCATAGTTTGGTTGAAGAATTACAGCAATTTCTCGTTGCCTATGGGCAAAAGGATTCTGTCATGCCCCCTTCTGCCCTACCAGCGGCGCTGACACCGCACAATAAGGCTGTTCCGCTTTATGGTCATAAGATTGCTGCAGGTTTCCCTTCTCCAGCTGACGATCATCAAGACACACCGCTTGATTTAAATGAGCATCTCATTAAAAACCCCGCAACGACTTTCTTTGTCAGAGTGGAGGGTGACTCCATGATCAATGCTGGGATCTTTCCCAATGATATGTTGGTAGTGGATTTATCGCTTGAACCCCAAGATAGCAACGTAGTCATCGCCTTCGTTAATGGTGAATTTACGGTTAAACGCCTGAAAATTGCGAAAAATCAGCAAGTCACCTTATTGCCTGAAAATGAAAAATATAATCCCATTGTCATTAAAGAAGAAATGGAGTTTCGCCTTTGGGGCGTGGTAACCAATGTTATCCATGCTTTGTGAAGCCTAGGCCTCGCTGAAACATTTATGCGTAGGTGGGCACCAACAATTTATTGATGATAACTTAGTCGAAGTAAATGAATTGATGGCTAGGCGGCAAGCCCTGAGCAATCCGCCGTCGCTAAGAACTATGGCGGACTTTACTATCTAGACCCGGCGTAGCTTTAGCGAAGACGGGCCGGAGTGTATACAAGATACATGAGGATTGCGAAGAGGCGAAGCCAACAACGCCAGCAATTTATTTACAAAGACTAAGCAAGGATTTCTAAACGATTAATCCTCTCTTGCACCGGCGGATGTGTCGCAAATAACATAGACCACTGCCGATTATGCAACGGATTAATGGCAAATAATGAGGCAGTGGCAGGATGTTGCTCAACTGCGGTCAGTTCATGATGCTCTTTTGCACGTTCTAATTTATACAACGCATTCACTAACCACATAGGATTGCCACACAGCTCAGCTGCTTTTGCATCCGCAACATATTCTCGGGTGCGCGAAAGAGAAAGCTGAATCAACAACGCTAAAGCTGGCGCCAGCGTATTTAAAATAATTTTCCCTAGCCAATTAGGTTGGGTATGAGGCGTTCTTGCACCCAAATAAACTACAACCTGTGCCATATTGGCCAATGCACTCACCGCACTCCCCATACCCGCTGCCAAAGTTGCAAGCTGTGTATCTCGGTGAATAATATGAGCCAACTCATGCGCCATTACCCCCGCTAATTCATCCTTTTGTAAAGCTTTTAATAACCCTGTCGTCACAACAATCGCAGCATTCTCAGGGTTGCGCCCGGTTGCAAAAGCATTTGGGAATTTATGGTTAATACGATAAATCTTAGGCATTGGAATATCGGCTTTCTCGGCTAAATAAGCAACCGTTCCATGCAGCAATGGTTCATCGTCTGAAATAATCGGTTCAGCTTCTAGTAATTTAAAAAGGATGGTTTCTGAAAACCAATAAATAATGGCATTCAAAACAATCGCTAAGAGGAAGGCAATTTGGATCCCGGTTAGTCCACCTAAGCTTTTTCCAGCAATTAAGAGTAAACCTGTCACAGCCCCTAAGAATAAGGTTACATTCAAATGAGGTGATTGAGGAGATGTTGCCATTATTTAACCTACACGATAATAAGCCCTACAAGAGGGCCTATTATCGCTATTTAGGGGTTAATAGACAATAAATTTTGTATGCTAACCAGATAAAAAATTACTCGTGTAAGCTCACGGCATTTTGACCGCGCAAAGCCAGTAATTCGGAAACCGTTACCAAGCGATAGCCTTTTTGCTGCAAACTATCGATTAGCATTTGTGTCGCTTTCACTGTATTTTCACGCCTTTTACCACCATCATGCAGTGTAATAATCAAGCCCGGTCTTAACTCTTTCATCACGTTATCATGAATTTGCTGAGAAGAAATATTAGTCCAATCCTGAGGCAAAAAGGTAAATAGCACCATTTGCTTATTCAATTTTGCTAAAGCTTCTCTTAAATTATCAGAAGTGATCCCAAAAGGTGCTCGAAAAGGGATCTCTTTTTGATAGCCTAAATTTCTTAAAATCGTATCCACTGATTTAATATCATTATAGATTTTATCAACAGAACGATTTTTCATTTTATCATGATACATGGAATGATTACCCAGTTCATGACCGTCCTTCATAATTTCTTTAACGATATTGGGATATTCTTTAGCATTGCCGCCTAATACAAAGAAAGTACCTTTAACATGATTCTTATTCAATACATCTAAAATTTGCTGGGTATAAGGTTCACTTGGACCATCATCAAATGTTAAAGCAACTACCTTTTGCGTGGTTTTTACATGTCGAATGGTTTCACTGGTTGATTTTTCAGCCAACACATTCCAGGATATCATGCTTAACAATGAAAAAAGTGCGATCTGCTTTACGTGTTTCATAAATGCCTTCCTATAGCCCAGGTTTACATTCAAGCTAACGGCATTTTTCATAGAAAATTTACCCTTATATCTCTTTTTTATGAAGAATATCTTTGTCAGGAAAATGCGACGAATTTGACCTGTATGAATAATGAGTAGTGGGGGTTATTGTTTTGTGTATAATTCACGAAACTGTTTCAATGGAGTTCGTCATGGCAGACATTCACTTCGTTATTCTCTTTAATGGAACCAGTAACGATGATAAAGATGTAAGTGTTACTAATATCGTTAAAATGCGCGACGGACTCAAACAAAATGATAAACAATTCATTATTTATCGAGATGGTATCGGTAACGATAAACAATGGCGATGGTTTTTGCCACGGCTCTTTGCCGAAATAACAGGATATGGCAGTGGCTGGATTATGCACCAAGCCTATCGAGAGTTACAACAAACCCTAACGCAAGCTATCAATAATGGAAAAATAAAATCCGGTGATACCCTACATTTTTCAGTTGGTGGCTTTAGTCGAGGCGCTGCAATCGCAAGAGATTTTGCTAATCATTTGACACAACGTGTTACTCGAGTCATACGTTCTAAGTTCCAATTGGCGATAAATATTAAACTCGATTGTGAATATCTTTTTGATACAGTGCCTTCATTTGGGATCCCCATTAACCTATGGCTTTTAGAGAAATTTTTTGGCATCCGCAACCAATTGATTGATTTAGGGTGGAATTTTAGCATTCCTTCAGGCACTAAAGTATATCATGCCGTCGCCGCAGATGAGCGACGTAATGCCTTTACTCCTAATCTGGTTAATTTCAAAGCTAGGGAAACAGAAGAAGTATGGTTTGATGGCGATCATTCGAGTATTGGTGGGGGATATACGCCTCCTACTAAAGAGACCAAGATGGCTGATGAAAATACGCTTCGCTATATGGTACGTCGCGCAATCAATAATGGATTGCAATTTGAAACGTCTTTCTTGCAAAAATTTGCACTTTCCCAGCCCGATCATTCTTTAGGTATGATTAAAGCCCCCACTTATGATGTGCTACCTTCAACACAACGCGGCCCTCGAACCATTACGGTTAAAGAAAACGATAGTCCCAGTCAACGTATTCCGCAGATTTCCGTCAGTATCATTGAACGCATGAGAATTGATCCCACTTATCGCCCTGAAAACATTATGCAACTTCAAGCATTAGACCTTGTGAAAGAAAGTGGGGAAATAGAATCCTATTCGGCAGAACGTCTTAAACAACTATGGAAAACTTTAACGTCGAATAAAGTACTACGCTTTCATCCAGCCACTACGCCAAAAGCAAAAATCGCTGCGCCCTCCCTTAAATCGCCAAGCAATCCCTCTAAGACAAAACGCCGTACGGCTACTGGGGTTTAATTTGATTTTTTGACTATAATAGTCATACGTTATCTATAGGAAAACCATTATGACAAATAAAGCTTTTGGATTGTTGATTTCAAGTTTGTTATTTTTTTCTCCTGTCATATTAGCCAATGAATCTGCTCAATTTTCAGAACACGTTCGAGAATTTGTAAAAAACATGGTGTTAGATAATAATAAACACGTCACCAATATCGCCCATGATGATTTTAAATTACTGTCAGAAGGCCAAAATCCACGTGCCACCGTTGTTTCTTGTTCTGATTCACGCGTACAAACTAAAGCATTTAATCAAAGCCCTGTGAATGATCTTTTTTTCATTCGCAATATTGGCAATCAGATCAAAAGCGCCGAAGGTTCTGTTGAATATGGCATCAATCATTTACATACACCGATTCTTTTAATTATTGGGCATTCGCATTGTGGTGCAATTCAAGCCGCGTTGAGTGATTACAGCAAAGAGTCGCCCGCCATTCGTCAAGAATTAGATAATTTACATCTTCCCAAAGCAACCGAATTAAATCATGGTGTTGTGGAAAATGTGAATCAACAAGTTGAATATGCTTTGAACAAATTTAAGCATAAAATCGATGCAAAGGAACTCATGGTCATTGGTGCCCTTTATGATTTTCGAGATGACTATCATCAAGGACATGGCAGACTCATTATCATTAATTTAAATGGTGAAGAAGATGCAAAGAAAATCAAAGCAGATTCAATCATGAAAGGATTAGCAGTACATACGTTAGAATAAGTGCTCATCCATGATGAGTCTTGGTTCCCACGGACAAGCCCTGAGAGATCCCCAGAAACATTTTGAATTTTTCCTACGCCCCTACGGGGCTTGGGAGAGGGGGATGGGCTCACCCGCGTAAGATTTAAGCACGTAGCGATTAAATCGCAGCGTAGGGAAATAGAATAAATCCACATCAACAGCCCCATCGGGGCGCAGGAGAATAGCCCCGCGTAAGATTGATTTGCACAGCGAAGCAATCGCTGCGTGGGGTTAATTGCAGCGTGCCTTTTAGATCCGATTCCCTGGCTTAGTGTCAGATGCACTAGTAGCAAGGCTTTGGCAAGCTTCAGCTCTAGCCTCTAAGAAACGTTTTAGCAGCATTTTATGATACGGTAATGGTGCTTGTTGTTTCAAGTGGGGTACTTCTACAGCAATTTCCTGCGAAGAATGATTATCCTGTTTTTCTTCATTTAAGAAATATTTCAATTCAACAAGCTTTTTATTACACGCTAATATATCTCTCTGTGCTGATTTTGGATAATGCAGTAATGCTTGTTTCACTTGCAAGACCGCTTGCTCTTTCATCAGGAGTGCTTGCGTTAAATTCTGTTTAGCGATAGCACTTGCTTGAGAAATATTGGCCATCGCCAGGTTCCAATAGGCATCAGCTAAATCTGTCGGTGTTTTATGTTTAAAATCGCTTAATAAATTAATTAAATCCGCATAGGCTTCTATTGCTTGGGCAAACTGATTTTGCGCAAAGCTCTTTTGTGCGACCAATTGTTTTTCTTTAATCACTTGAGATTGGCGTGTGCGTTGTTGATTTAAAACTTTCAACTCATGCTTTTGTTGTTGGGTTACGGCATACCCCACAGGATCAGTGATTCTTTGGATATAAGAGCTCACCTTTTGATTGAGTTTACTCTTGCCCCTTTTCTCTGCTAACAACAGATTTAATGTTTGAAATTGTTCTAATGCTTGCTCAGGCTTCTTCTTTTCATGAAAAAGTTCTTTGGCTTGCGAAAAGAGCATTAACAACTGTTGGCGCATATACAACTCTGCTTTTAGAAAACTAACAAAATAAGGATGCTATCAAACAAAAATAAAGTTATCAATATAAAAGCGATTGATAACATCATGATTTTTTAGTGCATTTACACTTAGTTTTTAATAAAAAATATTGCTGTTTTTGATATTGCGCTTTTCAATTTGCACTTATATGATAGCCTCACTTCAAAAAGCACAAGCAGATCTAAACCTTCTCCATTCGATCTTTTAACTCAAAACCAAAACAACAAAACCATCCTATACCGCAAACTTGAAATTCAAATAACAGTTAGCAAAATAGGTAGCCGTAATTTGTAATACCCAAAGGGGGAAATAATGATGATAAAGCAACTAATCGTTAGCGCATTACTGCTAGGCGCAAGTGTCTGTCATGCCGTCACGATTGGCGCACAATCCACAACGCAATTGCCTAAAACCGGAGAATGTTGTGTACAGCCGAAAAAGACTTCGCCAACTCAGGTAAAAAAAGTAGTACAACCCGCAACAGGAAAAAAGAAGCAGGTTACAACACCAAAAGTCGCTCAGGTAAAACACCATCACCACCACCATCATTACTATCATTATCCTAAAAAACCGGTGGGACGTATGGTGCGAAGAGAAGTGTATTATCGCCCTTACCATCAACCGGTAAGAGCAAGATCATATCGTCCGATGCCTGCGCGCGTGGTGTATCCAGCACCCGTTGTTGGAGGCGCTGGAATACAATTCACTATTCGCTAAAGCAATTTACGAAGACGCGTCATTTTTGTAAACAACGGTGGCGCGTTTCTTTATTGAACGTTGTTCGGAAAAAGCCGCTGCTTTATGGGCTTCTAAACGTTTAGGCTTTTCAACTCTGACCCGAGGATCTCTAAGTTTCTCATCCCAACTCTTTTTCTCAACACGACCATTGTCTTCTTTTTTGCCTCTAAAAGGTTTAGAGCCGAACTCTTCGTTTTTAGCGCGATAAGGTCGTTTAGATTCACCCGATTCTTCTTTTTTACCTCTAAAACCTCTCGCTTGCGAAGAAGCCCCAGCTTCTTTTTTACGATATGTTTTAACGCCAAAACCTGCGGTTGATTCTTCGCGTTTAGCATAACTTCTGCCCGCGCCTTCCGCATTATCACGTCGAGCACCACGATTACCTCCACGTGATTCTGAAGCGCCCTCTTCACGTCGACCACGATAACCTTGGGATTCGGATGCGGCACCATCACGTCGGCCACGGTAGCCTTGGGATTCGGAAGCAGCACCATCACGTCGACCACGGTAACCTTGGGATTCGGAAGCAGCACCATCACGTCGACCACGGTAACCTTGGGATTCACCACGATAGCCACCACGAGATTCTGAAGCGCCTTCTTCACGCCGACCACGATAGCCACCACGAGATTCTGAAGTGCTTTCATCACGTCGACCACGATAACCACCACGAGATTCAGATGCACCTTCATCACGTCGACCACGATAACCACCACGAGATTCGGAACCACGATAGCCGCCTCTAGCGCCATCACGCTGTCCAGAATAACCACCTCTTCTGTTATCTCGACCACCACGCGAACCCCCTCGTGAGGTTCCTTCTGTTTCTTCACCCGCATGGATTAAACGATGAATAGCCTTCCATTTATGACGTTCATCCGGCGAGACAAAAGATAATGCAAAACCTGTCATACCTGCGCGGCCTGTACGACCAATACGATGGATATAATCTTCAGGGCATTGAGGTAAATCATAGTTAATAACGTGCATAATGTGCGGAATATCAATACCGCGTGCAGCAATATCCGTTGCCACTAAAATACGACATTTATTATTACGAAACTCACGGATCACGCGATCTCGTTTACGCTGGTTTAAATCACCATGAATCGCATCTGCGGCATGATCTTTTTCTTGTAATTTTTCGGCAAGCTTATCCGCGCTAATTTTAGTTTTAACAAAGATAATGACCGAGCCTTCACGCTCTTCTAACGCCGTTAACAGGGTTGTAAATTTACTGCCTGATGAAACTTGTATCGTCTCTTGTTTGATTTGGCGGCTAGGCTCTGTCGTTGAACCAATTGCAATTCGTTGTGCATTTTCTGCTAAATACTTTTTAGATAATTTAACAATGGCCTGTGGCAATGTCGCAGAAAAAAGCAGGGTTTGACGCTCATCTTGTAAATTGCCCAGAATGGTTTCAATATCTTGGCTAAATCCCATATCCAACATGCGATCGGTTTCATCCAACACAAGATAACGAACGGATTGTAAATTTAAAGTTCTACGCTGCAAATGATCAATGATACGACCTGGCGTACCAATAATAATACGTGGGCGTCTCTTTAAAGCAGCAAATTGTTTAAAAATAGGTTCGCCACCAATCAACAATGCCATGTTTAATGAACGCATTCTTTTAATAAAGTGTAAAACGCTATCTTTTACTTGGGTTGCTAATTCGCGAGTGGGTGTTAAAATTAAAACACTTTCGTCAGGATTTTCGTCTAATTTGCTAATAATAGGTAGTAAATATGCGATAGTTTTGCCGGTACCTGTTTGCGCAGACGCTAATAAGTCGTTGCCAGCCAGGATGGTTGGGATTGCTTCTGTTTGAATAGGGGTCGGTTCGGTGATCCCCATCTGCTCCAAAGAATTCAATAGGACAGCAGGCAGCCCAAACGCATTAAAGTTTTGCATGATGATTTCCAAAAACAAAAAATTAAAGCGCTGCTGTCACTGTGGTAGCAGCGCTTAAAGATGATGTGGCAAGATGAGCTAGGGATTAGCTAGGCTATCAGTCAATCGTCTTAAGATTTACAGCAGAGACTTTACCTTTGCTGGTTTCTAATTCAAAGCTGAGGCGTTGGCCTTCTTTGAGGGCAGGGATCCCTGAATTTTGAACGGCGCTAATATGAACGAATACATCTTTATCGCCTTGATCTTGCTGAATAAACCCATATCCTTTAGTAGGATTGAACCATTTTACGATTCCGGTAGGCATTGGAATTCCTCTATATAGTCAAATTTAAGTGTAAATACAAAGAGTTATTGATGTCTTTTAAGACCTAAACTCTTGGACAGACACTTTATTTAACGTTTGGCAGGAGCCATGGTCTATGCTAAGAGTTTTATCAAACTCACTAGAATCGTACACATAATACAAGCCCATGTCAATTTTTCAATGAGAATATCCATGCAAAGGGGCCATAGAAGGTGGTACGGACGCTTACCTTCTTACATCATAAATTGATTTTTTAATAACTGTGCAATGGCCACATAATCCACCTTGCCACTTCCCAATAAAGGCAATTTATCAACCCAGTGGATGGCCTTGGGTACCGCAAGTTCAGAAATACCATTAGCGCGTGCATAACGTACAATATCTGCCTTATCCGCATTCATTCGCGTTGTTACCAGCACAAGCTGCTCTCCCTTTTTCTCATCAGGAATCGTGGCAACCGCATGCGCATGCTCTGGCCATAATTTATCTAACATTAATTCAACAAAAGTGAGAGAAACCATTTCACCACCAATCTTTGCAAAGCGTTTTGCCCGTCCCTTGATAGTGATGTAACCTTCTTTATCAAACTCAACAATATCACCGGTATCATACCAACCTTCAAGCGGAGGATTGATAACACCAGGATGATCGTAAAACATATAACCCAACATGATATTGGGCCCTTTAACACTTAACCTACCACCATCGGTAATTTCAGGCACAACACTCAGCTGATATTCCATGCCTGGCATCATTTGCCCCACTGTACCGGGTCGATTATGCATCGGTGTGTTCACAGAAATCACAGGCGATGTTTCTGTTGCACCATAACCTTCAAAAATTCGTACGCCATATTTGTCAGCCCATAAACGGCGATTTTCTTCTCGTAGCTTTTCTGCCCCAGAAAAAACATAACGAATACTATAAAAATCATAGGCATTAGCATAACGTGCGTAGCCTGCTAAAAAAGTATTCGTGCCAAATAAGATGGTTGCATTAATATCATAAGACAACTCAGGAATAACACGGTAATGAAGCGGTGAGGGATAAAAGAAAACTTTCATTCCATACAAGATAGGTAAAATAGTGCCTGCCGTTAAACCAAAGGAATGAAACATCGGCAACGCATTAAGAACAATATCAATGGGACTAAAATCCACGCGACTTGCCATTTGATTCTTATTTGCCTGGATATTTCGACTGCTCAAGACAACCGCTTTTGGGGTGCCCTCAGAGCCTGAGGTAAATAAAATAACGGCCGGTTGATTGGGATCGTTTTTGGAAGAAATAAAACCAAATAACTTAGGCATTGCACAGGCAAGCAAACCATAACCTTTATCGAATGTGCTAATTTCTTTACGCAAATCCTCTAAATAAACAATTTTAATGCCCTTTTCACTTAAAGCATCTATCATTCCTTGCAATCTAGCTGTCGCAATGAAAGCCCGAGCAGTACACACGACTTTAATTTGCGCTGTATGACATGCCAAAACCACATTATGTGTCCCTGTCGAAAAATTGAGTAATGCCACAACACGGCGATAGGCTAGTAAACCAAAGAATGTGACCACCGTGGCAGATAAATTGGGTAACAATAATCCAACCACTTCTTGTTCTGTAGTTAACTTTGCCAATTTTTTACCTAAAATTAGACTGCCCATCGTTAATCGTCGATAGGTGAGTGGTTGGCGATTGATATCTTCAATAATAATATGTTGACTACCATGAATATCTTTTGCTTGTAATAATCCCTCAAACAACGTGACATCCAAATTATTCCCAAGAAATAACATTTTCGCCATGATTTGATACAGTTGCTCACCAATCACTTGACGTCGTTTACGCCCTTTACATTCTTGCTCTACCAAAATTTTTTCGGATGGAAAGATGGTTAAGGTAATCTTAGGAAACCATCTGATATGAATGCGTCCTTTAAGCCTAGAAAAGGGTGTGTACTGTGCACCTTGAATTAATATTGGCAAAAGCACTGCATCTGCTTTATCCGCAATCATCCCTGGCCCTTCATAAATTTTCATTAAAGCCCCAGTAACCGTGATACGCCCTTCGGGAAATATCACCATCTGTTTGTTCTGTCTCACATACTTAATAATACTTTTCAACGAGAATGGATTAGCAGGCTCAATACCAAAAATTTCGACAAATAAAGTAACAGGTTTTACCCACCATTTTTTGGCATAACCACTATACATCGCGAAAGATAATTTCCCTGGCAAAAATGCAGCCAGTAATACCGCATCTATAAAGGAAGTGTGGTTTGGTACAATCACGACTCGCTCACCCGCTTTATCGTAATGTTCTAAGCCATTCACCTCGACACGATAGATAGCTTGCAACAACATTCGCATAATTGACTTCACTAATGCTCCTGGCAGCAAGCGACAACTTTGAATCACTACAATGATATTTAAAATAGCAATGGTTAAAAAAATCTGCGGAATTGTATAATTTTGTTTTAACATAATCATGACAACAACTGCTGCAATTGACATAAAAACCGCATTTATAATATTATTGCTGGCAATGATTCTGGCTTTATGTGACTCAGCCGAGCGATGCTGCAAAATGGCGTATAGCGGAACGATATAGATACCGCCACAAATAGCAATCATCAACACATCAAATAAGATACGCCAGTTTGGTATGGATTTTAAAAATTCCCAGGGTGTTTGCAATACCGTTGTGTTTAGATGGTTTACGACATATAGAGTAGAAAAATATAAATCAACCGTAAATAGTGTGATACCCAGCGCCGAAAGAGGCACAAAGGTTGCTTCAATTCTTCCTTTAACTAAACGATTACAAAAGATAGAGCCAATCCCTACGCCCACAGAAAAAATCGTTAAAAATAAAACAAAGACTTGCTCATTACCTTTAATATAATCTTTTGCATAGTTAGGAAATTCAGCCAAAAAAACAAAACCAATTAACCAAAACCATGAAATACCTAAAATGCTTAAATAGATATCTTTGGATTTGGTTGAAAATTTGACAATATCAATAGTATCCTTAACAACATTGAACGACACGCCCAAAAAGGGAGCTGGTGGTAAAGCTTGTGGGATATAACAACTACTGATATAACCTAATATCGCAGTCAACAATACCGTTGCGCAAATAATCATGCTGCCCAAGGGCATGACGATTAACATCACCCCTAAAATATTACCTAGTAGAATAGCAATAAACGTTCCTGTTTCTATTAAGGCTGTCCCTCCCACCAATTCATCTTCTGCTAAATGTGCGGGTAAAATACTATATTTGAGTGGGCCAAAAAATGTTGATTGCACGCCTAATAAAAAAAGTACCGTCATTAACACAGTGACATTATGAAAAATAAATCCCAAAGCTCCCAACAGCATTAGAACAATTTCTGCCATTTTGATTATTCGAATTAATTTAGCTTTCTCATACTTATCAGCAAGCGCACCCGCCAGCGCAGAAAAGATAAACATCGGCGCAATTAACAAGCAACTTGCTAAAGTAACTAAAATTTTGGGATCTACCGGTAACTCATTGACGATAACAAAGGTAACCAGCACCACGAGGGCGCTTTTAAATACATTATCATTGAAAGCACCCAGGAACTGAGTCAAAAAAAGTGGCAGAAATCTTTGTTTCGTTAATAGCGAAAATTGATTTTTGTACATGTTAATTCAAACCTATGCACGCATCTTTTAAATATCGGCATTGCTAGTCGCCACTTCATGAGTAACTACATTATTTTTATCGTCACCATTTGTCCACTAGTCGATTTTGACTGTCAGCAAAGGCAGCAAACCTGTTATTTTGCTATTCAAGATAAATAAAGCCGCGAAGAGGTGCACATGTCCAAAATTAATAAAGATTTACTTAACTATGCAAATGAAGTAGCAGATGCATTGAATGATGTTTATGCACAAAATCATAAAATGCAATTTTGGAGCCAAGTTGGCAATTTCATGCTAGGTCTTGTTGATATCGCCCTTCATGGTTTTAAGGCAAAAACGCCTTTGCTAGGACTTTATCATTTGTATCAAGCTGCGCAAAAACCAGCGCCTACTTTAAAGCCTTCAATGGATCTCGATTTGGCGCCACGCCCACGTCAAGAACCATTACCAAGACCTCGTCCTTATTAAGGTTCCATAAAAAAGGAGGGTAATACCCTCCTTTTGTTTCTCTCTTATTCGTTATTGTAGTTCTGCTTTTAAGCTGATTTTCGTGTTAAGTAAACGAGAAATGGGGCAATTCTGTTTTGCTTGTGTTGCTAACTCTTGAAATTTTGTATTATCAATTCCAGGAATTTTTCCTGTCAAACTTAAATCAATCGCTGTTACTGTCCAATTACCTTCCACTTGATCTAATTCTACTACAGCTTGGGTTTGTAACGATTCGGCAACAAAGCCTGCTTGACCTAACATGGCAGACAGCGCCATCGTAAAACAACCTGCATGGGCTGCAGCAATCAATTCTTCTGGATTCGTGCCTTTTTCACCAGCAAAACGCGTTGTAAATGAATAGGGTGTATTTTTGAGCACATTACTTTCAGAAGTTAATTGACCTTTGCCTTGCTTTAAATCACCGGTCCAATGTGCAGATGCTGTTCTTTTCATATTGCTGTTCCTTCTAATAGCGTGTTAGGTATTTATACTCGAACCAGTTTGATTTTAGACGCATAAATTCAAAATGGCAGTAGTATATCAACTATAGATGACTGAATGTACTATAGCACAACCAACACCAACGCCTGCTCCCATTAAAAAACCATTACCAATGGTTGCAGCGGTTACACCATTTAACACAATGTTGAACAAAACGCCCAATGCACCATAATCAATGGCTTCATTAAAAACATAAGGTAAATTAATACCCGCAGCTGCGACTTCCATCAATTCTTGATTGGTTATAATTCTCATAAATACCTCATGTTTTATTTATATTTGACTGATAAAGTTAATGTAAATCGAGCCACCGGATCTAAAGCAGAAAGACTCGGTGTCGTTGCAATGATATTGACCAATACGTTTTCACGTTCTTTACTTAGAGCCGCATTTTTTAAAGTGGCTTCTATTAAGGGGCCATCTTCGCAAGTAAAATACACATCGGCTTCGGGACGTCGTATAAATTCTGCTGAAAAATCTTTAAAGGCAAAAGAAACTTTGCCTAATTGCGCGCTTAAAAAATGCATCATGTGGATGCCGCCGGTAATATCTGCGCCCACACACAATGCCCCAAAATACATGGAATGTAAATGATTTTTAGTGCGGCGGGATAAGGCAATTTTAATGACGGCTCGCTGATTATCTAAGAATAATACTTTAGGTCTTACCCAAGCAATCAGCGGAATTTTCCACCACGCAAAAGCCCACAGTTTTAACGTGGTCCCCCATTGGGTTTTATTCATCGTTTTCATCATCCTTGTGTAAGCATTGTTATGTCAAACTAATAACTATTTTTGAAAACAGGATTCATCTATTCTGCGATTTCTTTAGTGATTACTCAATAGTGAATAAATTCAAAATGGAAAGAGTATCTTAGCATTTGTCTGCTGCATTGTTTCGTAGCTGTACATGTAAAATTTTGATCTGATGACGTTCATAGTCAATTTGGGCAAAAATCATGACCACACCAATGAGGGTCGTTCTTGAAAAAGTGGTAATACCCTTAATCTCACCTTGTTGATCGGCATGTCGTACAGGCTGCGTTAATCCTGCAAGATGTTGCTCCAAATAATGCAATAGGTCTTTGGCAATACTTTCTTCATAGAATTGCAAAGTTTCTATGACAGTTGGATCAACTAAAATTTCCCATGCCATTACTTACTCACTTATCACGAGATTCGCGTTTTTGCTGGATAAGCCCATGTGTTTTATGAATAGGGATATACTCGCTTTCAGGTGTATTGCGCAAACGCTGAGAGGCAATATAAAACCCAATAAGTTCGTCGAGATAATTATCAATCAGTTCATTAATAATATAAGCTCTGGAACGTGCGGTTAGTTTTGCAATTTTATCTATTTTTTTAAGATTTTTTTCGCTCATATCGAGGCTCACTTTTTTGAGCTTACTCATGTCTATGCTTCCCTCTTATTCGCGAATACATTCTATTACCATATATGAGTGAAGAGGGTTCTGCAATTTCCACAATGAATATGATAATTTGCACTTACACTCTTTTTCTTTAACAGACTGCATAAAAACACTATGATTGATAATATTACCTATCCTTATTAAATAAACTGAACGTTCAGTACTTCTGTAAAAAAATGCTGCAGTGACCTTTCAGCAAACAGGCAAATGTCTTTTGTTAATTTTTGATATACTTTATTTAAAGAAGAAGCGGAGATGGATATGGTTGTTCAACAAGATACCGTACTGGATAAGCCTTTAAAGCAAATGCTAAAAGAATTTGAAGAATTAAAAAATCAGATCACACAGCAAGAAAGCAATCCGCAAATCTTAGAAACCTTTCTTGTCTTGAAAGCGTCTTTATTAAGTGCTTTAGAACAAAAGGAATTAGAATCTTATGCCGAAATTGAGCGCAGCAAAACAAGAAAAAATATGCTCGCTCGAAAACTAGATGCCTTAAAACAAAGCGAGCAAAAAATGCGCGATGAGATTATCAAAGAGATGGAAGAATACAATCGTATTAAGCGATTTCGACATGCGCAACTTGCCAGTATTCAACGCAATATTGATGAAATAAAAAAACAATAATGCTACTTGTTCTAACTTATCTCACAGGCTAGATAATAACCTCTTAGCTAAATCTTAACTTGATCTAGAGCGGATTATTGAAGTAGTCCCTCCAGGAAAGTCTTTATGCAACAAATGAAGACCCGTTTCATACTGAGCATCTGGTATTTGCGCCTTGATAGAAGGTGCACTTTTTAAAGCACGCTCATAGCCAATGGGCCTGAGTAAGGGGGTAACATTTGATAACGATAGCAAAGCATTCGGTTTTTCATCTTCATGAATCATCATTTCACTTAAGCTTTTTATAATATCACATTCATGGTCTAGCAACGGCACTGGTTGCCCTCGGTGTTTAGACGCTTCATAAAAATCTATAATACAATCATGGAGTATTTTATCGCTGGTATAAAGCTCATCGAAACTAGCACTATAATGATCAACCAATTTGCTGATAGCTTCACCATGACGTTGCTGATAAGCGTATTGCAACAATACCCATCCTTTATTGACACTTTTATCAACAAAATCAACCCGAGATTTATCTTCATTAAGAATTGCGTAAACGTTATTCCACTGCCCTTTTTCCGCTGCCTGAAAAAGCAATTCTGATACAATGCCTAATTCTAATATGGTTTTTGCACCTCGCTCTCGCAGCGCATAAGCAAAAGTATGATGTCCGTGATGAATGACCATGTCTAATAAAGTAAAATAAAGACCGGAAGCGCAAAATTTTGTATTAATATCTAAATTTTTCTTTTCTTCTAATAATTCGAACAACGATGACCATCTTTGCGTGCTAATAAGTGCTTCAAGCATTCGAAAGTGAGGAAGCACCCATAATCCAAATTTATTTTGCAACAAAAACAATTCTGTTACTTTGCTTTGATAGATAGCATGATCGCTCAAACTCCATCCTAAAGTCGAAAAATGATAATCCTTTTGCGTTACCAGAGCGCGATTCATTTCTAATTGGGTAAAAACACTATGCCAATCTCCTGCTCTAGCAAAATCATGAAGGCTGAGTATTGTTTTGCGTGGACCTGTTAGCATGAAGAGATACCTTGGTGTTCTGATAAAGAAGCGCATTGTATCTGTTTAAATAACTTGGATTCAAGTTTCTTCAAAGGCAATAGGATGAAAAGTGGTGTAAAAAAATTCGCCGAGTCGATGGCCAAGCTGTTGGTAAATAGCCGTTGCCTCAAATAAAGTAACCTCTTTTTGAATAAAGACTTTTGCTAAACTCGTATAAACCAATGAAAAAGTAGCTAGGGATTGAATAAATAATACATTCCCCCCCGCGATATTGCCCCACTCAGATTCTTCAAGCACAACCATTGCATTCTCCTTGCTGGCGTAGTATTGAGTGCTCCTTTACTGCTTCTCAAAGTGAGACATCCCTACTTCACTTTGCTGCTTCAAAAAAGCACTCATGCTACCGCTTTCACTGCTGTCTCTTGCAAACAATCGCGACTTGCTGCAATTCGCAGGATATTAAATCAGCACTTTACTAAAAACAAGTCTTTTAGGATTTTTATTTTAAAGTTCCCCTCATCCTACGAAAGATGAGGGGAACAAAGAGCGGATTAATGATTCGCTAATATTGCTAACATTAATAATGCGACGATGTTAATGATTTTAATCATCGGATTCACGGCAGGGCCTGCAGTATCTTTGTAGGGATCGCCAACGGTATCACCCGTGATAGAAGCTTTATGCGCATCGGAGCCTTTGCCACCATGATGACCATCTTCAATATATTTTTTAGCATTATCCCAAGCACCACCACCGGAAGTCATTGCAATCGCGACAAATAAACCAGTCACAATCGTACCTAATAACATGGCACCTAATGCAGTGAAGGCTGCAGCTTGTCCTGCTACCATCCGAATGGTAAACCACATAATCGCTGGCGCTAATACCGGCAATAAAGAAGGTAAAATCATTTCTTTGATTGCTGTTTTGGTTAGCATATCAACCGCACGACCATATTCTGGTTTCGCTTTGCCTTCCATAATGCCTTTAATGTCACGAAACTGACGCCTTACTTCAACCACCACTTGGCCACCAGCCCGTCCAACAGCCATCATGCCCATTGCACCAAAAAGGTAAGGCAGCAAACCACCGACAAATAAGCCAACAACCACGAAAGGATCATTCAACGTAAATTGAATGTTAAGATCCGGAAAATAATATTTCAAATCTTCGGTATAAGCGGCAAATAACACTAACGCAGCAAGACCTGCTGAACCAATGGCATAACCTTTAGTAACGGCTTTGGTTGTATTGCCTACGGCATCTAATGCATCAGTGACCACTCTCACATCAGCAGGTAATTCTGACATTTCTGCAATACCACCCGCATTATCAGTAATCGGCCCATAAGCATCTAAGGCAACAATCATACCGGCTAATGCCAGCATAGCGGTTGCAGCGATGGCAACGCCCAATAATCCGGCATTGATATAAGAAACTAAAATACCGACGCAGATGACCAACACGGGTAATGCGCAAGCTTCCATCGAAATCGCCAAACCCTGAATAATGTTGGTCGCATGGCCTGTTTCAGAGGCAGCCGCAACACTACGAACAGGACGATAACGGGTGGAAGTATAATACTCGGTGATCCAAACAATTAACCCGGTCACACCAAGACCCGTTAACGCACAAATCAGCAATTTCATACCGTTGGTTGAACCTGTATTCAATGCAATTTCTTGGTTCAAACCAAATAGGTAATGTGTTGCGCCAATAATTAAGCCAGCAGATACTAATGTGCAAACAATAAGACCTTTATAAAGTGCCCCCATGATATTGTTGCTTGAGCCTAATTTGACGGCAAAGGTACCAATAATGGATCCTAAAATGCACACACCACCAATTAATAATGGATACATCATTAATTTTTCAGCTTGGATCCCTGTGGCAAAAATAGCGCCTAACACCATGGTAGCAACAATGGTAACAACATAGGTTTCAAACAAATCGGCTGCCATTCCCGCACAATCACCCACATTATCGCCAACGTTATCAGCAATCACTGCTGGGTTGCGTGGATCATCTTCTGGAATACCCGCTTCAATTTTACCTACCAAATCAGCACCAACATCCGCACCTTTGGTGAAAATGCCGCCGCCTAATCGCGCGAAAATCGATATTAAAGAAGCACCAAAGCTTAACGCGATTAATGCTTCCATCATGGCGCGTTGTGCTAAGCCTTGTTTTTGCAGAAAAAGGAAATAACCTGTAACGCCCAACAATCCTAAACCAACGACGAGCATGCCTGTAATGGCACCGCCTTTGAAGGCAACATTTAGCGCTTTAGCTAAACTGGTGCGAGCAGCTTCAGCCGTACGCACATTTGCTCGAACAGAAACATTCATACCGATGTAACCTGCCAAACTTGAAAGTGCTGCTCCAATCACAAAACCAATTCCAACATATTGACCTAATAAATAGGTTAACAATGCGGTAACAAATAATCCCACTATCGCAATCGTGCTGTACTGACGATTGAGATAAGCACTCGCCCCTTCTTGAATAGCAGATGCAATTTCAGCCATCCGTGCATTGCCGGTTGGTGCAAGGCAAACTTGCCGTACAGCATAAATGCCATAGAGCAGGGCCATGCAAGCACATCCCAGAATAAAAACATTAAGTTCCATTACCAATCCCTCTTATTTGTTATCAACCTTTCTGCTAGCGCAAGATTAATGCAGCATCGCGGTTTACAAGAATAAAATAAATTTACTTGAACGGATACAAAATTGAAGTGTTGTTAGGATTTGGGAAACGCATTTTTATTGCTTAACCTATTTTTGTTGTAAATAACAGACCTTTTGTCGGATCCACTTGTCGGATTTTTATTTAAATAACTTTCCATCAATACCTTTACTTGTTAGGCTCCCATCTCAAATTTTTTCAATAAAATTAATAATTTAACTGACTTATAGGGGTTTTCAGCATGAATTCCGGACCGCAGAGAGACAATCGAAGTCGATTAGGTCGACTCAGAGATGGTGTTGCCGATTTTTTCATTGGCACCAAAAACATATTAGTTAACTGGCTTTATAGCATGACGCGTCGAAAAATTCTGTTCTATTTACTTGTCTCTTTATTCACCTTAGGAATTTTAGCTGCTTACCCTTTAAGCACCGTTGCACTGTTATCCATTTCAGCAGCTATGCCGATTGCTTTAGAAATCACTTGGGGTATTACCAAATTCATTACCAACCGAATCTTTTCTTCTGTTAGAGGTCGTGTTAATCGTGCGCTAGGACGCCGCGCTGATGGCGATGATACTATTGGCGAAACGCCAGATGTTACAGATCGAGATAATACTTCTGACTTACGTACGGATCCCGGCGTTATTATTAATGCACTCACAAGTGGTAATAATGAACGTGCATTACAATTAGTGGCTAATGTGAACGTACGTCATACCAACTCATTGATGACGCTGGTCGCAGAAACCATTCGCCGCAATGCAATTGAGGTATTCAATCGATTAATCGTGTTACCCGAAGTCGAACAGCGCCTCTCACATACCAATAACCGACTTTTGTTAGTTGCGGTACGCGAACGACGTCCAGAGATGGTAACCGCTTTACTGCGTAATGAACGTGTCAGAAACAACGCAGAAATCTCTAACAATGAAGCATTACGCGAAGCCTGCAGCTTAGGGGCTTTAGATATTGTGAATGCTTTACTTGACTGTCCTAATGTCGTCAATCGCATTACTTTCAATCATAATGAAGCCGTGCGCCTTGCCCAAGAAAATGGACATTTTGATGTGGTAGCACGCTTATTAGAAATCGAGGCGGTTGCTAATTATCAAGTGCCTGAAAACATTCCCTTACATTTTACGCCACGTACCACTGAACGTTTGCACGTTCCTGCCGATCCTTTACGGTTTAATCCTTATGCGCCACAAAATCTTGGGGTATTTGATCTTTTTGGGGTATTGAATAATCTTGACCGTTTGAACCGTCATAACGTACCCAATCGAAATGAAGACGATAATGCGCTTCGCAATTTTGCCAACAACCGTGAAAATGCGATGGCTGGCTTAGATGCAAACCAACAGCGTGAATTAGGTGTTCTGCAACAACGTTATCAAGCTGAGTTTCAATCTCGAGGACTTGATGCGATTATGGCAGAAATCCGCGGTTTCTTAATTGAAAAATATAACGCGAATCCGATCCGACATAATGGTAGAGCCATTCCGATTGATGAATATAACGCGTCACTGCCTGCCAATGTGAAAGCCCAATATTTCACGCATAAAATTCATACGGCTTATCGCTATTTATTTAAACATCCTAATCCTTGGATTAGCCAGAATGCAATCCATGTTCAACATCACATGGGTGGTGGTCGTTCAGCCAGCATTTCAAACGATCATAAAATTAAAATAGCTTATCTGTGGTTGGCCGCATCGAATGCACAAACTGCTGCTGTTGTTGCCGCTGATGCCAATCCTAGCCGAAGGGTCCCACAAGCAGAAGCTATCGATAGTTTGAAAACGGTTTTTGCTGAGCTCATTTTAGCCGGTGCAGCCCGTGGTCATAACTATGATAATCATATTGCCAATGCTCGCGCAGGTCAGGAAGTGGATGATGGTGAAGGCGATAAACCGACTTGCGGTATGGGTGTTTCCCAATGGGTAACTCAGTTTTTAACCTTGGTTTCAAACGATCCTGCATCCCGTCCTTTAAATGTGGATACCTTGAGAGCAAAATTCAAATCGATTTTAGTGGCGGATGAAAATAATCGTGACGCTTTATTTACTAAATTAGAAAGAATGGACAAAGCGACGCTTACAAAAACCAAAGACGCCATGGAAGATTATATGATCGTCAATATTGGCAATCTTGACGGTGTTGAAGAAGAGAATCGTCCGCTGATTGAAGCACTCAAACCTTCTGCTGACGCGATTGAAGCGATGGTGCAAGAGTGTAAAACCTTCTTTAGTGAGCAACGAATCACGGCACAAGAACGCGTTCGCATTGGAACGGACTACCATGCTTCTTATGAAGCTTGTCTGCGACATTGGGCCACTAATTTAGTGCAGGATTGCTATCAAGAAATCAATCACAAAATTGAACAATTACAAAAAGCACCTGCTAAAAAGCCAGCTGGTAAAGACAGCCCTACAAGGAAAGGCAAAGCGGTGGACAAAGATAATCATGGAAAAACACTGACCTTCATTCCCCGAAATCAGCGCGGCAAAAAATCCAGCACCGATAAAGAGAATGATAGTTCAAGTGCAAATGATGACTCCGCTAAACCAAAGAACAAAAGTACTAAGAAACGATAAGTCTAAAAAAACGCCCCTATATAGGGGCGTTTTTTTTCATTCTAATGATAGCCTTCACCCTCTCGTAACTTCCCTCGAAACGTCCAATAAACAAAAACGGTATATCCTAAAATCATCGGCAATAAGACTAACGTACCTAGCAATAAAAATAATTGCGATTCTGGTGCTGCCGCTGCTTGCCAAACGGTTAATGAGGGAGGAACCAGATAAGGAACATTCGAGATCACTAAGCCAATATACGCTAATAAAAAGAGCACGACCGCACTAAAAAAGGCTTGCATGGTATGACGGTTGTCACTAATCCCTAACCAACACAAAATAAACAATAAAATCGTTAATATTGGCACAGGTGAAAGATAATAGAAATTGGGCAACGTAAACCACACTTCTGCAATTCGCGGAATAATCATGGGTGTCCAAAGACTGATGATCAAAATGATACCCGATAGTGCTAATAAGAAAGGACGAGCAATAACACGAGATTGATTGGCCACTTCCCCTTCGGTTTTCATGATCAACCAAGTCGCACCGAGCAATGCATAACCACAGCACATACCCAGGCCGCACATCATGCTAAATGGGGTGAGCCAATCTAAGGGGCCTCCCGCAAAATGGTTATCAACGACTTTAATACCTTGTAATAACCCACCTAAAACAACCCCTTGTGCGAAAGCAGCAAAAAGTGATCCTAACGTAAAAGCCACATTCCATTTGAAATGATGAGGTTTGGCAACCCAACGAAATTCAAAAGCCACACCGCGAAAAACCAAGGCTAATAACATCACAATAATTGGGATATATAGAGCAGGCATGATAATGGCATAGGCTTTAGGAAAAGCGACCCATAAACCACCGCCCCCTAATACTAGCCATGTTTCATTACCATCCCAAAAAGGCGCAACGGTATTCATCATTTGATCATGGGCTGCTTCAGTTTTGAAAAAGGGGTACAAAATACCTACGCCCAAATCAAAACCATCGAGAATGATATAAAGTGCCACAGCCGTACCAATCAAAGCCGCCCAAATCAGTGGCAAACCAAATTCAATTAAGTTCATATAACAGCACCTCCTTCAAAGGATTCTCGCGCTGAATGTTGAGCAGCTGAGAGTGGACGATTAGCAACGCCATCATCACCAGGGGCAATGGCTGCACCTTGTGGACCTTTTTGAATCATTTTACGAATGTAAAGTATTCCGGTGGTGAACACGACGGAATACACCAACACAAACAACGTCAGTGAAATCGCCACGCTTGTACCATCAATCGGAGACACGGCATCTGCGGTGCGTAAAATGCCTTGCGCTATCCAAGGTTGCCGCCCACTTTCGGTGACCATCCAACCCGATAAAATCGCAATAAAGCCTAAGGGCCAACTATAACCCACTGCCCCTAAGAAAAATCGTTGGGTGAACAAGCGTTTGGTTAACCACAAAATACCACCGACTACGCCTATCAATAGCAAGAGCAGACCAATACCGACCATCACACGAAAGGCAAAGAAAACTGAGATTAAAGGAGGTCTATCTTCTTTGGGGAAATCCAATAATCCTGGGAATAACCCATCCCAATGATGCGTAATAATCAAACTACTTAAATTGGGGATCGCAATTTCATACAGATTTTTTTCCGCTTTGGCATCAGGAATAGCAAATAACACTAATGAACCAGGTTTACTGCCATCCCAATGTGCTTCCATGGCTGCAATTTTTGCGGGTTGATATTTTGCTGTGTTTAATCCATGTAAATCACCCAGAAAGATTTGTACAGGCGCTAAGACAATCACCATGCCAAGCCCCATGCGCACCATCGTTTTGGCTTCTTCGGTAAAACGTTGTGCCAATAAATAGCGAGCACCAATGGCCAACACCACAACGGATGTTGTCAAATAAGCCGCCGTCATCATATGCATAAAGCGATAAGGGAAACTAGGGTTGAAGACAATGGCAAACCAATCTTTGGGATTAGCGACCCCATTGACGACTTCGTGACCTGCCGGCGTATGCATCCAGCTATTTGCAGATAAGATCCAAAAGCCTGACATACAGGTACCGACCGCCACTAAAATAGCGGACAAGGTATGCAGCCAAGGTGGCACACGCTTCCAACCAAATAGCATGACCCCTAAGAAAGTTGCTTCTAAAAAGAAGGCCGTTAAAACTTCATAGCCAATTAAAGGACCAATCACATTGCCAATGGCGACTGAAAATTGGCTCCAGTTAGTTCCAAACTGATAAGACAACACGATGCCAGAAACCACCCCCATCGCAAAAGAGACCGCAAATATCTTGGTCCAAAATCGAGCCAGTGTTTGGTAATGTTCCTTTTTACGCCACTGCCACAGCACTAACAACGATGCGATATAGGCAGAAAGTCCAATCGTAAAAGCAGGGAAGATAATGTGAAAACTGACCGTAAAACCAAATTGAATGCGACTTAGTAAGAGGGGATCAAATGTCATGCTGTTTTCCCGATAGCAAATGTTTAGTTATCAGCATAATTAAATGCAACCTATTTATACCTCTAAAAAAATACGCCTTTTATCACGCTTCAGCAAGTTACCAAAAGACAATATTCATACTAAGAAATTCGCTATTGGAATGCGAATCATTCGTATAATCATTTATTGGATGAATAAATTCGTTCAAAGACAACAAATCGCCTCTCTAAGTACGAGCGCGTTTGGCCTTTTTCTTGTCGGGCACTATCAAGACGGGAATACTGCTATGACGTATCACGTAATCGGTTACACTGCCTAAGACAATTCTCACCAATCCTCGTAAACCTTGCGTTCCCATCACGAGCAGTTGTGCTCGAGAAGTGATGGCTTGCGCTAAAATTTTTTCTGCAATCTGCTCTTGATAATCATTTAATTCGATGAGGATCGTTTGTGCATTAATCTTTTTCTTTTGTGCTTGTTGTTTTGCTTGGGCAAGCACTTTTTCTGCTTGATTGCACACCATATCGTTCAATGAGTCATTTCGTAAATGTTTAAACCCCCCAGAGATCCCCGCAAAATCGATGACATGAATAATCACTAATTTGGCATCATGAACACTTGCCAATGCAATTGCTTGACTGAGTGCTGCTTTTGCAGGATTGCTGCCATCGATTGCAACCAGAATTCTTTTATACATAGTGTCTAACCTTAATCTCTCTCATTCTTGAAGTGTAATCGAAATCATTATCCACAGCATAGACGCTTCGTATTGGAAGCCTGTGACCCGCTATACTTCATAATGAATCTTTTAAAGCAACAAACCCTGTATATATTGGAGGTGGTGTGGTAACTGTTGGCCAGTGGTGGATGTGGATCATCTTTTTTACCATCATAGGACTCATGTTATTTGCTGACATCTTCTTATTAGGTGGTGGAAAATCACATCGTGTCTCTACCAAAGAAGCTTCGATTTGGATCATCGTTTGGGTCAGCATTGCGCTTTGCTTTAATGTGGGTTTATGGTTTTATTTACTTGAAACGGCTAACCAGCAAATTGCGAATACCAAAGCAGCTGAATTTTTAACCGGTTATTTGATAGAGCTGTCATTATCTGTTGATAACTTATTTGTCTTCATCTTAATCTTTAACTATTTTAAATTGCCACTAGAGCTGCAACGGCGCACATTGCTTTTTGGTATTATTGGCGCCATTGTTATGCGGCTTATTTTTATCACCCTAGGTGTTTGGCTCGTTGCAAAATTCCACTGGATACTTTATCTGTTTGGCGGTTTTCTGGTTTACACGGGTATCAAAATTTTAGTCACTCGAGATGAAGAGCCGCATCTTGAAAATAACCCCGTGTTGCTTTGGTCAAGAAAACATTTAAGAATTACCGAACACTTAGAAGGTGAACGGTTTTTCGTGCGAAAAGAAGGTTTGCTTTATGTGACACCGCTTTTTATCATTTTAATGTTGATTGAGCTCAGTGATGTTATTTTTGCCATTGACAGCATCCCTGCTATTTTTGCTATTACAACCGATCCTTTTATTATTTATACCTCTAATATCTTCGCTATTTTAGGCCTTCGTGCCATGTATTTTCTCTTAGCACGTCTCGCTGAACTGTTTCATTATCTCAAATATGGCGTTGCCCTCATTTTAATCTTTATTGGCGTCAAAATGCTTATCGCTTACTGGTTTAAAGTGCCCATTTACATTACGCTCAGTTTGATAGTCATAACGCTGGGTACGTGTATTATCATTAGTCGAGTACATAAACCGCAGCCCAAATAGAGTTATTTGTTAAACTTATATTTGATTCTTGCGATGATCATTTCCTATTTTGCGGTATAATCGCTCCAGTTTTTTTATCTGCGGAATATCACTCATGACATGCTTAAAAGTTCTTCGTTTTCCCAATCCCATTTTACGTCAAGGGCTTCCCCTTACCACGGTTTTTGATGAAGCACTCAAAACAGCAGCAGATGATTTATTTGAAAGCCTTTATGCTGCTAAAGGATGGGGACTCGCCGCAACCCAAGTTGGGTTGACACAACGTCTGTTTGTTTTAGATATGGGCCCAGAAAACAGTGAACCACTTTGCATGGTGAATCCTATTATCACGACAAAAGAGACCCCCGTATTATCCGATGAAGATTGCTTGTCTTTCCCTGGCGTTCATATGACGTTAGAGCGCGCTCGTGATATCACCGTAGAATACCAAGATCTCACCGGTGCAAAACAAACGTATCAAGCAACTGGCGTTACTGCTTGCGGTATTCAACATCTCATCGATTTATTAAATGGCGTTTTGATCATTGATTCTTTATCAAAACTTAAACGCGATAGACTCTTAAAACAATATAAGAAATTTATTGCCAGCGGTGGACACATGCATAGCCACGATCATGTCCATGGTCCAAATTGCAATCATGAACATGAACATCATCATGTCCATGATCATGTACACGGTCCAGATTGCAATCATGATCATGAACATCATCACGTCCATGATCATGTACACGGTCCTCATTGTCATCATGAACATGAGGAAGAACTCGAACACGCTTAGATTACGATAGCTTTGCTAGTATGGCAGGCATTTGGCGCCAATCGTCAAATGCCGCTTTACAGCCTAAAGCTTGTAGTGTCTGCGCTTGTTCTTGTGGATTTTCCGCAAACCCTGTAAAAGCTAATGTCGTTAATCCTGCCGCTAACGCTGCTTTGGCACCGGTTATACTATCTTCCACTGCAATGCTATTTTCACTTAAAGCGTCTACTTGTTGCATCGCCCGTAAATAAACTTCAGGATGTGGTTTTTGAATGTTACCTGCTTCAAAAAAGCGAGTGCCAAACAAAGACGCTAATGCATCTCCTTGCTGATTGTTCGCAAAGCGCATGGCGCATAATGCGCGTTGGATTGGATTGTTAGAAACCAATGAAAGGATGACTCCTTGAGAAGAAAGCGGTGCTAATGTCTCAATGAGATGAGGGGCCATTGCAATACCTTCGGGTATTTCCTTCAGATATTGCATCATTCTCGCCTCTCGCGATTCATAAAGCGTTTTATAGTCTACGGTAATACCAAAATAGTCACTTAAATTCTGACATAAGGTTTCTCTTGCTTGACCATGAAAATATTGCTTGAATACGGATAAGGTTAATTCTTTACCTGCGCTTTGGGCATAAAGCGCATTAAATCGCGCGATTAAAGAAGGGACTGCATACTGCTCTGTCGCCATTAACGTATTATCAAAATCCAAAAAAAGCCAATATTTTTGCATAGCTTACTTATCCTTGAAAAGCGGTGATCAATTGGGTAATACGATGTTGCTTTTCCTCTTCTTCATACGATGCCTCGATTTGGCTATTCCAGACTGGATTGGGCCAAGCCTTGTCAGATGAAAAACGTGCGATCACATGAATATGTAATTGTGAAACCATATTCCCTAAATTAGCGATGTTCAATTTGGTCGGTTGAAAAAGCTTGCGCATCACATGAGAGACTAATCGTATTTCTTTTAATAATTGTTCTTGATCGTTCAACGATAAATCAATGATTTCAGTCATATCTGCTTGTTTGGGAATTAAGATAATCCAAGGAAAAGCAGCATTATGGCTCAATCTTACCTGAGATAACGATAAGTCATAAACAAATGTTGAGTCTGCTGCTAATCGAGGATGCAATTCAAAGGTCATTGGCTTGACTCCTTCGTTGATGCCTTTTTAAAAAGGATTCGTAATCTGCACGAGTATCAATACCTGGTGTGGCATTGGCAACAATACCAGCCACAATGGAGTAACCGTGTTCTAAAATACGCAACTGCTCGAGCTTTTCTAACATTTCTAATCGCGTTTGCGGCAATTTAACATATTCTTGTAAGAAAGTCGGCGAATACGCATAAATCCCTAAATGCAGATAATAATCTTCAGGACGCTGTATCTGTCCATTTGCATCACGAGGATAAGGCACTAAGCTTCTTGAAAAATATAATGCTTGAAAACCAGGTCCTACTTTCGCTCCCAAAACGGCTTTAACACAATTGGGATCCAGTGGAGAGCCCGTGCCTTGGGTTAGATGTGAGGCAAAAGGCGTTACTAATGTCCCCATTGCAGCATCACTTGCTTGTGCTAATTGAATTAACAAGTCAATTTTTTCTGGCTCTAATTCAGGCTCATCACCTTGGACGTTAATAATCAGCTCTGCATTTTGCAAATGATTAGCCGCAACTTCGGCTAGCCTATCGGTACCTGTGGGATGGTCCGCAGAAGTCATCACCACATTGCCACCAAATTGTTTCACTGCTTGGAAAATGCGTTCATCATCGGTTGCAACTAGCACGCTTTGCGCTAATTTTGCTTTTTTTGCTTGCTCATAAGTATGGCGAATCAGAGGCCAACCGGTTTCATCTAACAACATTTTTTCAGGCAAGCGTGTAGATGCCCTTCTAGCCGGTATAACAATCGCAACGGTCATACAATGAATATCCTTCATCGATAAAATAGCCGATGATTATAAAAAATTTAATTTATTTTTGATATGGGGTTAATCAGCTAATTTTTTCTAAAATGGGGAAACGAGTGGGTTTACCATGTTCATTTAAAGAAACAACATAAGTCTTGGCATTGGCCATCACTTTGTCTTCAATCATGATCGTTTGCTCAAAAACATAGCGTATGGGACTGCTTTTCTCTATGTTAACGGTGACAGAAAAGATATCGCCGCTTTTAAGAGAACGTTTGTAATCGACTTCAACTCGTGTAGCGACTAAAACGATATTCTGTAAAAGCAGCGCTTTAAAATCCAGTCCGATTGAATGCAAATATTCATGTCTTGCATGTTCAAAATAATTAAGATAGACAGCATTGTTTACAATGCCTTGCATATCGCATTCATAATCACGGACTGATAACGTTATCTGGAACATATTAGGTTTTAATGTGGCGCTATTAACAAGTATTCAACCAAAGAACCACCTGCTTGACTCACCGCATCAGCAATTGTACTAGGATCACTTTGCCCGCTTAAAAGTCTGCCAACTAAAACGGCAACTTGCGGCGCCATGCCAGGATCCATAATATCAACAGCAACAAAAGTCAGACGATAACCATCACTAGCAGCACCATTTACCGCTAAACAATCTTGTTGATTTAGTGTTCTCATTAATAACTCCTTTTATCTTTTTCGTACCTGAAATGAAAGTCTAAGAGAAACTCGATTATTACATTCCTTTTTAGTGTCAGCAAGCGCCAAGCCATCCCCACAAACGTCTGGTTGGTGCAGGTTTAGGAGGAGGCTTTCCTGCAGGCTCTGGTGTGGTGAGATCAATAACCATATTCTGTAATCGTTTCCAAGTCAGCCAAAAAACGGTAATAGGATCCGGTGGTATCATCAACACAACATGCCTCGTTCGACTCGTTACGGGTGGTTGGGGAGCAAAGGCTTCTTTAGAAAAATGGCGCGTTACTCGATTGTTAAGCAGTACTTTTTTAAATTCAGGATATTTTTTTTGTAATAGCGGCAGCTTTCTTTCCAAATAGAGTCTATCTTCTTGGCAAAGCGGATAATTTTCAAAATAATGCATCCAATCATTAGCAATCGCCTGTCGCAGTCGTGGATGTAAATCGACATACCCTGATGATATCGGGAAATAACCACGACTATTGGTCAAATCTTTTAGAATAAATTGTGCAATTTTCCTCTGATAACTTCCTAAAGTAATAATCCGCGCTATCGGCAATGTCTTACACTTTGCAATAAATCCTGCAACATAAAGAAAATTTTGTTCACTTCCCCCTTGTCTGACAAGGCGATAACTGAAGTCTTTGTTTGAGAAAGGATCTTTTGCATGATGCACTAACTGATGTTGGCGGATTAACGCAATTAATACTTCTCGGTACCAAATAGCACTTTTACCTAATAATAAAAGATCGGATGGTTCAAGAGCCTGTAAAAAATTTTCATTCTCTAACATCGCTCTTTGTAAAAGAGTCAGCGATTTTTGCGTGCCTTTATCTAAGACCTTCCATTTTGACGGTGTCATATGGCTGATAACCCGCCATAATTCTTGCATATGCGTTGGCTCTAGTTTTTGCTTGAGCTTATCTTGGGTTGCGCTAATATACTTTTTATCCTGTCCTTTCGCTGTTCTTTGAAATCGATATAGATCGGCTAATAAATAATTAGCTGTCAACGCTGATTTTTTTAATACCCTAAAGAAATTTTTATCGATTTTTTGGCATAGCGCTTTAACGGCTGACACAAGCGTTTTTCCTTGTTAATTCTTTTATCGGTAATGTAGGTAAGAATTTCTTCAACTTATGTTGGTTTAACACAAATGTTTTTATTCGTTTATTTTTGGCTTGATATTGCGTCAGTAATTTTCCAGAATCTAATCCATCATTGCGGCAACTCGCTAAGAACTTTTCCATGTTAGCTGACCACGGCTTAGAAAATTCAGCGCTATTGCTAATCATTTGAGCAACATTAAAAAGAGCGTGCTGTTTTGATAGGTCATGATGGAGAAAAAATTCAATATCAACATCATTGAATGGTTTTTCTGGGTCGACTTTTTTATTAAGATTCGTCAGTATCCAAGTCAAACGCTTGCAAGCGACTCCGGGCAACAACTTACCTTTAACTGGTTCCGGTAAGAATCTTAATAAGCGAAAGGCACGACTAGATTGTCCTTGGTACGACTCAAAATACGCTTTTGCTAGATTATGTCTTGTCACCCGATGTTCTTTTTGCGCCTTGGCAAAATAGTAAATATCAGCGCCTTCTAATAATTCATAGCAACGTGCCAACTGAGTATTGGTTAGTCTTTCAAATCGATTACACTTTTGCTTATCGGCAAATGCTTGTTGCATAATATGATTAGCCCAATTAATCCGTGTTTGATTCTGATGATACCAATTCGAAATCAATTGCTTTTGAGCTTGCGACAAGCATTTTGCTTGAGCTGCATTTCTGTCAGGCAAGGTATTAAAAATCAACATTTGAATTTTTTGCAATAAAATGGTCGATTTTTCCTTAGCAACTTGCTCTATCGACTGCGTCAGCGCTTCAAGCGACATATCGCGCTTGCCACAAAGCAGCTTATGAATCTCTAATGCCTGTTTTGAAGGACCATTCACATCACCTAACTCTGCTAATAAGATCTGCCAACCTCTCATGACATCTTTACGTATAATGTGCCCTCCCCAAGGTTGGCTTAACATCAATTGATGTTGATTGCCATGTTTTTCCCTTAAAGAGAAATGCTCTAATCGCCGACACCAAAGATGCGTAATATTCGCTTGTGCTTCATAGTGCTCTACATCTTCTTTAGTACCATATTTTTCGATAAATTGCTTAATGTTATTATATTGGTTTGCCGGAAAGACGGGCCTCAACGCTTGGTGATAAACCGCTTTTTCAAGTAGCGTCAATTCTTCTTTAACACGCGAAGTGATATGTTTAATCATTCTTTTCACGGTCATTTGTAATTGCGTTTCGGTTTGACACAATTTTTTACTAATTACAGCCGTTTGACTTTTCAGTTGTGCATGACAGAATAAACGTTCCCACCAAGAATAATGCTGTAATTTTGCATCTAAGGTTTTTAAAGCTTGAAGATGACTCTCTATTTTTTCATTTAATAAAGAAAAATCATGGTAAGTAATATCCACAATGACTTGACTGAGTCGGTGGTAAATTAATTGATGTGAACGCTCAAGAAGATGCAGCGCTTCAACAACTTGATCTTGCTTAATGTTAAGATACCCATTGCGAGTCGCTTTGAAAGCATGATGCAATTTCTCTCCTAATAACCACCATAAAGGCAATAAGCCAACGGTATAAAATAAACCACTAGATAATAAAGCAAACCATTTCTCACTCAATATAATGACGGCGAGCGGACTACAAGTTTGTAACAGCAAAGCGTACGCCCCCAAACTCAATAGAAAATAGAGTAAATAACGGGCTTGCCATAACAATGGCAATAAAGGCCATTGCCCTATCTGTGATAAGGCTGGTTGCAATTGTTGTTGAAGGTGCAGAACCTGAGTTGAAAACCAGCCTGGGGGACTTGGTTTTAGCTTTAATGCTTCATTAACGTGGTGAGTGAATTGATAAATTTGTGTCAATGCTTTTTTAATGGCTTGTGGTTTGCGTACCGTTTTATAGCTGCGTTTAGGGATCACCGCAATCACATCTTGGTAAAGAATTTGTTTGTCATATCCTGCTTCGCATAATAAATCATAAATAATCAATCGACTGTCATCATCTAACGAAGCGATTGATATTTGAGTATTTCGTTTTGCATAGGCTTTTAAATCATCGACTTGTCTTGGCAAATGCAAGGCTTCACTCACTTTACAACGCAAATGTAACCCTTGATAAATCTCGTGCTTTAATGAATGCAACTTTTGCTGATTTTCATCGAGTGTTTGCTGTGAAAGATCGGCTTGTTGTTGTAAATATTCATAACGTTGTATTAGAGGGAGCACCGAATCTTCTAAAAGCGTTAATAGCTCTCTTGTTGATAAGTGGGCTAAGGAGCGAACCTCTTGCGTGAGCTGTTCAAGCCAAGGCTGTTTCTTTTGTTTTAAAGCCAAATTGATTGTGGTGACATATTGATTATAAAGCGAAAGCGTTAAATGATTATCGTCCTTGATACTTAATAACTTCAGTGCTGAATTGTTATCTTTCATGATTCCCTACTTAGAATGGTTATCCTGCTAACGTATATACTTTATGACCTTATAACAAATGCAATTTGCAGCATGTTAATTGGTTGTAAATCAATCCGCAACTCATTAGAATGTATGTATAAAACAAACTAAATTCAGATGTGCCATGTCCTTAGAAACACCAGAATCCAAATTAAAATCTAAAATCTGTGAACGTTTGAAACGAGCACGTCAAGAAGCAGGTTATTCTACTGCCAAATCTTTTTCAGAGCGGAATAACGTTAAAATATCGACGTATGCGCTACATGAAGCTGGCACTCGCAGTATGTCTTTTGAAATCATTGAGCATTATTCTCAGCTCTTAGATATCAATGCATCATGGTTATTAACCGGCATAGGGCCCAAGAGCGCTCAACACACAAGACGTGTACCCATTATTGACTGGAATGAAGTACCCCTCTTTCCCAAAGGCATTTTGCTTGAAACCAAACAATATACGTATTCAGATATCGATCTGAGTATGCGTGCTTTTGCGCTGGTAGTGCAAAATGATGCGATGGAGCCACGCTACCCACAAGGCACAATCATCATTGTTGATTGCGAACAAACGCCTGCTTCCGAAGATTATGCCATTGTTTTACCGGCCGATCAGAAAACGCCTCTGTTCACGCAACTGATTGCAACAGAGAACGAACTCTTTGCAAGATCCTTAAATCCTCTTTATGAAACACAGAACTTAGCACGAAATACCAAAAAAATTGGCAAAGTCGTGCAAGCAAAATTGGTTTGCTAAGTTTTCTTATAAGCGGATACTGCAAGCGCATCTTGGTGGCCTAATAAATAGCCTAATAAGTGCGCATCTTGAGCGGAAAACTGTCGAATATACTGTTGGCTGCGAGCAATCGTTGCCAACCTTTCTTTAAAAATAGTCCCCACTTTGTCTTTGATAATTACCATGGTGTTGGTCTTGTCTTCGTAGTGTGAAAGTAAATGCAGCGTCGGAGAAGGGTTTTTGCGCAGCCGGCATCTATGTAACCAACTCTTAATTAAGTCGATACCCGTAAATTTTAAACTCAACATTGCTTCATCCTCGCTGAATCAGAACTTCTTGTTCCCTGAAAAAAGCAGCGAATTTAACTCTATTCCGCAAAAAATAAAAGTGTAAGTGCAAATCTGAAGCTTGTCATTTCAATAGCGCTAAACATTTTTCTAAGGCCAGAAAAATAGTCTGTTCACGGATCTGCTGACGATTGCCTTGTAAGGAAAGCGGGATCGCCTGGGTTGTAAAAGAGGGACCTGCCAATCCAAGCCATATCGTACCAACCGGCTTTTCAGGCGTGCCGCCACCAGGACCTGCAACCCCTGTGACGGAAATACTTACATCGGCATGGCTATGCATTAAAGCGCCTTGTGCCATTGCTAAAGCAACCGCTTCACTCACTGCACCATGCAGGGTTAAAAGGTTGGCTTCAATACCTAATAATTCTTGCTTAGATTCGTTACTGTAAGTCACAAAACCTCGTTCAAACCAATCAGAGCAACCTTCAATCTGGGTAATCGCAAAAGCAATGCCACCGCCAGTACAAGACTCAGCGGTGACTAATTTATATTCCTTTTCCTTTAATCGGCTACCAAGCTTGCGTGCCAGGTGTTCAATTGCCATTCAATCTCCTTTTACGCAGGAATGACTTTGCGTTTCTTCGCCATTGAAGCTAACAACATATAACCCATGCTTGCTAATATTAACCCTGCGGGGATCACCATCAAGCCTTGGGTATAAGCACTCGCATCATAGTAAGGCACGCCTTCGGCATTAAAACGCCCTTCCCAACGCGCTGACATGATTTTTCCAATCGCACTATGAAAAACGTAACCAAATGTCATGATGATCATGTTGGCGCACGCTGTTGTTAAACCAACCAGTCGTTCTCCAACAAAAGTACTGGCTAAATAAATGGCTAAAATTTGATAAGCACAGAATACGCCGACAATAACAAATAAAGCAGCTAACCAGGTAACAGGGACATCACCTGTTAACAACCAAATGAATGCCGCTCCCATCACTAAACCACTAATAATAATAAAACCATAATAGGCTTTTGTTTTAGCGGTTACCCAGCTCAAAATGGGTGAACCAAAACACATGCCTAGGAAGATCAAAGAAGGTAATGATGCAGCCACTTGCTCGCTCAAATGATAGGCTGACTTGAGATACTCTTTACCCCAGACATCGGCAAAGCCTTCCAACGGCCCAACCATCAACCCGGCCAAGAAACACACTAACATGATTTGTGGATTAGAAAGCACTGCTTTAACGCTCGCCAACCAACTTTCTTGTGTTTTGTCGATAGGCTGAGAAGGGACGATAAAGAACGTTGCTACCGCCATGACAATGCCCAATAAAATAATGACCTGCAAAACGCTTTCCCAACCAAACAAATGCATTAATGCATTAACGGGTTGGCCACCATAAATGGCTCCTAGCAAACCAATAGTCACTGAAAATCCGAGAAACAGCGTAAAGCGCTCTTCTGGAAATGACATACGGATAATTTTAAAAACACCTAAAATAGCAGCAGATGATCCCATACCGATGATTAATCGACCCAAAGCGGGATAAATCCAATGTTGCGCAAATAACAATGGCAATAATCCCATCACGGTTAAAATCATACAAACGGGTAGCACTCGTTTAGGGCCATACCTATCTAACATGATACCCACAGGAATATGCATGCCCGCGTAGCCTATGTAATAAAGTCCTGAATATTGACCAAAAATGGCGGCATCAATATGAAATTTCTCAAGAATATCAACCATCATAATATTGGGCAGGACACGCAAAATATATTGATAGGCATAAAAGAATGAGGCCAAAAGCCACATTGACCAAATTGTAACTGAACTTCTTTGCTGCATAGCACTATCCCGGACTAAACCAAATTAAGTTAAATATTAAAGTTAAAAGCACAGATATTAAATAGGGTGATGATTCTTAGCAGCTTAAGCCGCTAAGCAGGAGAAGAGATAGATTTAAGTGAAGGTTCTTAGTTTTCATAACTTTTTTACCTTAACAATTTCTTTAGGCAAAAACAAGCATAAATGAACAAGTCAGTTATTGAAATACAATAGCATCATCATAACGACGTAAGGTTACAAAAGTATGATTAAGGAAGAATTGGCAGCATCAAGATGTTGAATTACACTATTCACCTATCCATGAGCATCAACTTAGGAACTCAGTCGTGATGATAACCTTGCGAAAAATATTCTTCCTGTTGCTGACCGTTATTTCCTTCAATGGTTATTGTTTAACTAATGAAGTCATCTCTCAAGAAAAAGCCAAACTAATTAAATTCATCATCAATAAGACAAGTTGGCCATCAGGCTCAATTCCAAAAGATCGATTCACGATCTGTCTATTAGGTGAACCTGAAAATGCCAAAATACTTCAGCAAGCATTTTCTAAAACACAAATCAAAAATCGTTCTTTGCTTGTAAAAGCACTTAACAAGAATGAAAAAGCCTTTCCTTCTTGTCAAATACTTTATATTACTGAAGCAGAAATGGAACCCAATGAACAAAAACAACTGATTGATCAATATGCTAAGTATCCTCTACTGCTCTTAAGCGATATGGAACATTTTGCACACAATGGTGGCTCCATGAATTTTGTTATTTTACAAAAAGCGGTAGCATTGACCGTTAATATGGAAAGCTTAAACAAAGCAAAACTAAGTTTTGATCTGAAAGAACTTGATCAAGTCATCGTTGTACCTGATAACGATGATCTAAAATAAATCACTCTTCACATCCACCCATGTTTTTTCAAGAAACATGGGTGAAATATCTCGACTTCATCACAAAAATGACTAAATAGGTATATACACATCTATAAGTGATAGGTTTAAACCAAGCTGCCGATAACAGTTTATTAGCTTTCACCGAATGATGTGGGTATTGGTATGAGAGGTCGTATTTGTATTTCTGCTATCTTGTCAGGGGTGCTGTTAACGCTTGCTCCCATCATCTCACATAGTCAAAATTATCTTGGTGAACCAAACTATCCTACACAATTAACCAATGATGAAGTACGTGAATTAATGATCCAAATGAGCATCCGAGGTTATCGCGGTAAGTGTGCATGTCCTTACAGTCCTGATGCAATAGGCGGCATTTGTGGAACAGAAAGCGCTTACTATCGACCGGGGGGATTTAAAATATATTGCTTCTATCGCGATATTTCTTCTGAAGAAGTTTATTTCTGGAAGTTAAAATATGCGACGCCTAGAGCTCGTATTTTCTAGATGTGCAGCTACACTGCAATAAGATTAATCTTCTTTACGTTGTTGGCAACCACTACATTCTTTTGAAAGATTGACTTCAATATACCAATCCAGTTCTTCATCCCAATATTTAACAAGGAAACGTTGCTGACATTGACTGCATTCAGTCCAACAATCATCAGGTAACGCTGTCGTGCAATTATCCATATATTGAATGTCCATTATCCCCCCACTTTTTATATTTTAAAGATGGCGGCAAGTTTATACGCAATTAAATTGAATTGGAATCATTGACACTACGAAATATTTCAAGCGCTCTATGTTATTCAGCGTTATGCTTAATGACTAATTCAATTTGCTTAAATACACGTTCTGTTACGTGTGAATCATTTTGCACTCACCTTTTTAAAAACTAGTTTTTTTATTTACAACTTCTTAAAAAATATCTGTCACATTTTATGAATACAAATTGTATTAACGTGTGAAGGTTTTCACTGAGAGTATTCATCTGTTAATTAAAAGCAATAATGACAATTACACTGAAATTACCAAGGAAGTGCGACTTAACTTTATCTGCATTCGAACAACAAGAAAATATTCATTTTCATTGTGATATTAAGCCATGAGATTAAAAACTGATTTCGATAAATATTTTGATTAACCATTTCATAGATCTCACATGAAAAAAACAATAAATGGGGGTATTTACAGGTAATTATTTTACTAGTTGAATAGATTTCTTTAATTTGTTACTCTGCCCTAGCACAAGCTCACGACTCTTTAAGGAAAGTAAAATGGATATGCTTGCTTCAAATCCCGAAACATTTGCAATGGATGCTTCACAATTCTTATCTCCCACTTTTTCAACATTTATACCAACACTTCCCTCAACTCAGGAGACCTCTAATAGTATAGTTGCGTGCGCTGCCTATGATATAGGTTCAGGCGCGACAAAATATATGGGAGCCCTTATCAATGTTGGCAACATGACCATTGAGCAAATTTTTAGCCAAGGTTCCTTTAATGTGCCTTATCGAGAAGATTTACATCAATCTAGCAACAATCAATTTTCAGATTTAATTCAAGAAATGGGATTGCAAGCACTAACGCAAGCGCACCTACAAATTGAACAAGATTATGTCGGACAAAATCTGTCAGGATATGGAGAAATACAGCACTTTGCAGTTGCTACCGCTGCTTTTCGTGCAGCCGATAATGGTACATTTGTCGCTGAAAATTTTAGCGATAAATTAGAAATGCCTATTAATATTATTTCACAAGAAGAAGAAGGCAAACTCGCTTATTATAGCGCTCTTAGCAAAATACCAAACAATGATACCTTACCGATCGTTTGGGATATTGGTGGCGGTAGCATGCAGCTAACCTTTAAAGATAGTTCTGATACCTTCCATATTATGGAAGGCGAAATGGCTTCACAAACATTTCAAGCTTTGGTCACAACTCACATCAAAGGTGCAGAAGATGGTAGCGCCTCTCCCAATCCATTGAACGCAGCAAATGTCGATGCCGCTATTGAATTAGCCAAAGCACATTTGCAATTTGATATCACCAGCACTGAGATCATTAGCAATCAAATTAAGCAAGAAACACCTATTTTTGCTGTTGGTACAGTGCACAATATGGTTATTAGCCCTTTGTGCCATTTAGCAGGTATTGAATCTAATGCTGACCACTATACGAAATCGGATCTTCGTTTAGCAATTGAATTGCTTACTGATAAAACCGATCACGATATCGTACAACTTAATCATCTTCCTACCCTTTCTCTTGCGAAGAATCAATTGACGAATTTAATTTTAGTTTATGCAATGATGGATTTGATGGGCATTGAACAAGTTCAAACCATGAAAGTTTCCAATGTTGAAGGCTTAATGGTTATGAATGCAACACCACCTAAACTACCTATTGCATCACCCATTTTTGCCCTGGATGAACTTGATTTGATTCATTCGTCGAGCTATAGACATTTTGACATTAAATGTTAACGAGATTTTTCAACCTGCTTGGTATTGCGTTATTGGCGGTGAGTTTAACCGCCAATGCCGCCTATCAGGCTCTCATCTTTGATTGTGATGGTGTTTTAGTCGATACCGAGCAATTAAAATTTCAAGCATGGCAACAAGCGCTTAATCATATCGCTATTGATTTTCAAGAAGCGGATTACCTTCCTTTAGTAGGATTTGATTCAGCTTATATTGCCAAAGCCATTCGTTTACAAAAACAAACTGCTTTTGATCAAAAGAAAATTATTAACAACAAACAACATATTTACCATCAGCTGCAAAAACAAGGCGTTGTTGCTTTACCTGATGCAGTCGCATTTTTAAAATTAGCCATCTCTAAAAAGCAGGAGTTGAATCTTAAAGTTGCCATTGCTTCTTCTGCTTCTCAAAAAGAGATTTTAGAGAACCTTAGACAACTTGATATAAATCCCAAAGAACTTGATCATATTATTTCGGGCAGTGATGATCTTCGCCATATTCATGACCCAGAAGGTGTTAATAAACCTAAGCCTTATATCTATCAGCGTTGTGCACAAGCTTTAAACGTTCCTCCGAAACTTTGTCTTGTTTTTGAAGATAGTCATGCAGGTGTCGTCGCTGCAGATCGTGCTGGCATGAACGTGATTGCAATACCCAATCGCTATACAATGCACCAAGATTTTTCAATGGCAAAGAAAATCGTCACCTTCAATGAAATCGATTTATTCGCTATTCAAGCGCTTGTCTAATCATTAGGTATTTTTAAAATGCGCTCTGGGTGTTTCATCTGCATCCGCGATAAATTCTGCTGCTGGCGGACAAAACAACATTCCAGAAAATGCCCACGTTAATGCACTCTTGAGACATTTCAGCGGTCCACATTCACACTCAGATTCTGTGATCTCAAGAGAAATACGGTGATGCTCATCACAATTCACCCCTACTGCTTCAGCGGCATGAATGGTGATCATCGTTTCTGATGGTGATTCATAAAGCCGTCTGGGTGCCAAGGTTGGTGCAGAGGCACTCGTTAAAAGCGGCAGCGGATTATTGATATTCCTTCTTACAGGCGCCAAGGTTGGTGCAGAGGTGCTAGTTGGGAATAGTAAAGGTAAAGCCTGATTATCGAGATAAAACAATTCTGCTGGTGCTGATGTTCCTCTAGAGCGAGATATTGGTTGATCATGAACATTCAAATGAATTTTCATGACCGATGCAAATGATGAAAGATGACTGCTCAAATATTGCTTTGTCTCATTATCCAGAATATCACAATCAATAAAAAGTGCGTTTAGTGATGCATGCCAGAGGGCAGTTACTAATGTCACTGCTTGCAAATACTGCATCGAGCGATAATCAATGACTAATGTATGTTGGTCCTTGTAAACCCCTGAGATTAAATGATCATAAATATCATTTATCTCCTTTTTTGATAAGGCATCCTTTGAGAAAAATACAAGAAACTGTTCGCCCAAATCTAATTTCATTTTTGAGGGATGAACGTTTAATTTTGCAACATCAAAAATAGCTTTTGCAGTTTCATAGGATGTTCTCCCAATATATACCTCTAGTTCTTTACAATTGATTGTCTGGAGAAATTGGTGAAATGCGTTAATAGCATTAGGACGAATGGTATTACAGTGAATTTCAATCGAGGCTCTGCTTGAGAAAGACTCTTGATTAAGGCTAACAACATCCAAGAGGGTAAGTTCATCACTTTTACAAAGAATGGATGAATCTGCTTGATGAGTTATGTACATTCAAGTTCCTCTTTTATGGCTTGGAAGAAAACCTAAAAATGATTTTTTCACTATTTTGTAGGTGTGATACTACCTGATGTGATTCTTTGTAATCATCGGTATATTGCTGAATACATTTTTGCCAAAATTGATAAGCCCCAATATTACTTGGGATCACCATCACTTCCCAATTACCCTTATATTGTTCAAAACAAAAATGAGCAATATATTTGCCGAGCCCCAATCCCTTAAACCGACGCAGAATATAAAACTGTGCCATATTAAAGTCGGTTGTCGCATGAAATCCTTTTTTATCAATAATAACAAAGCCTGCCAATTCATTGTTGTATCGTATGAAGTATGGCCAGGCGTGCTCAGTCTGCCAGTATTTCTTAAAATCAATACACTCATAAAGCCCGTTATCGGGCATGCTCCATCCGTCATCATGAATGTATTCGCTCATATCATAAACATAAAATCGTCCCATATTTTGCATCGTTGGGTAATCTTCCAACGATGCAGCAACGAGTTTACATTGTGTAAGCACAATTTCATGCTTCATATTATTGTATTCCGCAACCTATTCCTTTTTCAGCATCAATTTCCAGACTGAAATATCGATTGAGTAATGGTGCAAAATCGTCCTGATTTATATTATGTTTTAATGCATGTTCTGCAAGCACTTGATTGAGCCCTGCATTTTGTAAGAAACCACAAACCTTTGCCATTCTCTTGCTCACTTCAAGAACGGGATGCGAACGATTTTGCATCCAAACACCCCACTGCGCATCATCACGTGGTTGAATTGCTTGCACACCTTGATTGGTCATTTCAAAACGTTGACCGTAGGTATCTTCAATTAAATAAGTTGCACCTATCATCTCATCAGGATATACCGCGGCATTAAGCCCGAGTTTAGCTTGTCGAGTCTTAAGATCCATTGGAAAATCGATGATTTGTGTTGGGAATTGTTCTTTTAATTTTTCAAAGATTTCAATTTGTACTTTGGTTCGACCTGACGAAACAACCGTACCATCTTCCGCTAATTTCTCTTCACGTTGAGCACCATCATAAGCCGTTATTAAAACACCACCTGCAGCCAAATAATCGCGGATAATCGCAGCTCGGGATAAAGTTAAATTGCGGCGTGCATCATCTTTTATAATTTCTTCGGCAACCAGTTTCGGGGTCGGGGTGCCATCCGTAACGCAAGGCGTGGCAATCATTGGCGTATGGATAATCCAAATGGATTTGGCAATACGTCCCAGATCTTTTACCGCATTTAATCTATCAACAATGACTTTTTCTGATACGGTTTGTAACTCAACATAAGCCTTACGTATAACCTTATCTTCAGCAATCGCGGTACTTGAACTTGGAACGCTTGAACTAGAAGAACTCGTTTGGGTAGCTTCGGCTGTTGTCGTACCAGTTGCTTTTGCCACATCATCCACTGCTTTTCGTTCCGCAGAAGCTTGTATGGTCACAAAAACATTACGCGCTTGTTTGTCTAATAGATGTTTTCTGACAACAAAACCCTTCGCCTTGATTTCACCTAAAACTTCTTTACCACTCTCACGTACCGCCTCATCTGTTATCATTTGAGGATTATCAAACACTGCCATGGTAAATGATTGTAATTCTTCTAAAAGTGAACTCATTTGCTACTCCAATCCAGTTTTTTTACTGGCGTCAATCATAGCAAATCATCCTACTTAGAGGGAAGTAGTCAAATCTTGACATCAGACTAAATTACCTATTCAATCATAGGACATCCATATTTTTATTTCCCCCTTTCATCTCAGGAGAAGTCATGAGTCATCATTCAAATATTATTGATTTTAATGATTTTACAAAAGTAAGAATGCACGCAGGTACTATCATTACTGCAATCATGAACCATAAGGCTCGCAAACCTGCTTATGTATTAGAAATTGATTTCGGAGATTTAGGAATAAAGACAAGTTCTGCACAGATTACAGAACATTACTCACCAGATGATCTTATTGGATGTCAAATTATTGCTGTCATGAATTTTATGCCCAAAAATATCGCTGGCATTACTTCTGAAGTGCTGGTGCTTGCTTGCGTATCGAAAGAAAATGGTACTATCTTGTTACATCCTTCAAAGCAAGTACCTAACGGCAGCCCAGTCTTGTAGAGTGTTATGCAATACAATAACTATTTCTTGCCGTGCTGATGCCCTTGGGTCCATGATGTCGTCTCTCACAATTGAACTCAAGTAATATAGCACTATGTCCAATGGCATAAGAAAAGCGATTTTGTAAATGTTCAACCATGTTAACCCACTCTTTAGAATTCAAATTTAAACGAGATAATATCGGTAATACTTTTTGAGGGATCACACCTCTTTTTCCTTCACGTATTACACGTCCTGTTGAATCAACTAAATCTAGATAATCCTTTAATGCAAAATCAATCTTTGGCATTCGATGTTGGTGAGGTGTTTTTAATGGCATTAAGTGCTTTGGTTGTTGTGTTTTATTAATAGCTTTCTTTTGCTTTAATTGTTTAGCCAACATCCGCAAACGTTCTTGAATGGAAGTAAAATCAGAAGTTTCTAATGCTTCAGCTGTTTTAGCACGAATAGGATTTAAATCGACATAAGCCATGGCACTTAAAACTGCTCCTTCATCTAATAATGCTTGGGATTTAAAGCGTCCTTCCCAAAAGCGACCTTTGGTTTCATCTTCCTTATTTGATGCTCTTGCAATTTTTTCATTTAGACAACGCATAAACCAACTAATATCCATTAAACGATGCCGCCATAAAGAGACTTTATAAGCTGCTTCCTTCTTTGAATAGCTGCTTAATGATTTTGCATCTTGAGGAAAAATCTGGCCCCAGCGTGACTGCACTTCTTCTTCGCTCCATTGCGAAGCCAATGTGTCATTAACAAATAAGACGAGATGATAATGATTACTCATGACGGCATAAGCACAGATATGAATAGCAAAAATATCAGCTAAATATTTAATTCGTGAGACTATCCAATCTTTACGATAGGAATAATCTTTTCCTGTCTCCTTATTATGACCGCATAAGTAAGCACGGCGCACGCAGCGGGTCATGCAATGATAATAAGGCGTAGCGCTTAAATCGATTTGATGGGAGCGAGCGGTTGTCATACATCAACATCCTGTACTGCAATATGTGTAATATAAACACAAAGAGTACAGATATCAACTTGAATTTTTGGATGTCCTGCAATTAAAAATTCAAGTTAGAAGCAATGATAATTGCAATAATATAAGGCATGCGTTATGCCTAATTCATATGCTTCTTCTGAAGACAAAGAGGAAAGATCGATAGCTTCAAAAGTTAAGCGAGTATGAGTGAGAAAATAAGTTTCTATTGCCATGATTAAAACAGCAGTCCCTGCTAATGCTAAAACAAGTGCGGCGTCTCCACCACTGACATGATAGATTTCTTCTGAATTTAATATATTCATTAAATTATTTGCTCCTGCATCTTACTCTTTTATCATAGACCTATAAGCGGATTTCATTGCTAATTTATCTATAGTTGAGCAAAATATTTTTGAAGCCAATGGTTGCAATTTTTCAATCTATTTTTACATGTGCATAATAAAATAAATTGCTCTTGAACACGGCAAATTTAAGCTGTGCATTTCTCGCAAATGAAAAATGATATATTACTGAAATCATCCTGTTATGAATTGATCAAGATTATTTAATATCTGATGTGTAAGTTCCATCGCAATCAGTTATTCATAGGAAAGTATACACGTAATTTTAATCTCTAGCGTGAGGCCATCAACTAACATTATTCTCGTTGATATTCACCTAAAGTAAATTATGCTCTTAAATTGATATCTTTTTGATTCAAGAGCGCATCTTCTCTATAATAGTTGGTTATCGTTTTAGCTTTGGATATTAATGATGTATAGCGGCCCTGCAAGTAGTGCCTTAAATTATGATGAAGCACCTGAGGTAGGGGCTCCTATATTGCCTTATTTTCAAGCCGGACAAAATGCTCTCGTTGATACACAAAAATCGGTTCTGAAAAGCTATTTTGAAAAACATCTCCTTCCTCATTTTGAAGATTTTGTTGCCGCTGCGCCAAGTAGTCATCCTGATATGCGTCCTCTGCGTCAATTTATCATTATCAAAGCTGTTTCCTTATCTTCTCATACATTCGAACAGTTATTAGCAAAATATTATCCAATCGTTACTAATACAGACAACACTTTCATTCAAAACGTCTCTTTCAGAAATGTTTTGCTCGCATTTAATAAATTGTGTTTAGGTGAAATCGATATTAATCATGCGTTATATAACTATGTTTTTGATCCACGATACTCGCCAACAAAAACCAGTTCCCCTACCAAGCGAAATCTAGTAACCGCATTTCTTCACCAAAAGCTATGCAAAAAATTCCCTAGCTCTTCCTACGTAAATGATCTTTTGGTCAAACACGCCCTTTCATGGATAGAGCAAGCTGATATGCCAAAGCACATGACACTGATGCAAACAGCGCCTCCTTCTATTGAGTGTAGCCCTTATTCAACTGATGACGAAAAGCTTAATAGCGATGATTTAGAAAGCAGCGAAGATCCTGACAGCGACAGCTCTGTTGATGAAAGTCGTTCAAAGCCTTCCTCTTCTACTTGTAAACGCCTTTTTTTTGGTTAAACACAAACCGCTTATCTGAAAAAGTTTTGTCTGTTGTCTAATGTGTTAAAATAATTTACCTCACTCTTTTAGTTAGTTAGAAAAACCATTATGTTAAATGCTCCTTCTGCTGGCAATGGCAATCTGCGTTGCTATAACATGTTTCCTGCTCATTTCAAAAATATCGACGAAATGACAAAATATTTATCTCGCCTTCATCAATATCGTATTAATGCAGTCTGGATTAATCCTGTTCATCTCTCTGGTGAATTCGTACTCAATAAAACGGACATGTTGACAGGCCAAAGCCAACAACTAAAAGGCAGCCTCTATGCCATGGCTGATGCGACTTTAATTGATCCACGATTTAGTGTCGTTGCGCGTGACGAAGAAGGAGACATGACTCCTACGCGAAAACAAATTAGAAAGTTGGGTAATTACGATCCTAAAATTATTGAACAATGTAAAGACTTACGACTCAAGCTAAGAAGGCTTAAAATAAACATCTCGCAGAAAGAACAAGAAGTTGCTCGCAATACCAGCTCTAATAAAAGAAAAAATTCAAGCGAAGTGGCAAAAACAATTACCTCTCTTAGCTCACAACTCACCACATTAGAGACTAAAAAACATTCGCTCGAAGAAAATTATAATCACGTAATGGCTCAACAACAAACCTGGATCAGGCTGTTAGATAGCCGCGCGATGAAGGCTTTTACAACACGTGCTAAACAATTGGGTATTACACCCATGTTTGATGTGGTGCTTAATCATCTTGCTGTTGATGCACCCTTCATTGAACAAAATAAAGAATTATTTAACTTTGATGATAAAACATATCCTGACACTACCGCATTTTCTTATAGCAAATTGCTAGGCACACTACGAGGTGCACCTTATCCTGTTGCGGAACAAGAACTCGCTCTACAGCAAATTCCTCAGATTATTAATGTTTATTGGCGCCCATTTATTGATCTCTACGTGAAGCAGTGGGGATTTAGTGCTGCTCGCATTGATTGTGTAGGAAAAATCCCTCAACAACTACGTTCTGCTGTTTATGATCTCATCCGCCAAGGCGTTGCAGAACAAGAGAATCCTGGGCCTGTTATTATTCTTGAAGAGGCCTTATTCTCAAATATGACACCTCAAGAATTTGTAAGCAAAGTAAAAAATGCTGGCGCCACCCATATCACCGGCAGTTCCTATTATGCTGAACGCGAATGGCATGGTGGCTTAAGAGGTAATTATAATCAGGAAGATTATTATAAACAGACGATGGCGCAACATGGTGTTGTGAACTTTACTGGAAATCATGATCATTACAGTTGTGCAATGACCGTTTGTCGTCAACTTGCTTTTGAAAGATTGCGTGACAACCAATCATTGTATGATTCTTATCAAGCGTTCATACAAGAAAAAGAGACTGCTAATTATGCCCCACTGTCCGAAGCGGCTTTAGAGGTTATCAAATCAACCTTTATTCATTTCTATGTGCAACAAATTATCGCTGAATTACATGACCCTGATCATTACAATGATACCATTAATCGTTTTGGTATCGCCTTCAGAGATCGATTTTTAACAAATGTGTATGCAGGCAGTGGTGGTTATTTCATGCTATCGGGGGATGAATTCGCAAGTTTCGATCAGCCTAGCGTTTTTATTCGTGCTAACGGTGAACCCGTATACCCCAATAAACAACTTGGTATTTTTACTTCACCCCTTAAAAACATCGCAGCACGTGTTGTCCATGATATGGCAGTGCAAGCAGTGACTAACAAGAAATTCAATACGGTTTTTACAAGATTAACCGCAGCTGATCAAGAAATATTTCTGAGTTCTTTTATCGCCAATATTTATAATGAGCTGAATGCTGGCATTGAAAAAACAACCGATAGATTTTGGGATGCCATAGAAAGCAAAGCAGATGCCATCTCTCCTGCTATGCGTGATTATTATGATATCCCCTGTTCTTTTGAAAACCGCTGGAATGCACCACAAAGTTTACAAGCTTTTGCTAGCGTTGGCTTTTTAGCCGAAACTAACAATATTATGAGTAGACTGCCTCCCAGTAAAATAGGGTTCTGGTCAGAAATCTTTAAAGCGGTTAATAACGAAATTTTAATCGCTGTGAGACTCAATGGACCCGGATATGATGCACGCCCTGATGTTATCATCCAAAATATGAATCCGCATAAGCCGATTCATTTTAGCAGACAAGATTTGGAAAAAATTGCACTTTGGTTACAAAAGCGAGGATTCCCTCAAGAAGATGCAAGCTCTGTCGCTCAACAATCTGCAGATTATCATAAAGCATATGGTTGCATTATGGGTTCAACGACCTATCAACAACGTCCAGCCAATCTTTATTTTGCCGGTCGTCTTGAACTGGATAGTGATATTGAAGAGTATCATGTTGATATTGATGGCACTCAGCATACTTTTGACATTGTTGTTGAACCTTTACCTGAACAACAAGAACCATTGTTATCTCCGGCGCTACCCAAAGTCATTCCTGAGACCTATTCAAATGAAATCTTAAAGTCTATTTTCGGTAGTGCGATGACTGGCCAATCACCAACACTTGAATTACTTGATTCACCACAAACAGAACAAAATGATGTTTCTAAAGATTTACTCCTTCGTTTTAGTGCAATGAAATTGCAATGCGCTATGCTGCCCGAGGTACCAAAATCAACATCGACGCCCGTCGCAACTTCTTCTGCATCGCATTCAGAATCAGAAAGCAGTGATTTTTTTGATAGCAGTTTTGATGATGAGAATAAGTCATGGAGTGATTGCTCGTCCGAAGGCGGTGAAGATAGAGGCATGGCTACTTTTGATGAGGATTCTGATGAAGATGAACTCTTAAGGGATATTCGTAAACTCTCAGGTCAACGCTCTGCCTTTTTTAAATAAACAATGGGATGCCAATGGCATCCCGTTTCCTTTCAAATTGTTATGTTGTAACATACCAACCCGATAATAATAACCATTGAGGGTCAAATTACGTGCGCGGTCAGTTGCTTAAATTTATTTTGCTTAGTCTACCTACTTTGCTGCTAGCGCAGGAATCAACTCAAGTTAACCATTCCCATTCTTTTAATCCCCAACTCTCATTGGTATTAAACGGCGGTTTTACTTGGTCAAGCTTTGATCCGGATGATTATTATTTACCCGGTTTTCAACGTGGCAATGAAGCAACGATCACCCCACCCGGGTTTGCCATTAATGAAGCTGAACTTAACATTCAATCAAGCATCGATCCCTATTTTTATGGCAATGCGACCATTGCTTTACATCAACATGATGGTGATGTCGAAATTGATCTCGAAGAAGCCTATATTCGCACTCAAACTCTTCCTTATGGGTTTGCTGCCACCGCTGGACGTTTTTATTCAGGCTTTGGTTATTTAAATCATCATCATAAACATCAATGGGATTTTGTTGATCCTCCCCTTATTTATAGAGCCTTTTATAATAATCAATACTATGATGATGGTGTGCAATTACGTTGGCTTGCGCCTACGCCTGTCTATTGGGAACTAGGAGCAGAAGCGTTCCCTGGTCAAAATTTTCCTGCTGCAGGTTCAGGTAACCATTTAGGATCTTGCAGTCTTTATACCCATATCGGCGATGACTTTGGGCAAAATAGTAGTTGGTTATGGGGAATTTCTTTCCTTCATACCGCCCCCAGTGAAAGAGAAGCTTTGCTACAAGGTGGACATTATCACGATCATCACCACGAGCATGGTCACGAACATGGTGATTTTGCCTTCTCAGGAAAAAGTAATACTATCGGCATGGATGTTATCTGGAAATGGGCTCCCAATGGCAATCCTTATGCACGTCAATTAACCTTACAAGGTGAAATCTATCACCGAAAAGAAAAAGGATTAGTTGCTCTGGATGCCGATGAAGCCAGCACACTCATCAGCAATCAAAATGGCTATTATATGCAAGCTATTTACAAATTTATGCCACGTTGGCGAGCAGGGCTTCGTTACGACAGATTATGGAGCAGCAACCAAGGTAACGATGAAGAAGTTCTCACCGAAACATTCTTATTGCCTAATGGATATCAACCGCATCAAACAACGGCCATGATCGATTTTAGCCCAAGCGAATTTAGTCGAATTCGTTTCCAGCATAATCTCGACCATTCACTTCCTACGCTTAACAAACAATATATGTTGCAATTTATCGTTAATTTAGGAGCGCATGGTGCACATGATTTTTAAAAAAATAACCTTATTTTTATGTGCACTAGGGTTTTCATTGCCCGTTTTTGCAAACTTAAAAGTATTTGCTTGTGAACCAGAATGGGCAGCCTTAGTTAACACGCTAGGCGCGCCACATGTAAGCGTGACGCAAGCGACCACCGCATTACAAGATCCTCATCAAATCGAGGCGCGTCCAAGCTTAACGGCTCAGGCTCGCCGCGCGGATTTAATCGTTTGTACCGGCGCAGAACTAGAGAGTGGTTGGTTGCCGATGATACAAGCAAAAGCCAATAATCCTAAAATTCTCAGTGGACAGCCTGGTTATTTCATGGCGGCTGATTATGTAAAATTGCTTGACGTACCTACCTCATTAGATCGTATCCACGGTGATGTCCATGCCAGTGGTAACCCCCATATTCAACTGGATCCTCGCAATTATCTACCGATTGCTAAAGCACTCAGTGCAAGACTTTCCCAGCTCGATCCTAAGCATGCCAATGCCTATGAGGCAAACTATCAACATTTTAAACAAGATTGGGAAAAAGCGCTGATTAGTTGGCAGCAACAAGCAAAACAATTACAAGCGATGCCTATTGTGGTTTATCATCACAGTTGGATCTATTTAAATGACTGGTTAGGTTTAAAGCAAGTGTCAACTTTAGAGCCAAAACCTGGGATCCCACCCTCAGCTTCACATCTTAGCAATCTTTACGCTCAAATCCAGGATCAAAAGATAAAGGCTATCATTTGCTCGCCTTATGAATCACAAAATGCAGCGAAATGGTTGAGCCAAAAAACCAATATTCCTGTTATTGTTTTGCCTTTTACCGTCGGTGGCTCTAAAGATGCTTCCGATCTGAAAGCCTTGTTTGATGTCACCTTAGCACAATTATCGATGGCAACAGCGCATGATCATGGATAATTTAACTTTATGGCTGCCTGCCTGGTTGGCAGGTTGTCTTGTGATGTTAACGCATGTGCCATTGGGGCAACGAGTATTACAACAGGGTGTGATATTTCTTGATCTAGCAATAGCACAGGCAGCAGGGCTTGGCGTGATCATTGCCTATGCGCTTGAACTGAATACGCAGATCTATGCCATACAAGCCATTGCTCTTATCAGTGCTCTTATCATGGCTTTCATTTTCCAATTACTAGAGAAATATCAAAGCCATCATCTGGAAGCTTGGATAGGTTGTAGCTTTGTGATTACCGCCAGTATCGGTTTATGGATTTTATCGGGTAGCGCGCATGCAGGAGAACATCTTCGAGAAATTTTGATGGGACAGATCTTATGGGTAACCCCTTATCAACTTAGCATCACACTCTTATTTTACCTTTTTGCTAGCATTTTATTGTGGTTCAATCGTCAGCATTTTTATCTCATCTTTGCTATTTGTATTACTGCCACCGTGCAACTGGTTGGGATTTATTTGGTATTCGCTACTTTAATTATGCCGGCTTTAGCAACCGCCCACTTATCTTCTGTATCCAATAAATTATGGCGCGGGTATGGATTATGCTTATTTGCTTATACTTCTGGCATTTTATTATCACAATGCTTTGATGCACCTGCCAGCCCGATGATTATTATTAGCATGGCGGCTGGAACTATCGGTTTATTATCCATCCATTACTTTAAGCGTCGTATTGCTGGAGTTTAATGTGCAGCTAAATATCCAACAACGAATAGAGATTGCTGAAGCGATTTGTCGAAAACAAAGCGTCAAACTCACTCCTTTGCGCAAAATGTTGCTAGAGATCCTTTATGAGCAAGCCATCCCATTAACGGCCTATGAATTGCTGCGTTTAATGCGCGAACATAATCCTAAAACAGAGGCAATGACAGTTTATCGAATTTTGAGTTTCCTGGAAGAACATCAGTTAGTTCATCGCTTGCATAGCTGCCAAGCTTATGCAGCATGCAATATGCCAGAGCATGAGCATCATGCCCAACTATTGCTTTGTGAGAAATGTCATCGCTCAGAAGAAATCGCAACGCCTGCCTTAAAGCAATCCATTGATACTATTCTCAAAGAACATTCTTTTTGCTTTTCTAGAAAATCGATTGAAATTTTTGGGATCTGCCAAAGCTGTATTGCTTAATCTTAAAAATAGGACACCCAATTCTTTTGTCCTATTTTTGGTTAAATAGGACATCCAAATAGATTTTTTTGGGTGTCCTATCTCACCTATCTCAATTTTAATTTTGATTGCTCACTATACTCTAATCTAAAAAGGGATGGCCCCATTTTTATTCGAACTTTTTTTGGGTGTCCTATTATTTTTCTTTATGAGATGTGTTAAAAAGCCTCAGGAATTTAGAGAAGGAGTTATTCTATGGCATGGGGCACTATTCCTTGGTACGACGCGGCTGAAAGTACACTTAATAGCTGGTTGCAACCTATCACTCATACCTTTCAAGGTGGCATCGTTCCAGGTATTGAAACCGTCACCAGCGCATCCTGGCTTTTTATGCAAACACATCCCTTACTGAGCATATCTGCTGCTCTCATTGGCACGGGTGTACTTATTGCTTATCGACGCCGAGGAGTGGGTATCGGGCTAGGGCGAGTATCTGTCAGTGCTGAAAACTTCTTAGGACATTTTCATGCTGACGCAGGGTTTGGTCCCAGTCCTAAAAGTCAGCTGAAAGAAATAAAACAAAACCTCACAACTGTTATGACAAAGCTTAATATGACCGCTGCTCAAGCGGCCATAAACCAACAAACCAATTCACAAAACAACTTAACGCTTTTGAATGCATTTACTGAAAATCAAAGAGCAACGCAAGGTGAGTTAAGAAAACTAACCGCTGCAGCAGCTGCGACTCAAGAAGGTGTTGCTGAATTAGTTAAGCACCGCCGAACAAAATCGACATAACGTTATCAAAGAACACAAGAGCGGTTAGTCTTTGCGCTCTTGCCGCTCAATCCGTTTTAAAGGTTCAGCGGTTTCCTGAATTAAATGGTCAAGATCTTTAATGACATTGGCCATTTCAGGCAAGGCTTTCTGACGGAAGGTGCTAATATCATCAATCGCACTTTTCAAATCATTTAGAGCAGATTTTAGAGCGTTCACATCGATTTGTGCGGAAGCGGCACCTTTATGAATTTGGGTGCCTTGGGTTTTTAAACGCTTGGCACTATCAGCAATTAATTTAGCGGTTGTTTCATTAATCTTCTCAACCTTTTGCAAGACTTTTTCTTGATTTGCCAGCGCCAACGCAATGGTGGTTGCGTTCCGTAAAGCGGTGATAGTGACATTCAGCGCACGATTAACCCCGCGCACCAGTTCTTTGTTATTGCGAATTATTAATTCTGTTGCCACAATGGATTGTTGTGTTACCGCAAGCTGCTGCTGCAAATCGATAACGCGTTGTCTCACAGGGAATAACATATATTCATCAATAATCTTGCCTTGGCTGGGATCAGAACTTTTCAAAGCATTACTTTTGGCATCTAATTTTTGATCGACTGAATTAGCAAATACCAGCGTTTTTTCTAGTTGATCGCTGGTTTTCCAAAATTCTTTCTGATCTTCACCTAAGGTAATATTATCGCGTAATAATTGATCTCGGCCTGCCTCCAGTGAGTGTACAATCGCATCAATCACCGTTTGCGCACTTTCAAATTTGGTTATATATCGTTTAATGGATGAGCCCACACCAGGAATGTAGCCTAAAAGACGTGAAAACCAACCCGGTGAAAAATTCACTTTTTCAGGATCTAGTGATTCAACCGTCATTTTTAAATCAATCAATGCATTGGCAACTTCGCCCCCATCTTCGGCACGGCGTGACAAAGTGGAAATGGGTTGCTTGAGCATATTCATCTGCTGCGCTGATTGACGCTGAAGATCGGTACCAATATTTTCAACTTTGGTAATTGATAATTGCTGACTTTCAATTTGGCTTAAATCATTGGCTAATAAAGCATTCACAAACTCATCTGCCGTGAGTGCAATTTGTTGCTGTTCGGTTGGAGCAACATGTTCTTTAAGCAACAGATCCTGCTTCACCTCTTGGGTTGAAACCAATTGTAGCTTTTGTGATTCATCTGTATTTTCCATGATGTATCCTAATAAAGTTTGGCACGTTCAGTCATTGATTTAATATTATCGAGCAAGAAATCGATTGTTTTTTGATCTGGACCTGTCAGATTTTTAATATCTGATAAATTCGTTACCAGTTCATTCAACTTGTCTAAAAGCGTTTGATTAAGTGTTAATAGACCTTCAGTCCGCTGGATGTAATCTTGTTTCTTTGGTGTGTTTTGGCTAGCAACACTATCAAGTGCTTCTAATAAAGGGACTATTTTCGATAGATTATCTGCCAAGACACTATTGGTTTCAAAAAGTGTCTTTTCATAGCGCTCAAAGGTTAATTCTCCTACCGCAAATTTTTGCCGCAAGACGTCAAAGCTTAGTTTTCCGAGTTGACGGCACATCTGGTACTGCGCTGCTAAACGTGTGCCTAAATCATCTACATTTTCTAGATATTTACACCAGCTGATCTTAGGTTGTAATAATAGCAATGGTAATTGATCAGCGTCTTCAAGGGCGACAGGGGAGGAAGCTTGTGCTCGTTGGCGATGGTAGACTTTATAGGCAATCACACCCATAACAGCAACCAACAAAACGACTATAATCTCTATCAATATTTATCCTAGTGCTTTCTTTAATAGTGTTGTTTAACTATATAAGTGTAGTTTAGATTGTGGCATTCATGATGAATATCATATTATATGAATTCTATTAAAAGTTAATACACTTTCTGCATGGGTTTTATGGCTAAACAATCCTGGTTGCCCTTTTCTAGACCTACCACTATTCAAAGTAGTGTGAATGATCCTGCTGTTGTCAGTTGGAATGCTGATATAGCATCTTGGACACCTCAAACAATGGTTGTCATTGAAGAGGGACAACTTTGCATGATGTTGCTCAATCAAACGATTGTCGCGATTGTTGAAAAAGGATCTTACCCACTTGATTGGATTATTCCGCCAGAAAAGCTAAAACCCGCAGCAACATTACAAAACTATTTCTTTTCGACTAAAATATTTTCTAATCAACGTTGGGGAACCCCCACGCCTATCATTGTTAAAGATACCAGCATTGGCATGAATGCATTACGAGCACACGGCACTTTTTCTTTTACGCTCGATAATCCTAAACGCCTATGGCAACACTTACCAAATGATTATAAGCAATTTACAACGGACGATCTTGCTGGACAATTACGTTCTATGATCTTGGATCATTTCACCGCCATTGTCAGTGAAAATCAAAATAATATTTTGCAATTCTTAACCGAGCGCCAACGTTTTTCTGAAGTCATCAAACAAGAACTGACAACTGATTTTAAAGCCTTTGGCTTACAGCTTGTTGATTTCATTGTACAAAGCGTTTCGGCTCCTGAAAGTCAAGCAGACAGCATGGCTGCCTTTGCCAAAATTGAGAAGCTCAATGACATGTTACGCCAAGGGCTGATTACACAAGCCGAGTTTGAAGAAAAAAAGCAACAATTATTAAAGGACATCTAAATGCAATTAACTTGTCCTGCCTGTGGCGGAGAATTAGAATTTAAAAGCCGCTTTTCAACCATGAGCATTTGTCCTTATTGTCAATCTATTTTAAAACGAAATGGTGAAATGTGGCAGCAACAAGGTAAAATGGCTGTTTTACCCTCCGACATGTCGCCTTTTCAAATTGGTACCCAAGGCAAGTATTTCGGCAAATCATTTGAGATGATAGGTCAGCTCAAAGTCGCATGGCAAGATGGCTCTTGGAATGAATGGTATCTAATTGAACCCAATGGTGATGCAGCATGGCTTGCTGAAGCAATGGGGTTTTTAAGTTATTCGCAAGAAATTATTTTAAACGAAACACTCAATGAACCCACCTTTTTAAATGCAGGTCAAGCCATTACCATTGAGAATATGTCTTATACAATCAGTGACATCAAAGAGTTTGAATGTGTCGGTTGCGTGGGAGAATTACCCTTTGAATTTACAACCGGCATGAAAGGCATCTCGATTGATTTATTAACCACTGATAATAACTGTGCTTATTTAGAATACACGCACGGAAAATACCGTTTTTTTAAAGGTAAAAATGTTTCGTTTGAGGATCTGCAGTTGACCAATTTAAGAGCGCTTGATGGCTGGTAAATATCTACATCCTGATCACAAAGCAACGCCACCACAGGTAGAACAGCTTACCTGTGTTAAATGTGGCGGTGCCTTAACCTTACGCGCTAAGGGATACACAACCACTTTAGTTTGTCCATATTGCGCAGCACTTTACAATGTCACTGTAAATGGGTTAGAAATCGAAGGGCTTTCAGCCAATAAAAGCAATGTTACTCCTTATATCCCACTTGGAACCCGTGGCAAGTTACATGGCGCCACTTGGGAAGTGATTGGCTTTATGCAACGTCGCTCACCCATGACCACCTGGCAAGAATATTTATTATTTAATCCTTACAAAGGCTTTCGTTGGCTCACAGAATGCCTTGGACATTGGAATTATGTTGTTACGCTTCATGATGTACCTAAAAAAAACATCATCGGTAATAAATTAACGTATCTTGATCTCACTTATCAGTATTATGCGCGTTATAATGCGGTCGTGACTTATGTCGTCGGCGAATTTTATTGGCGGGTTAAAGCTAATGATGCTTGTCAGATTGAAGATTATGTTTGTGCTCCGAATATTCTTACACAAGAGAAAGGAGCAGATGAACAAAATTGGTCGTTAGCAGAATACATTGAACCTGAAACGATTAAAACTGCTTTCAACTTAGATGCCAATTTGCCCGCTAAAGTTGGCGCTACCATTAATCAACCGTTCAAACGCAAACAAGAACTCTCAGCGATGGTTTCTGTTGGCGTAATAGGCACTATTATCCTTGCCGTATTCACGTTTATATTAATAGCTGCTAATCATGAGAAAACGCTTTCGACGGGGGAATTTTCTGCGATTTCTAATCAAGTGCTTTCGCAATCTACGCCAATATTACCCTATAATGCAACGACTGCTAATTCTGAACCTGTATCACCTAACAATCAAACGCCTGTCAATACTGAGACCGTATCACCGACTTTTGAGATTACCGATAACAAAGCATTTTTACACTTTTATCTGTATGCACCAGTGAATAACAGCTGGGTTGATCTGGACGCCAAGCTCATTAATGAAGAAACGGGGAAATCGGTTTATTTTGAGAGTGGCGTTGAATATTACCATGGCTATGATGAAGGTTATTGGAGTGAAGGTTCAACAACGAATAGTATGACTTTTTCTGCGCTGCCCAAAGGTAAATATCATCTGGTATTCAATGCAACCACCAATGCTTATGGTTCACTGCCTGTTAAATATAGCTTAAAACAAGGTGGTATTAATGGCGGTAGTTTCTTTTTTACTATTTTCCTGATGCTCTTACCCAGTGTGGTAGGACTTGGATATTATTTCTACTTTGAATATAAACGAAGGATCTCTTAAAAATGAACCCCTTTCGTAATAAAGGTCTTATCTTTGGTATCGCTTATAGTTTAGCTGTATTTGGCTGGTTCTCTTATACCACCTTGCATGGTATCGATATGCTGTCTTTTGCCAAATCAGGTTCATCTTGGAGCGCAAAAGGTTATTCACACTCATTATCACATAAATAAGGAATGATTGATTATGGCTGCAGCAACTTGGTTTAATTTACATCCACTGATTAATTCCATTGTTTATTCTGTTGTGGGATTTGTCATGTTAGGACTTGGTTTTTATGTCTACGACAAGTTAACCCCTTGGCGGATGTGGAAAGAAATAATTGATGAGCACAATATTGCTCTTGCGGTGATTGTTGGAGCCATGGTACTGGGTATTTCTAATATTATTGCAGCAGCAATCTCGGGATAGTATGGCGCTCTTATTACTGTTTTCAGTCTTTGTGGTTTCAACTTGTGGATTAATCTATGAGCTCATATGCGGTACCTTAGCCAGTTACTTATTGGGTGATTCTATCACACAATTTTCAACCATCATTGGGGTCTATTTATTTTCCATGGGGGTTGGTTCTTATCTGTCTAAGTTTATTGATAAAAACCTTATTGAGTTCTTTATTAAAATTGAATTGCTGATAGGCCTTTTAGGTGGATTCTCTGCACTGCTGTTGTTTGTCGCTTTTGAATTTATAAATCACTTTCGACCGTTACTTTATAGTATCGTCTTTTTAATCGGTTGCTGTGTTGGATTAGAGATCCCATTAATGATGCGGATCTTAAAAGAACATTACACAGATTTTAAAGATCTGGTTTCTAAAGTATTCACCTTTGATTATATCGGTGCACTGCTTGCCTCTTTGCTATTTCCATTGCTGCTTGTACCCCATTTAGGGTTAGTGCGCTCTGCCTTGCTATTTGGGTTGATTAATACCAGTGTGGGAATGCTTGCCATTTGGTCTTTTAGAAATACGCTCAACCAACATCGGTTATGGTATATCAAAGCCATGGGCTGTTCAGTGGTACTTGCCATAGCGTTTATTTTTTCGAATACCTTGACCACCTTTGCTGAAGCACAAAATTATGAAGGAAAAATTCTCTATAGCAAATCGACACCTTATCAACGTATTGTCTTAACGCGTAATCAAAATGATATTCGACTGTTTTTAAATGGTAATCTCCAATTTAGTTCTCGTGATGAATACCGATATCATGAGGCTTTAGTTCACCTTGGATTATCACAAATTGCATCGCCTAAAAAGGTGTTGGTCCTTGGCGGTGGCGATGGGTTTGCGGTTCGTGAAATCCTTAAATATCCGTCGGTCGAAGAAATTACGCTGGTTGATCTTGATCCAGCGATGACAGAACTCTTTCGCTGCGTCCCTTTACTATATGACTTGAACGAAAAAGCGTTACAATCGAATAAAGTTAAAATTATCCATGATGATGCTTTTTTATGGCTACGAAAAAATCAGCAATTTTTTGATTTCATTGTGGTCGATTTCCCCGATCCTTCTAATTTTTCATTGGGAAAACTCTATTCCAATGCATTTTACCGCACGCTTTATGCAGCGCTGAATCAAAACGGTATGGCGGTTATCCAATCTACCTCACCTTTAGTTGCTCGTAAAAGCTACTGGTGCATTGCCAATACGCTAAGCAGCGTTGGCTTTTTTGTGAAACCTTATGTTACGTATGTCCCCGCATTTGGATTATGGGGTTACCATTTGGTTGCAAAATCTGAACAGTTTTCGCCAACTTATCGTTTACCGCATTCATTGAAATATCTAACACAGAATTTAATTCCTAGTCTTTTTAACATTCCACACGATATGGATTATTTGTCTACTGAAATAAACGCTTTAAATAACCAAGCACTGGTGCGTTATTTTGAAGATGAATGGTTAAACTATGTCGGATAGCCATTCTCGCCGTCAATTCCTCAAATGGCTGGGTTTAGCAGGGCTTGGGGCACTGGCGTGGCCTTTAGGAAAATATGCTTATCAACAAGCTTTTTCCGCGCCTAGAATAACATCTCAAGGGATATCACCCGAATATGCTCATCGATTACGTAACGCTGCTTTCCCGCCCGTGCAAAAGACATACCGAACACAAGTGGCGATTATCGGTAGTGGGGTTGCAGGTCTTAGCGCTGCCTTGCACCTTCAACAACAAGGGATCAGAGATTTTCGAGTTTTAGAATTAGAATCTATCATCGGTGGCAACGCTGCAAGTGGCCAGAATGATGTCTCTGCCTTTCCTTGGGGAGCCCATTATTTACCCGTGTTAAGTGAGGAAAGTGCATTTTTATACCCTTTTCTACAAGCAGCTAATATTATCACGGGGTTTAATCAGCAAGGGTTGCCTTATTATAATGAATTTTATTTATGCCATGATTTAAAAGAACGTCTTTATTTAAATGGCTCTTGGCAAGAAGGTTTAGTGCCGCATCAAGGCTTAACACCCGCTGAGCAAGCAGAAATAGAGCGTTTCTTTGCATTAATGAAATATTACAAGCATATCAAGGGAGTGGATGGCCGTAATGCGTTTGCTATCCCGGTTGATTTATCTTCAACCGATGAAAGCTTTGTGCGGTTGGATGCTCTCACCATGGCCGATTTCTTGAATCAACAACATTTTTATTCCCCTTACTTGCGTTGGTATATCAACTATTGTTGCCGCGATGATTTCGGCGGTGGCATTGATACGGTTTCTGCCTGGGCAGGTATTCATTATTTTGCCGCCAGACGCCCTCGCATTGCTAATGGCGATGATGATGCCATTCTGGTTTGGCCAGAAGGAAATGGCTTTCTGGTTAACCAATTAGCCAAAGGCTTTCAAGACAAAATTCAAACTGATTGTTTAGTTTATAACGTACAAGTCCAAGATGAAAAAATAGCTATCCATTATTTTGATGGCAAAAGTCAGCAATCGGCTGCTTATCTTGCCGATTATGTCATTATGGCTATTCCTCGTTTTGTGGCAAAACAAATCTGTCATCTTGATTTTGCTCCCTGCTTTGCAAACCATGATAAACTGCAATATGCCCCATGGATAGTGGCAAATATCACTTTAACAGGTGAACCCAAAAGAAATGGTGCTGATATTGCTTGGGATAATGTTTCCTATTACAGCCCTTCTTTAGGTTATATTCATGCAAAGCATCAATCCTTACAAGCAAGACGGCATAACACGGTTATTACCTATTATTTGCCTTTGGACGATGTTACCCCCAAACTTGCAAGACAAACAGCGCTCAATCGCACTCCACAAGAATGGCGACAACATATTGTCAATGATTTAGAAAATATGCACCCTGGGATATCACTCCTTATCAGCGATATTCAATACCGTGTATTAGGGCACGGCATGATTTGCCCTACCCCCCACCTTGTTTGGCGCGAACGCCAGCAGCTCCAACGCGCACAAGGTAAACTCTTTTTTGCCCATTCCGATATGAGCGGTCTTTCCTTATTTGAAGAAGCTTTTTGGCAAGGAATGCAAACCGCAAATGCTGTCATTCGAACTTTAGGATCTACACTAGTTCAAAGCTAGCTTTGCTGCTAACATGAGCGCCTTCTCAATTATGCTAGGAAAGTTGTGATGCCACGCTCTGCGAAAACCTTACAAATTGCTCATATTGTTCATACAGGCATACCTGCTTATGAAATGATTACCATCAATGGGATGCCTTTTTATCAATCATCAGGCAACTCTTCTACCTATGCAAACACCTGGTTTCCTTTTTTTGGCTTATTAGAAAAGAAGATAGGACCTTATCCCATAGGCCTTTTCCTAAAAGCTTTTTCTACAGAATTACCGCAAAATGTTGTGCAACGTATTCGCGAACTTTTCCCAAGTTACGGTAGTGCCGATGCAGGAGCACAACTACCGCTGCGTTTTTGGCGGGTGCCTTGCTTGTTAATCTCATCAACCTTAGGTGGTGGATTATGGGATACCGATAACGGTCGAGAATTAAAAGCCTTCTTACAACAGCAATATCCCGCTTATTATCAAGCAGAACCCAGATTAGCCATTAAGCCTGCAACCGCTAGATTGAGTGAACCTAAGGCGGTTAATACTTGGCTGTGTCGTCAAGCGAACATTAAAAATATTAAGGCACTCGCAGGGAAATATCCTAAAACTGCTAACGATCTGATCTCTTTACTTAAGCCTGCTCGCAAAGTCAATTTTGCTGAATTAGATACCCAAAACGGCAAGCGTTTGTTTAATCTTAGAAATAAATTAAGAGAAGAACAAAAACGACCTGCACCTGTCAGAAACGATCAAGAAAAACCGCTTAAGCGTTTTTTGAAAAAGAATCCTGAGCTTAAAAATCAGATTGCCACTCCTGCAAACAGATTCTCAACGTTTACCTATACCATATTGGCACTGTGTTTGGTTGGAATGGGTCTTTGCATGTCGCCTTGGCCTATGATGGGCTTGTATGTGATGGGCTTCAGCGGTGCCGCTTTGTTGTGTGAAAAACTCCATCAATCAAGACAAGAAGCACAGACACCGCTTGTCTCACCATCATCAACCACAACCTTGATTGAGAAGACACTACCCACGAGCAATTCACCCAAGGCAACCGTTCCCCACTCTTCGGCAAAAGCCACAACTAATCAAGAAACCATCAAATCGATCTTAAGAAAACGACGTCTTTAAAAGGTGGCAAGGTGAGTTGTTTATACTCAAAGTAGTCGATTTTTAGGTGAGGCGGCAAACGAGTGAAGCCCCCGGAGTGCACACTTAGTGCATGACGGGGGTGAGTGAGAGCTGCCAACAAAACCTAAAATTCGAATGCGAAGAGTATATCAGCTCACCATCTCCTGTAATGAAGCAATACTGACTTCGGGTTCACATTCTGCCTGATAATCAATCCCACTCACTTCAAAGCCAAATAATTTATGAAATTCATGACGATACCCTGCTAAATCGGAAATGCTCATCACGTTTTCACTGTTCACTTGTTCCCATAACTGGGACACGGCAGCTTGTACATCGGGTTTCATTTCATAATCATCAATACGAATTAAACCCTGAGCATCAACAGGAACCTGTGAATTGCCGCTATAGAGCCTATCTTGGAATAAGCGAACGATTTGCTCAATACAGCCTTCATGCAATTGTTTTTCTTTCATCACTTTATAAAGCAAAGAAATGTACAAAGGCACAACAGGAATGGCAGCGCTTGCTTGCGTGACAAGTGCTTTATTAACCGAAACAAAAGCTTGACCATCAATAGCGCTCAGTGTTTTGTTCAAATGGTGAGCGGTTGCTTCAAGATGATTTTTTGCCTTACCAATCGTTCCTTCACGATAAATTGGGTACGTTAATTGGGGACCAATATAAGAATAGGCAATGGTTTTAACCCCTGCCGCCAGTACATCGGCTTCTAGCAAAGCGTCTATCCACATTTGCCAGTCTTCGCCCCCCATCACGGTGACGGTCTGATCAATGTCCTGCTCGCTTGCTGGTGGCAACGTAATGTCTGAGATTTGACCACTCATCACATCAATCGTTTTACTGGTATAGGATTGACCAATTGGTTTTAAAGTAGAATTAAAGAGTTCGCCCGTTTTAGGATGTTTGCGCCGAGGTGATGCTAAGCTGTAAACGACCAAATCAACACCGCCTTGCCAGTCTTGTTGAATCAGCTCTATCGTTTTCGCTTTTATCTCATCGGAAAAAGCATCACCATTAATACTTTTGGCATAGAGGCCTTTTTGCTTGGCTGCATTTTCAAAACCTGCACTATTATACCAACCCGCTGAAGCGGTTCTTTTGCCCTCTGCCTCTTTTTCAAAGAAAACACCGATAGTCTTTGCATTTGCACCAAAGGCCGCTGCAATGCGGCTCGCCAAGCCATAGCCTGTAGAAGCACCGATAATTAAAACCTTTTTAGGTCCTTGAGATAATAAGCCATGTTGTTTTACATAGTCGATTTGTTCATTAACACTTTGCATGCAGCCTTGGGGATGCGCTGTTGTACAGATAAAGCCGCGAATTTTAGGTTGAATGATCATAGCAGGCCCTTTTATTTTTATTAATATAAATAACTAATATCTATCTCTTGAGATGCCCCATTTAGCATCAAAAAGCAGAAAAATTCAATTTTGATCGTGCTTAATTAAAGGACAAACGATCTTTTGGGTTCTTTTCTGCAGATTCTTGTGCGTCAGTAAACAATTTTTCCCAATGATTTAAGGCGCTGTAATTGGGTGTAGAAGGAGAAGATGGAGAGGAAAATTCTAGTTCATCTTGAGGCCAACGCTTAACTTCATTTTCAAGATCGGCCCGTAAATCACTCGCACCCTTCAAGCCGATAAGCCATTTAGCCGTGGTAACAAATTGCGGCGAAATTTCTGCTAATACATAATTTCGTATTTCTTGCACTGAATACGCTTTTGCTAAATGTCCTTCCAATAAAAAACGATAGGAAAATTGATTTAATGCTATTTCAGCTTGCGCAACCCAGCTAAAAGATTGATTTTTATGTCGCAAAATATACGTTGATAGTATTGCTTTTATTTTTTTGATGGCTATTTCTGATGTAATCATCATTTACCTATATTGTTCAATCAAAATCAGTGGCTAAGGTTTTATTTTGATAATGGGTAAAAGCCAATGCGATTTGCGCAGGCGTCACTCGATTTATCGATAACACGGGTAATTCGTCTTTATGAAAGAACTGGACTTGTGTTGTTTCTATACTGGTTTTGATTTCACCGCCGATAATCTCCCCTAGAAAAAAGGCTTTATAAGCATGCGGTAGCTCTGGTGGGTGGGTGTGCTTGAGCTTATCAAATAAAGCAAATAATTTAGTGATCGCCACTTGCAAACCGGTTTCCTCCAAGACTTCTTTGATGCCATTTTCAGCGGGTGATTCATTCACATCTGCCCAGCCACCGGGTAATGACCATTTTCCATCAGATATTTCTTTGACTAAAAGAATGTTTTCTTCTTGGATAATGGCAACACGCACATCTAGTTTGGGTGTCAGATAGTGCTTTTCGCTGGCAAATAATTGTTGAATTTTTTCAAAAGCATCAAATGATTGATAGGCAACCATTTCAGCTGCTAATTGTTGTAAACGTTGGTAACGTTGTAAATCAAAAGGATCTTTAGCGTAGGTTAATCCGGCTTGCGAAATGCCTTGTATTTCATTAGCCCATAATAACCATTGATGTTTATGACGTAACATATTTTTTCCCAATCTATTGACTGCATTTTTACACAGAGTTTAACCCAAATAAAACATTTTAGTTCACACACTAATTGTATCACTTTCTATATAAATCAACGTTTTTTATAAATCATTTATGTTGCTCATTAAAAACAATGCTTCAACGCATGATGAAAAATGGTTGCGAAGAAGATGTGATTCATTGCATATTGACAATTGAACATACTGCAAAGAGGTGTTTGCTCTATGTTCAGCAGCCGTCATGCAATGATGGCTGAATAAATAGATAGGAAGACAATCACAAGGAGATCTGACATGGCTAAAAAAGCATTGTTGATTGGCATTAATTATATTGGCACTTCAAATCGACTCAATGGGTGTGCCAATGATATGTTGGCAATGAGACAAGAACTGCAAAAAAATGGCTACACTGATATCACCTTAATTTCAGATGATTATGCAAGGGCAAACTATACTCCTTCTCGGGAAAATATTCTTGCGCAGTTGAGAAAGATTGTTGATAACGCACAACCTGGTGATGAGATTTTCTTCCATTATAGTGGTCATGGTTCCTATACTCGCGATTTAAATGCGGATGAGCCTGATGGTCGAGATGAAACCATTTGTGCAATCTCTGATGGCGAGATTACTGACATTACCGATGATGAATTAAAGAAAATACTGCAAAACTTACCCTATGGCGTGAAACTTGCTGCAATCATGGATTGCTGCCATTCCGCGTCCGTTTTCGATTTAAAAAATAATATAGACAAACCCACCACCAAGATCACCACAGAGCGGCCACATGGCTATACAGTGATGTTAAGCGGTTGTCAAGATAACCAAACATCTGCAGATGCATTTCTTAGCGGTAAATACCAAGGAGCAATGACTGCCTCCTTTTTAGCTGAAGTAAAAAAGAACGGCTTTAAAAGTGTTCTTGATACCCTTTATAGTAACTCTCGTAGCCAATTAACCAAATTGCGCACTTCACTTTATTCATGGTTAAGAACCAATTCTTTTGTGCAAAAGCCAGATATTTCTTATGAAGGTTTACTGCCTAAGAGTGTACCCGTTCTTCCTTCTTATAGAGCAGCACAAAGCCGTTATCCATTACGACAAACGCAAGCTCGGCAAGAAAGAGAACATCAGTATAAAGAAATGCATGCGCCTCTTTTAAAACTAGCGTAAAAATAAGATAGCGTTCCAGTGGCAATGCCACTGGAACGTTTACAATAGATTCATTAAGGGTCTAAAAACGAGTTTGATGCCACCGGCAAAGCTGAGCCATTCTACCAAACGACGAAACTGTTGATTGGAGATCCATCTTAGAAAAGCAATGCCTGCAAAACCGCCAACGATCATTAAAGGCATCATCACTAAACTTAGCTTTAAACTGGTGTACGTCACTACTTCAGACCAAAGGTTGATAGGAATTTTAATCACATCAACAAAGAAAAAGAACACGGAAAGCGTGCCTATTAAATGGAATTTATCTTCTTTTTGCATGAGTAAATAGATGGCCAATATCGGTGAACCTGAATTGGCTAACACGGAGCTAAAGCCTATCACCATGCCAAAAAGGCTAGCAATGAAGAAATTTTTCTTAGGCGCGAAAGAAGATGCAACTTCACTTTGAATTGCATTAAATGCCAACATTGTCAAGATAATCATGCCAATGATGAGTTTAATACTATCGTTAGAGGCATCTTGCATAAAACAAGTACCAACGAATAACCCCGTTATCACGCCTGGTGCAAGCATCGGAAAATAATGCCATCGTACATAATGACGATAATGGTAGACGGCATGAAAGGTTGCAAAGAAAAAAGCGAGGCTTAGAATACCGGTGGCTTCTTTAGCAGGAAAGGCATCAACCATAATGGGAATGATCACCGAGCTTAAGCTTGTGCCTGCCGTTTTACTAAATCCGACCAAAAAAGCACATACCAGTAACACGATAGACTGGAATAAGGTTAAATCAAACATCAGCAGAAACTATCAAAAATACGAGTAGCAAAGTCTATCATAAGTTTCATTTGTAGTAAAAAAATAAGCCGGCTGACTTTTTGTATTTTTAGTAATTTCCCGTGATTTTTAAGTATTTCCGGACCTTCTCTTGCGCTACCATTTCAACAATAGCAATTTTTATACCCACTTTTTTCAAGTTCCTGTTTATATTCATTTTTATTAAATGCATTCCATTTAAATAAAAATTTTGAATGGAAGTTCTTGCCTCAATAAATAAATTTTGATATTGCTTGAACGTAATATTAAAAAATCCTGTCCACATCATAATAAAAATAACAGTGGATTATTTGCCAAGGAGGCAATTATGTCATTAGATATGTCATCAGAATCCATCTGGGATATTTTACCATTTGAAGTACAACTACTCTTGACCGAACATCTTATTCATACCGATATTCCCCTGAAAACTTTATTTAATCTTTCACTTACTTCACGCAGAGGATACGATTTATTTAATCATGCTGGCACTTGGCGCGAGGCAGTCAATACCTATTTCGCACCCATTGCTGCACAAAAAAGAACGGTAATGAAACAGGATCCCAAGAAGCTTTTTCTACAGCTCTATCAAGCGACCTCAACGCTGTTAAAAGAACAGGATTTATCATTTATCCATTTTGTCAATGCTTGCTATAACCAAACACAACCCGTTCAATTAAATGAAGCACAAATAGATTGTTTACAAGGCTTGTTGTTATGTGTCGGCAGAACAATACCACAAGAACCTGTGCCGATTGAGCCCACCGCGCTCGCTGAATATACCAAAAGACAACTTAACATTCATACCCAAGGCTTGCACTTTGCAAGCGCATTGGGTAATACGCACTTTGTGCGTGAACACCTGGAAAATCACAAAACAGCCTTTGCCACACCGATGCTATCCAAAGCGGCTATTTTATGTGCACAAACAGGCCATCATCTGATTTTCAATCTATTGCTTACCCATAAACCACAAGCTTTTGATGCCTCTACAAGACGCAGTGCACTCATGTTAGCAGCCGATGGTGGTTTTACTAAAATTGTTGCTCAGTTTTTCCACCTCCCCGCTGACAGAGTCATTGCTTTCACCTTAAAAAAAGTAGTCAGTACAGCAATTACTAAAAACTATCCTGAGATCCTGACCTTAACCTTACGCGGAGCCAATCATAATCGATTCGCTCCTGATATTCGTTTAGCGGTTATTTTTGCAACCGAAAAGGACAACGATACGATTGTAACCAAAGCCTATGAACTTGCTCCTAAATCATTTAATAGTGTCACCATCCAACAAATTGTGCTGATTGCTGCTAAGCAAGGAAACCTACCTTTAGTTACCCTGTTTGCTAAGCATCCAGATTTGCTTTGCTCATCACAGACCGTGCAATCGGCAATAAAAATAGCAATGCAACATCGGCATGAGGCGATTGCTTTAGAATTAATCACAGCGGCGCACGCTATATTGCGCCTTTCTGTTAAGCGGGATCTACTTGAAATGGCTGTAGCGTTTGGCTTTAACTCAATAATACGAGAATTATTCAATCAAGATATAAAAATGGAACCCCGTTTTTATGATCGTCTCATCAGCATCGCCAAAGCGAATCTTCATAGTGATACCGTTCGTTTGATAAAACGAAAAATGGATGGTTTACCGCTTGAAGAAGAAAAAGAAAATAGAACACCCGATTGGCTTGATACCTTGTCTGACACTTTTTGCCAACTGAAACTTTCATCTTCTTCCTATCAGCCCACTTTATTTGAAACAACCAATGTTTATACGCCTATTGCCAGAACCAGCACTCGCAATCAACCTCTTGCAATCACCACAGAAGAAAAGCGTATATTAAGAAATGTACTCTTGTAACTCGCCTTAGATTAACGCGCCACCAAGGTGCGCGTTAATCTTTTTTGCATTATCACAAATGCACTGATCTTTTCAGCAGGCTCAACATTTAGCGTACTTCATATATCATAAGGCTAATAAAAATAATGAAAAGGATAGCATCATGAAATATGGCCCTACCAATGAACAATCCGTTGCTGCATTGCATGCCATTTTTGATAGCGCCGAAGATGAAAAGAACAAAGTTAAGAAAATTCTAGAACTATTAAAAACAAATCCAAGCCTCATCAATCATCGATATTTACGCAATCGTAGTATTTTACAAATTGCGATGATCAGACAACTTCCCTTATTGGTTCGTAAACTAATTGAAAAACACAAACCGATTATCACATTCGTTGATAATGCTGGTAATGGAGCGTATCACTATGCCATCCTTCACTACCATGAAGAAATTCTCGCCACTCTGATTGAGCTTGCACCTGAATTTCGTGATGAAAAAAATACCAAGGGTCGAACACCATTGTATTTAGCGACAGAACGAAAAATGATACCGGCTATTCGCTTATTAGTTAAGGCAAATGCCAATATTCATGAAAAAGATAACGAAGGAATTTGCGCCAGAATGCTAGCAAAGGATAATCCTTCATTACTGATCGAATTAAAAGCTTTTAGCATTGATTTGAGCAAAGTAAAAAAAGTTTTTCCCACCTTAAGTTCAAGACAAATTAATGAAGATGCTCTTAGTCAACTTGCCAGTAAATTCACGGCACTCCGATTAGGCAGTGCAAAAGATACCCCAAGCAGCGATGGTAAACCATCTCCTAACAAAACAAGCACACCACCTGAGACGGAGCGAGCATTAAACACACCACCTTCAGTGAATCCATCTCATAGCAGAATAGCGGGAAGACTGGCACCAGAAACGGTGAGTTTAACAACATCCGCTATGACTCGTAACTTGACTTTAGATTCTTTTCGTACGGGGGATATTGAAACGTTAAAATCATATTTAGAAAGTGGTGGCGATCCGAATGCTGCTATTTTTCTGGGCCGTCCTTTAATTATACAAGCTTTTCATGTAGCCAGTTCTATTGCAGAAGAATTTAAATCCAGAGAGCTTATTGCTGCGCAAACTGAAATGTTCCAAATGCTCGCTAAAGTCGCTAAGCTTGATGCACAAGACAGAAAAGGGGATAGCATAGTTCAGCATCTACAAGACAATACCTTAGCAAAGGTAATGCTATTAAAAAGCACTTTCAGAGCGCTGAATTCTGAAATGATTATCCTGCTAAAACAGGCAAATTTTCGTCTTGCTGAACTTGAGTTGTTATTTGAGCAAACACTTTATGATGCGGGATTAACGCAAGAGACCTTTGCAACACCCAGCAATAACAAAATGCCTTCAGATCGTGAATTGTTAAGGTTAAAACATCAGAAATATATGACTGATGAATATGGCAAAATCTGCTGGGATCTGTGTAGTGGGTTTCGACCAGTTGAGTTGCCAATTGATGGCACACAAACGATTCGCCCCAATCTAAATAAAGCCTTCGACAAACACCACGTCTGCAATATGGTTCAAGGACTTCTAGCAAAGTATGATCGTACCGATATTTTAATGATCATTCGCAGATTTTGGAAACATCTTGATACTCATCAACAATTACGTGCCAATTTAATTATAAAAGAACTACTGATATCTGATATTTATCAAATGACCCAAGATGGAAACTTTAAAACCTATTTAACCTTTCATGAAGAAAGAAATAAGAGAGCATTTGATCATCCACAAAGTTCTATCCAAGAAAAGGCGCAAAAGCTTAACCATGGCACCCTGCTCAATTGCTACCTCAAAGAGATGCATCAAATAAGATGCCATTTAGCAGCAAATAGTCTGCTTAAGAATTATGATATTTTGTTAGCATGGTTAACGCGAAATGAATGTCATTGCAATTCACCTGATTTTAATGTTGTTGTGCGACATGCTATCGGCTTAAATGATCGTCAACAAAAGGACCAAGTGGCTTTTATTGCAAATGAATTTCGTACAATGACATTGACTTGTTTGCAAAAAGTAAGATTATCTGAGTTTTACGATAAAGCGTGGTCAGATTTAAAGAATCCTCATCGTGCTCCTAATATTAAAGAATGCATCAAAATTACCAATACTCTCTCTTGGTATTTACAAGAATTGTTACTTAATGAGGATAATACGACCAATCGCATTAAAATTATTACGCTCTTTGTCAAAGTTGCAGCAAATCTTTGCCATCCTCAACAAGGAATTGGCCCTGATCTTCTTTGTATCATGGGGATTACCTCTGCTTTGAATTCCTCTGCCATTTCCAGATTGAAAAATTGTTTCGACGCACTTGATAAAAAAACAAGAGCCAAGCTTGCCGAGTTAAATGAACTGGTGGATGGCGCTAGAAATTTTTATTGGTTGCGCTCGATTGAAAGTGCGTCAGCAACGCCATTGCCCCATGTTGGGAACATGCTAACAAAAATCACCTTTATGTATGATGGAAACAAGGAAAATCCCTATGCCATGTGTGAATTGCTAGGAATAGAATTCAGAAATTTTCAGCAACTACAAACTGCTATTTTAATGCACGCTTGTCTTCCTGAAACAAATTTATACACGGCTTTAGTGCATGGTTCATTCTTAGAAGATGATGTACGCTATTATCTTTCCTGTTCTCGCTTTGGCGTTAAAGCGACTTTAGATAAAACTTCTATATCCCTTGTTTTAGAAAGAGTCAACGAAAGTCTGGAAAAACAAACATTACCTAGGATCGAATACCAAAGCGTCGAATATGAAGCTTTAGAAGCGATTGATGTTTATTTTAAATATCTTAGAAATGAATTATGTCATAAACCTGTGACTACCGAACATCATCAATTGCTTTTACAAGCTAAAGATAATCTCGGAGAATTAATACGAATAGCGCATGCTCATTACGGCTATAATCTCTGTGATTTTGAAAAATGTCACCCTTCATTACTACATCTTGAAACTAAAATCATCCTTGATAATGCGGCTGTGCCAAATGTTTTAAGTGAGATAAGAAATTGTTTACAGCTTGAATCTTTACCAAGGGTACTATTTGGTGGCGTCGACTATGAACCCATTGATGTCGTTAAAGGCTTCACTCATTATCTCAAAAATGCATTGAATGGAAAACCTGCAACAACTGAACATAATCAATGGCTTTTACAATCTAGAAAATTATTAGGCGATATAATACAAGTCGCTAAACTGCATTATCAGATTAGCATCAATTATCCTTATTACTATGGACTCTTACCTAAGCTCACTGTGCTTGTTAATCAAACATCGACGCCTGGTAATGCTAGAGCATCTCTTGTTAATCAAACATCGATGCTTGGTACCGCTCGAGCATCCGTGTCACTTGCTGCGCCAATTTCATCAGGCTCTGAAATACTTTCTGTCTCAGATTTCCTCGCGGAACCACCACCCGCAACATTACCCATACCCTCTTCTATTCCCCCGGCACTGTCGTTAGCGACTTGGTCTCATCATAAAAGACCAACCGGCTTAACAAACAGTGATAAGTCTACCAAAAGAAAATCAGGCTTAGATATATAGTGCATATACTACTTAAGAGTAAATAAATGATTTCATGCATCAGCTTTGTTAAAATGCTGCGCTATCACAGCATTCATTTTAATAGGTAATTTATGAAAAAGGGTCCTTTACGTTATCCTCATTTTCCCGATATCACACAATCTTATTGTTATATCCCTTTTTTCAAACAGTTATTTGCTCGCCAACCTGAATTAGGCAACCCCGTTAAAATTCAGCAGATCTATCCGAATGTCTTCTTCACGGATTTAGCCCCTGTTTATTATTGGTTTACTTATGTTAGTGGTTATCTTAGCTGTGGCTTAAACGGTGGAAAAGGTACGCAATTAAACGCAACACAAAAACAACAATATAAAGTGCATCTTCATAACAAGCGATGCACCTTCAAAATAAATCCTAAAAAAGAACCTATTTGCACAGGTTATTATCGATATATTGTTTCTCCCAAAGGAGGCTTATATATTTTTGATGCCATTGATGACAGCATATTTCATAATTCGATACGTGCATCACAGCCTGTACAATGTGCTGGTACGCTTTATATGGATAATGGTTTTATTACTTATATCAACAATGCTAGCGGACACTATCGACCCACACGCGCTCAATTGATGCGTACGTTAGGAGGACTTTATGCAGCTGGGTTTATCGATGAAGCTACAGAGGTTTCTAGTTTTCATGTCAAGCATCTATTCTCCGGTTCGCTCAAGAAAGAAGGGGACGTGGGTGATTTAATGTCAACAAATGACATTCAAATTCCCGAACCTTGGCAAGCAACAAAATTCGTGCATGACAAAATGAAAAGAAGAATGTGTTAATACATGAAGCTGCAGTATACTCCTATCCAAAATATCACCGCTGTTATTATAGAAGGATATTTCTTCTGTGTTTAGTTCATTTATTTGAACTAAACACTTCGCCAAATAGTCGTACCATCAATTCTATCAAAACTATCATTAGGAGTTTTTATGAGCTACGTTGATGGATTTGTTGTTCCTGTTCCTAAAAAAAATCTTGCTGCTTATCGTCGCTTAGCCAATAAAATGGGAAAAATATGGCGTGAATATGGCGCGCTTGAATACATCGAAGCGGCTGCTGATGATGTTAAACGCGGAAAACATACTTCCTTTCCACAAAGCGTAAAACTAAAACCCAGTGAGATTGTGGTCTTCTCATATATTGTTTATAAATCTCGTGCACATCGTAACAAAGTTAACAAACAAGTGATGAACGATCCGCGTGTGAAGAAAGCCTGTGCCGATATGAAAGCAATGCCCTTTGATGGTAAGCGTATGTTCTGGGGCGGGTTTAAAGTGATCGTCAATCTTTAAAAACGTAAACAAGGCATTATCGACTATCTTTATCAAACTTGATAAAATCTGCGATTTTTTATCAATAAGGATGTCGCATGTCACAAATAAAACAAGCTTTCGAACTTTTAGAAGCTGAGAAGCATCTTGAAGCGTATAATCAGTTCTATCATATCTGTACCACCACAAAAAAAACCGACATGTATAATCGTGCTTTCTATGGACAAGCCCGCGCTTTAATTGGCTTGGCACGTAACAATCGACGTGAAGCTGAAATATTGCTTGAAACGAATCCTAGTGAAGCTTGCGCATTAAAACATTCTGCCCTACATTATGATGCGAGTGCAGAATCATTATTAACTCAACTTATCACAACTGCACCTCAATATGCCGCCGCTTATATTGCGCTGGGAAGACTTTATGAAGCGCAAAATCGAATGAGTGAAGCCCAAAAAGTTTATCAATCAGGCCTGCAAGCGAATAACCACAACCAAAATCTACAACATACTTATAATTGGTTTGCAACTTACACACCCGGTTTCAATCTGCAAGCTGTGACCGCCCAACAAAATAGCATGCCCTTACCATCATACGATCCTCAACCACCTTCAGAAAGCAAGCGAAAAACCCAACCTTAGTATCAATAACCTGCGACCCCGATGAAAATCGGGGCTATATTGCATTTGAGTAATTAGCAAGTTAAAGTCAGCTCGAATTAGCTGAACTCATTTGTAAATTTCAGCTAATTAAATCATGTCTGTATCGGTTTTAAGGGCGAGAAGTTATGGAAAAAAATGACAATGATCCAAGTAATTCAAACAATGAAGGCCAATCTAACCCTCAAAACAACCCTGAAGCACAAAATAATTTATCGCAACAAACAAAAGTCGTTTCCTCTGGCATCAGACAGCGTCGCGTTCCAGCGTCTTGGGAAGGCAGACTCATGCCAAGCATTTTAAGAGGCAGCACTGCGCATAACCAAAAAATACGGGAGCAGCTGGCGAAAGAATCTGAGCAACAAACAAAAGCATCTGCCCCCGTATCATCTGCTGTGACGTTGAGAGAGCCTTCTGCTCTATCAAGAGCACAACGCTTGCCCATATCATCTGGCACAACGTTGAGAGGGCCTGACGTTCTATCAACAGAGCAACTCATTGCAGCAGCCAGAAGATATCTACTTTCTAGAACAAAGGCTTTATCCACTACTTCATCGTCAAATGCAAAATTACCTAGCAAGCCAACCCAGAAAGTGGTCCCAGAAATCTCAAAAAATGTATCCATATTAACTGGTTATGAAACGCTCTCTGAAAGAAGCCTGCAAAAAAAATACCCTACAAGTCCAACTGCAACAGAGGCTAGTACCACTTTAAAAGAAGAAGCGCTTAATCAAAACCCATCCAGCATGACCAACGCACCCGCAACAAAGCGCTTACGATAAAACCGACGATAGGACACCCATATTTTGATGAGACTTCATTTTTTGGGTGTCCTTTATTCTAATTTTGATGATATTTAATTTTTGGATGTCCTTTTTTTTTATTTTGTTATAATCAGCAAAAATGTCAGTAAAATAAAAAAGGATTGACCATGACAGGGATTATTAAAAATTTTAGTCAGTTTGTGAAACAGCTGGAACCGTTCCTGAATGTAGAGGCGATTAAAAGCGAACCAATGGACTCTGCTTTATTGCAGTGCTTGATTGACGCACTTAAGGCTGCCCTTAAAGATATCCCTGAAGATATACCTGAAGATGCCTCTGAAGATGCCTCTGAAGATGCTGTTAAAGATAAATTGGATGATTGGAAAATCACTCATGCGCATTTAATAGAAGTCAAAACGAGCTGCACTACTTTTAATCATCCTGCTTTAAATGATATTGTGCAACGTACCATTTCACCCTTTTGTGCAGCTGCATTGGAAGAACGCAAGAATTTATGTCTTAATACCTTAGATTTTGTTTATGATTATAAAACCGCGAGCAAAATATTACACATTAATTGTGAGTCATATCATCCCAAGACTTTCGAACTGCTACAATTCGTCTTGAAACAACAAGACAATATTTTACCGACACTTGCTCGATATTCATTAGATGAGCTCATTACACAAGTTGAAAGATCGCACCTGTTTTCATCAACGGCATTCTGTCATTGGAATAGAACACACCTTAAAAAATTACAAGATTCCTTAAAAGCGCTAATGCATATTTCTAGCACTCATGAAACGCCTCATGAAGCAGGCACTTTTATACTGTCACCCCTTGTTACGGAACGATTCCGAAGAATGAGTTTATACCCACAAGAGTTATCACGCTCAAGTCCAAGCGTCTTCTCTGACTCGAGTTCGAGCGCTAGCGCCATGCAAAATTCTTCTAACAGCTCAACAGATGTTCAAGAGCGTAACACACAATCTCTACCCACAACACCAACATCATCTATGCCGATTTCTAGACCACCTTCTTCATTTCCAGCTTCTTCTTCTCCACCATCGCTTTCATTCTCGCCACCTTATGTTCCACGCCTACCACTTTATCAATTAACCAGTGAAAGAGTGACATTAACGGTGGTACCCACCGCTAATGTACCAGAAGATATGAAGCCCCCAGCGCAAAAAACAAAGAGAACAAGCAAAAGAAATAAGAGGTTAACGTAAAAGCTCACGCAGCCTTGAAGGTAACACTTGCTCTTCAACCTTTTGGCGCTGCGCTTGAGTTTGATAAACCGCTTTTAAATTAACTAACAATTGAGCATTTTTATTATTAGTTAATGTCTCTCTTCCTTTGTTTGCTGAATCTTTATCTAATGGATAAAACTTACCATCGGTTAAGCCTTTCGCTTGCCTTTGCATATGCTTAAAACCTGTGATGCCATCTTTGAGTGGCGGAACAGGCAAAGTAGTGGATGGCTGTGCGTGCATGGATATTGATACGGATCTCATTCCACCCAAATCATGACTTTCAGATTCATCTTCATCGTCTATCTCTTCACGCCTGACTTGACCATCCGAAACAAATTGTGCTCCTCGATCACTTAGGTATTTCGCTTTGACGACAGAAAGCTGCTTGCGCATTTCACGTTTGGCATTATTCGCTGCCCATAATTCCATCGCGGGATCAAGATTAGAGGTGCGTAGTGCACTTAAGAAAGCCAGCTTGTAACTATCATGAGCCGTTGATTCTTCGTCCTTATGATCGACGATATTATCGCGCAAAAAATTCAACAGATTTTTTAATTCAGCAACGTGTTGTGCTTTTTCTTCTGCTGATAAGTCACCACCACCCTGTTCTAAATCTTTGGTAGGTGGATAATAGTGAGGATTATTAGCAATAATACGGTTTATGTCTTCATCGGTATAAACATAGGCACTATTACTGACATCATATCGTCTACTATAAAATTCTTGAGCGACAAATTTCGCCCCATTATGACCAACAGAGCCCCCTGCCCAAGCACCGATGGTGCCTACCGCAATTTTAGTTCCAACGGTCCCTAAAAATGGCAGTGCTTGTAAAACGATGGGACCAAAATAACCGTAAGTCGTACTCTCTGCGACAAATAATGCAGCGCAACCTGCTCCCACGAACACCGTTGAACCAAGGCACCATATTGCTCGCGGGCGTTTAAAATTATAATAGATATCAGAGATGTCATCTGAGACTTCTTTAGCAACATTGGTCTGCAAACTATCCTGAATAAATTTACCCAATGTTTGTAGTATTCCCATGATGTCGCCCCTATTCACTGATAAAAATATGAAGATATTGGGAAAAACAACAAAATTTGCCCGAATGCTAAATCCTGTGAACCATAATGCTTTGAATGAAGAGTGTCAACCCTTTCTGCTTTGTATATCGTTAAGACTCTAACTAAGCATTGAGTGATTACATTCTTCGTTTTTGATTGGTGCCTTCAAATGATTCCATCAATTTCACACGACACTCTGGCCACGCTTTAAGAAATCTATCCAAGGAAATATTGGGTACAACATCCGTTTTATCAAATCGCTTATTGGTATTAGGACATTTTAGTGTACGACCAGAATTAATCATTCCCTCAATCGTTTCTCGACTATAGGAATGGGTTGAAGGAAGAATCATGGGATCTTCTAATGTTGTGAGCAAAACAGGATCCAGCAGGCGTTCTTCATCTAGTCTTTCTATCAAGCCTTGATCATTGCAACCTAAGCGATCAATAATTTTCATTAAATTAAAATTGATATAGTAATTCTCTTCTTTGAGCCCAATGCTCTTCAATGCAGATTCTTCATAGGATTTTCCCTTTTGCAAGATCATAAAAAGTTTCCCATCTTTTTGATTTATTCTGATGTCGTGATTCATCACAGCAGGTGTTCTAAAAATTTTCCCGGTCAACTCACAAGTTAGCGCTTGAATCACACCCGGCATTAATACCACACTCTTTACTTCTTCAGGAGTAGGATTTCTGGTATCGACGTACTTGGAATAAATGCCGCTGACGGCTTGTTGCTCATTATTAGGATTTAATCGATTCTCGATTAATAATTTAACGGTGGATAGCTTAGAAATAAATTCATACAATGAATCTTCATGCAGCCCCGCAGACTCTGCAGAAACATGTTCAATTTCCTTCAATGCTTCTTTCACCTCTGGATCTTCAAGATTATTTGCCTTAATCCAACCCTTGTCTTTATGCAATGCCATTCGCTGGCTACCCGTTGTCCAGCGCATATTTTGATTATTCCAATAGAGAAAATCGATAGTGAGTAATCCCTTTTGCGTATTACTCTCGCGCAATAACCAATAAACTGTTTCATCACTTTTGATCTTTTCTAAATTATTATATTTACCAACCGCATTAATTAAATAACGATATCCCGCTTTGCGATCCATCGCTTGAAATATATAAATTTGCGGTGTTGGTCCGGATCTTAACATGAGATGTCCTTCGTTATACTGTAGATTACTAATGATTTTGAGTATAGGTCATGCCAAACCCAAAGGTAGAGAATTTATACTTGTATTAATAACACTGCCACAAAAATTTACCCTGTGAAGCATTGGCATTAATAAACAGATACCCAGTGCCACTATCACCAAAATTAATATCAAAGGGGATGGCCGTGGAATCAAGCTGCAATAATAACCGCTCATACCCTTTAGGATATTCATCTCCTTGAATAAAGAGCGGTGTACCACCTATTTTGTTACCACTTAAGTGTCGGAAATATTCAGTGTAGGCCTCTTCATCTAATAGCTCAGGAGCAATTTGATAAGCTTCTTCTTTAAGACGAAGTGATACCTCGTATTCTCCATCGATGAGCGTGGGTCCTTCCGGATTATTCTCATATTTAATGGAAGGTAGTGGTATTCCTGGTTGAATAATAACCGCGGTATCTCCCGCATTAGGATCCCACGTTTGTGCCTCATCTTCGTTAGACATGAATAAATATGCAATTTTTCCTTGTGCATTTTCAAATAATTGAGTATCAATCATAATTTGACAGACAAAATGAAGCGGTTTTCCCTTCAAATCTAAGGGCCATTGTGGTTCTTCTAACCATGTAGGCTGCCCACCAAACTTTGTTTTGTGTGAGGTGATAGGCGTCGTTACTTGATTAAATTGAATTGCTGTAATTTTTTTCATTATTTACTCGCAATAAAGCCAATTTAATAAGCTTAGCACGAGAGGATCCATCAATAACACAAGCGCTTATTCATGCAAAATACTTGTATCACCTCATATTACAACTTATTGAATATTACATTTTCTTTTTTGCGATGAATTCTCTTCTTGTGCTAATGCAAACATGCCTTTTTCATCTATTAAGCTTGGGTTTTCAATAATCGCATCAATATCAATCATGACAGGCGCATCTTTAAAGAATTGCACAAGCAATGCTTTCTCTTTTCTGCGAGCCGCTTCTTTCACTATATAATTTAATTCTTGAATGTTTCTGTTACGCATAAGTACCTGTGCCATCAAATCACTGAAATCGACAGTATTAAAACGTCTAGATATAGCCAAAACACCAAAAGCTTCATCGATTGTACAGCGAATAACGCCTTTTCGTTCTTTATAGATCACATGGGCTAAAGTAAAATTACCTTGAGAAGCACATGCCAGAAAATTCGCATCACTAAATATTGAACGTGGTATAGCAGGGAATTTTTCTGCCATCATTTTTTTAGCAATCTCAACAAAACGAAAATCGCAATCGTAAGCATCACATAATTGATTGGTTGCGCTTCTCATGACTTCAATAAAGTTAATGCTGCCAGTATCACTTAATGCCATTAATATTACCGTTATGAGTTCAATATCTCCATTTTTACATGCTGCTGCTAAGATATCGCTATAGGTACTTTCTGTTTGACCATAAAATTCTTTAATCAGTGCATCCATCATTGCATGATTACAAAATGCACTTGAAAAGATCATTAAATCAGCTAATGTTTCAGCATCAAATTGATGAAAATGATATTGCTCTGATTGATTGGCAACAGCAAGCATATAAAGTGTTTGTTTTTGCGCTTCATCTAATTGCATCGCATTCTCTATAGCAAGTAGATTACCTTGTAATGCCAATTCGATGTATTGCAACGCTGGATGATATTGATCCCATTGATATCGTCCTCTTATTATTGCTTTTAATACGATATGAAATATCTCTTTATTAGCTTGCATTTTCGCAAAGATGAGAATATCTAGCATTTCGTTTTCTCTCATCTTAAAATGAGCTAACTGCTCAATCAACTCAATATTGTAAAGTTCGATAGCCACTTTTATCAGCAAAACGGCATAATGGGGAATTTGTAAATGATGACCTACTTGTGCACCACGGTGACCTGCTAGCGACACCATATAAAGCCGATTGAGTGTATCTTGTCTAAGCGGAATATTGGTTAAAGCCTCTATATTTCCTTCTAAGGCCTGCAAAAGATAGGGGCTACCTTCTCCATCTGGACTGACAATACTCTTCTGGCGTAGCATTTTATTGTACAGTGCCAAAAACATCTGACGAAATTTTCCTTTTGGAAAATTTGGATTTAATCCATAGCTTGGCAAACTATTACTGAGTTTTAAACTCCATGGTGCAGGATCTGTTTTTAATAGTGTATACCAATTCGTGCAAACGGCCTCAGCCGTTTGCAATGAATCAAAATCAAAGCAACCAAAAAGATAGGTTTTAAGATCATGCGACAGCATGTTAATCCTGTCTATTTCTTGGCGTTCTTGTCCTTTATGCTTTCCTTTCTTATCTTTGGCTTTTTGAAAACTGTGTAGCATTAATCATCCTTTATATTATTGTCCATAAAAAAATGCTACGTACCTCTTCATTCTTTTATGCCATAAAATGTTTTAGCATTCTTAACCAAAATATCAAACTCTTCCTCATTGGGTGTTTCAGGTGTTGCACCTAACACATACGTTCCCCCTAAAACGCCTACATCATTTTTAGCCGATTTGGGTGAACGTTTTGGAAATAGATAAAATACTCGAATGACTTTTTGGCCTCGTTCATTGACTGCATTTGCCTCAAAAAGATAAACCATCAATTGCTCTAAATCTTTTGGGTTTTGATTTTTTAACATAATCAAGTGGCCTTGTGCAGGAATGACTTCATTATCAGAAACCAACTCTCTTGCACCTAGTCCTGAACAATTGATAATAACGTTATCTTTAATTTCTGAAAATGCGGTAATTTTCTTCTTCACAAATTTTACTTTATTTTTTTTAAGGTAGCGTGTCAGTTGATGCATCATCCCTTCAACATCAATAAATAGACCATCATCATAGACAACCATCGATTGCGTTTTACCATTGCCAAAATCTAAGACAACAGGCTTATGCGGCAGTATTCCATCTCCCACAAACGGTTCCAAAGTCGATTCCGTGGTATCTTGAAAATAGGCAGGCAATGTTCTTGCACCTGTTTTAAAGATGGGATGCTGCTGATGTGCAATGCTCCTGTAAAAACGTAATGATTCTATTGCCATATTATATTTTTGTGTTTTTTGCTGGCGATCTTTCATTCTCACTTCAGGAGAGAATGTGCCACCGGCATAGTAAGAAGGCATTTGATTAAATTTCTCTGCAACAACCGTTATATGTTTATAGCCTTGCTGTTCTAACATGTATGCCGTATATAACCCAATAACACCGGCTCCAATAATAGTGATAGGTGTTTCTTTGGTCAGACTTTTAGCCTGCTCCGATCCTTTTAACAATTCCACTAATTGCTTTGCTGAGCCTGGCCCCAAACTCCAGCCGGCACCACCATGGCCGTAATGATGTGCAATAATTTTGTTTTCTGTTGTTTCAATACTGAGTCTGGGAGCCTCTTGATATTTAGGACGGTAACATAAAATCTTTTTACCCAGATGTGCATCACTTAAATTCGGCGGATTCATTTTACGTACTTCAATGTTTGATGAAGCCTGTTGCGCATATCCCGCAGACTGCATCAAACATAAACTCAAACCTAATGTAAAACCTGTTAATAACTTCTTCATTATTTGATTCTTCTGCTGTTGATAAAATGGTAATGATTTTAACGAATTTTTTGTGATAAGCACATAGTTTAAACTAACATGACAGCGCTCTCACTTACTGCATTGATTGACAGCAAATTTCTTTCAACATTCCTTCTCCTTTGGCAAAAATTACCGAGAAGGAATATTAGAAATGAGTATTGGTGATGTAGTGACCGATTGACTGTATATCCCCCTCTCTAGGAACTTCGCATAATAAGACGGAGTCTCACTCATAACATACTGCAAATAAGCAGGATATTTATGGCAGCACATGGGCCTGGGGAAGGATTTGAAGAAGAAGGCCAGGTTATAAAAGATCGAAATGGGACGGAATTTACCCTGGGTAAAGAATTGGGTCATGGTGTTGTCGGAAAAACCTATCGTGGCACTGTCAGCAAAGTGGGCAAAGGCGATTTTAAACTAGGTCAGGAAGTGGCAATAAAAAGCCAACCACTATCCACTGATCCCGATGAAATTGCAGCACAGCAAAGAGAGCTTGCTGCAGCTAAAAAGGAAGGCATTCTCCTTGCCACACCCAATGAAACAGCTGAACGTTCTTATATGGTGCAACCTATCTTTCCTGGGGTAGATTTACGTAGCGCTATCTACCAACTGACCGGAGAAAAGGGTTTCGAAACTGTTGCTGGCAAGGCCAAATTACCTGATCCTGAAAAGGAAATGATTGCGATTGGCATCTTGCGTGAATACGATGTGATGCAAAAACTGAATATTGTCCATGCCGATGTTAAACCTGATAATTTTCTCTATGATAAAGCAAGTGGTACGGTAAAATTGCTTGATCTAGGGCAAGCATTTGATGGTACCCAAGGCAGTCCTCATGACCTTTTTGCTGCGCCAGGGGTTATTTATACGCCTCCTGAACGACATAATAATCGGGAATTAGCTAATTCTTCAAAAACCGATCTCTACAATATCGGGATTATCATTGCATCATTGTATTCAGAAAATTGCTTCGAACGAGATGCTGATACGGGTGAAATTGGAGAGAATAGCGCAGTTAAAGTCAGAGAAGCGCTAAAAGATGTGTTAGATTCTACTAAACCAGTTGCTGGAATGCCGCCTGAATTGCTTAAAATGGTACAACATCTTACTGCGGTTGATCCCGCTAGCAGAGCACAAAATATTGCCTTAGCGCATGGTGCCACTGATTATCATGCCATGACATCAATTACACAATCACAGCAACGCGCCATGTTACAAATCAATGATATCAAATCGATAGCAGACAGTTACATTAAAAATGCGAATGAGCCCCTTAAAAGCCAAGTCAGAGCAGCGGTTAACCAACTTGATCTGACAACAATAGCGAATGACTTAAGTAAAATTGCCAGAGAAAATTCAGCTGATAAAAAACTAAAAACCATGGTCTCTGATGCGGTAAAAAGAATTGATAAATTCAATACTCAAGAAGCCAAAGCCATACAATCGACTCGGATAGAAGCCGCAGAAAAATCGAAACAAGCACAATCTTATTCTCAATCTCTAAAAAATATTGCAACAACGCTGAATGACGTTGCAAACCAACACAAAAAACCAAGTACAGACGGCACTCTTCTCATGAGTGCCACTTTTGCCAGTCAATATGATGAGGTAGGGAAAGTATTTAACTATATGGCAAAAACGGTTGCAGCGCAAACAACCCCTGAAGGCGTTGATAGAACGCTTCAGATGTTATCCGAACAAGTCAAAAAGATGCCTGCTGAAACTTTTGGCCAAGGTGGTGAAAACAAAAGGCAGCAACTCTTATCTATTGTTGATAATGCAAGCAAAATGCATGCGCAAATACGTCAAGAACAAAAGCCTGCTGCCACACCCGCTAAGCTTCGCTAGTTAGCCTAACTTAAGGGACATTAATCCTTTACGCAGATCCGCTTCATAATCTTGTTCAATGTGACTGACCTGAGAATAATAGTCATCACTGCTAACAGAAATATTATGCTTTGCTAAAGACGCCAATCTTAATTGCCGATTTTGCAGCGCCTTATTGTGTGATAAATATAAGGGTAAACAGGCAACCTGGATATCAGGCAACATAACGCTGGGGATTTGCGAAATAGCCTCGGGCCTCCCTACTAATTTCTGTGCGACTAATGTAAACAAGGTGGGTATTCTATTTTTACTCAAGTCATCGATTTCCTGAGCTTGTGGAACCAATTCGACAAATCCACCCCAGTCTTCTTTGGTAACACGTAACTGCTTATTAGAGGCTTTGATGGCATCGATAAGATATTGCAAGCCGATTTCTGACAACTCGGGTTGTACACTCACCGTGAGGTGAAAGGGTCTTGTGATAGTCGATAAATAATAAGCAAGCCATCTTGCCGCTTCATCATTAATACTGGTTAAAGAGAGTGATTGCAAGGGCCCATCTAATAGCGCCTGACAAAATTGTGCATAGTGTGCACTACTTGCTTCTACTTGAATTGGATTAAAGTTTAAATTCAATGCGTTTACATTCGTGGTCACTAACGCTTGAATGAATGCGGTTGCAGAGGGTGTATCAAGGCCTGCCGATGGCAAAGCCAATCTTGATAACATCGGGCTTAATAGTGCTTTGATAGTGGCGATACTTTCTGGCGTAAGCGGCCCATCAATGGTGAGATTTTCCAACCCTTGACAAAAAGGAAGCGCTAAAAGTGGAGAAAGATTTTGTGCTTCACCAAATGGCGCAAGCGTTATCACCAATTGTTTCAGCGGTATTGCAGAAACAATCGGGGCAAGCCTCGAAGCAATTTTTTGCCAAATGCTCTCTGAAAGTTGGGTGTTGCTTAGCAATGCGAGCCCCTGCAGATCGGGGCTCTTTACAAAGGCATCGCTGATTAAATCAAAACGTGCAAGGGTAGGATCATTTTCTAAATCAATTTCAATCGCAAATAGTTGCCCTTGCATACTTGTCTCCAATAAAGGATATTGCTCAACAGTTAGGCGGCAACCTTACATTAATTTAGTTCGAACTGTCAACTGCATTTGCATGGATATGCACCATTACTGGATAGCACAGGTATTTCCATGTTTTCGTGACGCTCTCTCTTGTTGCGGCTCTTCATCTATTAACGATAAATGCTGTAACTGCTTATTGAGTACATATTGTTGCATAAAATCATCAATCAACCATAAATCATCTTCCGCTTCTTCAATTGAAAATGCCATGTCAAGATGATGGATAAAAGCCGTCGCAAGCGCTCTATGATTACCCACGATTAACGTTTTGATAATCCTAGCAATATCTTGAGGATCATGATCAGGATTTCCCAATATTAAGAAGACAACCATATCATTAAGATTGATACTATGAAAACTCTTAGAGGTTTCTACGGCAGCAAGCAAATCATTCGCAGGACACTGTAGATTTTCGCTTTGTTCCAAGATAATAGATGCTAAAGTAATGTTACCTTGACGCAGGCATTCTAAAAAATTATTCGCACTAAAAATAGAAAACTCTGTTAATTTAAATTCATTTTTTAACAATGAAACAAAGTTTTTATCAAAATCATATTGAACTGCCAAATAATCAACCGCTTGCTTTGTTGCATATCGAAATGCATAGAGTCCTTTTTGCTTAACTAAAGACAAAATAAGTGCTGCTAAATCAAGCTCACCATTACGAAATGCAGATGACATCACATGGCAATAAAAAATAGGAAATTCATTTTCTCGATCACCCATTAAATAGGGAATACGTTTCATATTTTGAAATAAACAGGTAAAGATGAAAAATTCTTGAAGCAGGGCAGAATCGCATTTTTCTTCTAATGCGTGAGGCTCATTATGAGCCAAAGCTAACATCCATAATATTTTTTTTACGCGTCCTTGCCATTTATTTGGATCAATTTTTTCTATGTGACCTTCCAATGCTAAGGATATATCCTGTACGGTCAAGGCCGTATCTTGTAATTGATAGCATTTTTTCAAAATAGCCGTTAACGCAATTAAAAACGTTTGCGGCACCGCATGCTTTTTAGTATAAAATAGCATTTCCGTTAGATAGAATTTTTTTACATTAGGTTCCAATTCTTCAATCAAGTCTAGCATGATCTCAACATTGTTGAATCTCACCGCAATTTCATAAGCTAATAATTGATACGCCTCTTCACTTTGATGAATACTTTTATGCAGCTCTTGTGCTGCTGCTTTACAGCCATTGGCTAATGCCAGTGCGAACAGTCGATTCTTGGTATCCATCTTTATGCTCGCTTGATTAATAGCGTCGAGTTTTCCTTCTAAGGCGCTAAAAACATAGGGTGCGCCTTCTTTATCTTGGCTCACAATACTTAACGTATTAAAACAATAATGACGATTTTGAACTAAACGATTGCGACTCTCTTCTGCTTTGAGCATCGGTATATATGATGTAGGGAAATCATGATTTAGCCGGTAACTCCATGGGGAATAGGTTGCGGAGAGTAAAGCGCTATTCCAAGTATGACAGACTCGATGTACGGTTAGTAAATCACTTGAATCCAGTAAATCAAAGACAACCATTTTGAGATCATCTACGAGATCGTTGAAGGTAGTCGCTTTTTTTAATGATGCATTTTGTTCTGTTTTGGTGGGATGTTTCTTTCTTCTAAAAAACATAAATCAATCTCTTTATCGGACTTGATAGTTACCATCTCGTTAAACCTGTTTTGCATTAAGAATAGTCAATAAACGCTCAGCTATAGCCAGCAAATTTTTGGATGGAGAAATTAAACAGATTCAAAAGCGAACAAAAAAGCATATGATTTATATATTTATTTGAAAAACTGAGGAAGTTTACTTGTTTTGACACCTAAGTCAAGAATGTCGGGTAAATTCCCTTAGATACTTGAGTAACTTCAATTCTTTAACGTTTAATACCACGTGTTTTTCATCAGGAGGTTGAAATGAAAATTGCTCAATACCATTCATTCGGCAACATCGATGTTGTCAAACTGGAAAATATCAATAAACCAACCATTAAAGGCGATGAAGTACTCGTTGCAGTTCATGCAGCAAGCATAAATCCTATCGACTGGAAAGTCAGAGAAGGTCATTATGCCGATCCTAAAACGGATACTTTCCCCAAGCCCATGGGCTGGGATTTTTCAGGCACCGTCGTTGAAGCAGGAAGCCAAGCAACCCCGTATAAAGTCGGCGATGAAGTATTTGGCTTAATTCGTTTTCCACAACCAGCAGGCTGTTTTGCTGAATTTGTTGCAGCACCAGCTAATGAAATTGCGCTCAAACCAGCCTCCCTTGATCATGAGCATGCTGCGGGCGTGCCTTTGGTTGCATTAACGGCCTGGCAGGCACTCTTTGCGACGACCCATCTTAAAGCAGGGCAAAAAGTCCTGATTCATGCCGCAGCTGGTGCAGTAGGACAAATGGCAATTCAAATGGCCAAATATAAAGGGGCAACCGTCGTTGCAACAGGCTCTGCTGCGACTAAAGCTTTTTGTCTTTCATTAGGCGCTGATGAATTTATTGATTATCAAACAGAAAAATTTGAAGACAAAGTGAATGATGTTGATATTACGCTCGATCTGATTGGTAAAGATGTGACGATACGTTCTTTGAAAACCATGAAGCCTGGCGGTCAGCTCATCTGCTTTACACAGCCTATTCCAAGCGATGCGGCTAAAGTAGCCAGTGAAAATAATATTACCGCGCAATTTACCATTGTGAGTCCTAATGGTGAACAATTAAAGCAAATTGCTCATCTTATCGATGATCAATTGCTTAAAACGAAGATCGAGAAAATCTTTCCATTAGAGCAAATTAAAGAAGCATTAACTTTGCAACAAACAGGTCACTGTCATGGTAAGATTATCTTAAAAATTAAATCCTAACATCGTTTGCTAGGTTTTTATTAACGAAAACCTAGCTATTTCCTGCCTTATCATTATCAGTCCTTATAAAATCACTGTTTATAATTTTTAAATTAAACCGTTTATTTTAGGCTAAAGTAAAGGTGAGCAAAATGCATTTTCGACTGCATAAATACTCATTTTTATTAATTACAAGTATTTTAGGAGGAACATATTATGGGCAGGGCATCAAATGTTGTAAAAGCAAATGACGAAATTATTAGTGTCAAAGTAATGAATAATGCTAATGAGGATTTAGGCAAAATCACTGAAGTGATGTTAGATAAACAAACGGGTGATGTTGCTTATGTAGTATTAGAAAGTGGTGCTTTTTTAGGCTTGGGAGGAAAATTATTTGCCCTTCCTTGGAATGCACTTCATTACGATACGCAAAAAGATTGTTTTAAAGTCGATATTGATAAACAGCGTTTAGAAAATGCACCGGGTTTTGATAAAGATCATTGGCCTGACATGGCTGATAGAACCTGGGGACAATCTATCTATACCTACTATAAAACAACACCCTACTGGGAACAAAGACACTTCTAAAGTTCCCCTTTTTTAAATGCTATATCACATCAAATGATATAGCATTTATTTGTTGCGTTCGCTATTTACTTTTAACGTATTATCAGCAATGATTGTGTACTTTACATACCATTAAGTATCTGAAATGCAAAAAGTAATCCCCGGCAAATATCGACATTATAAAAATAAATTCTATCGTGTCATTGGCACTGGATGGCATACAGATACACTGGAAGAGCTTGTTATTTATCAGTCTCTATATGATTGTGAACAATTTGGACACCAAGCACTTTGGACTCGCCCCATTGCCGATTTTTTAGGCACCATACAGATCGATGGCATTGAAATGCCTCGATTTACTTTTATAGCAGAGTAAATTGTAGAACATTCGATGAACGATGATAAATAATGGATTAACTGCCTTAAAATCCTTGATGAATTATTAAAACTCACATAACATATTTAGTTTATTCTCTTTTGTTGCATCATTATGAGACGCTACTTACCCGCATTTGTTCAGCATTCTCAACCAAAAGCTTCCCTTTCATTAGATAGCGAAGATTTTCAAACGAGGTGGCAATCTATTTTGAAAGCTTCGACGGTCAACAAACTGATTGGCCACGCTAAAGTAAAGCTGCAATCAACTGGTACTTTTTTTGATGACACAGTATTAGAAGCTATTCAAACTGTATTCAAAGCATCTGATACCGTTAAGCTTCCTAAAAATGAATCGTGCAATTATTCTGTGATAGCTGATATATTTCGCAATGTATACGCAGTTTATCATCCTGAAAATTTCAACAATAATCCTAGCAGTGCGGTTAAACTCATACAAAACCTTAACACACATGAATTTTGTGTACTGAAAGTGAATACTGATAAGCAAGAATTCTTAACTGAATGTGAGTTTCTGCAAAAATATAATCAGCTACTTGGCGTTCAAATGCACCATAATGAAAACGACACCTGTAAATATTACATTATGATGAAGCTTGTTCCTGGAGTGTCATGGGATGAATTTTTAAAACTTTTAGCCAGTAGCAATGATGAATTATCAACGCAAGAGCAAGCCCAAATATTACTCTCACTACTTGAGGCACTGCAAGCCATGTTTGCCAAAAAAATCCATCACCATGATCTTCATCAGTATAATGTCATGTTTGATCCACTATGCATGGCAACCTCATTCATTGATTTTGCTGAAGCTAAAAACATAATACCTGAGGAAGAAGATGCCTGTTGTGCGAATGATCTTGCTAAGATCATTCCTCATTATCAATTGATTATTAGCGATCTTATATTACACAAGATAATTAACGAGCATCTTTTAACACAGCATCACGTTGCTGACAATCTTGCTCAAGCAATCGAAAAAATTCAATCCATCGCACAAATCAAGCCATCATTAACTAAACTCGCTTGTTAATATCAGTCTGTTTATACTTATCTCAACACAGTAAAATTCTTCTTTTCATCCATCTCGTGAAAATGAGAACGCATCAAAAAAATCAAACATCTTACTTACGCAATCTTTTGCTAGGCAGTTCTGAGACTCTCGGTGCCATTATTTCATTACATCCAACCATATAAGCATTTTATTGCCCTTGGAGCCGCCACATAGTAGGAGGTTTGCCTTGTAGCGCATCTTGACGATCTTTTTTTGTGCTTTATGTAATCTTTCAAGAAACCTAATATTAGGTGCAGATTTCATAAGCTGTGTGTTCTTGCACAGAGCATTGGTGAATTATCTACTATCAATTTTTATCAATCGTAAAATTTAATCAAAGGCGTTCTGACTAAATGTTTTGTCACTTAGACAAAACGCAGATAAATTACTGATTGAGCTAAAAAGCAGCTTCTCGCTCTAATTCTTCAAATGCTTCTCTATGCTAATCGTCTTTTAGACGGTGAACTATGCTCTGCTGCTTGTGTGCAAGAAGTATCACTCGGCGTATTATGTTTACAGCTCGAGAATAGCAAAAGCGAAGCTTCTTCATCGTTAACCATCCTATCTTCTGAGTCATCAAACACTGCTCTACTTCGTTTAGCTATCCGTTTTTCTGAATCGTCATTTGGATTAATTTCTTCTTTAGACATAGCTTCTCGCACCTTGGTAAGCAGCTTCTGCACTTTTTTATCAAGCGTCATTTGGTAAGACTGCAAAAAAGCGGTGATTTGTTCTTCGCTATAACCTTTTTCTTTTAACTTTTCCTCTGTAGGGAGTGGACGACAACGATATGCTTGCTCTTGTGCATCATATCGAGCTTTTCTTAGCGCTTGTTCTTGCTCTGTTCCTTTAGCTGCTTCATAGGTAGCAAGATAGATAGTGATCTGTTCATCCGTATAGCCTGCCTTCTTTAATGCTTCCTCTGAAGCACAAGCGCGGGCATGATAGGCAGATGTCCGTGCATGACCCCGTGTTAACCTTTTCGCCTGTTCTTCTTGTGTGCTCTCAGATTGCTTATATGCCGCTTGGTATGCTTCTATTTCTTTTTCTGAATATCCTTTCTTTTTTAATGCTTCATCTGAATAACAAGAATGACCTAGAGATGCTGTGCCTTGTGCTGATTTACGTGCTTTTCTCAATGCTTGTTGTTCTTTGCTGCGCTCAAGTTCTTTATATTTCTCCAGATAGACCTTGACTTGTTCAGCGGTATATTTCATTCTTTTTTTCAAATATTCTTCGGTAGGACAAGCTCGCCCATGAGCAACCGCATCAACTGCGGCCTTTCGAGCTTTTTTTAACGCCTGCTCTTCAGGGGTGCCGACATTCTTATTAAACGTTGAAATATAAACATCTGCTTGTTCATCCGTATATCCAAGTTTGGCTTTAAGCGCTGTTTTGTCAAGACAAAGACGACCTTGTTTAACAGCAGTTTTTGCTGATTTTCGAATTTGTTGCAATGCTTTTTCTGGTGTTAAATTTTTAATATCTGTATTTCTTGGCATAACAAAGCCTCCAAAAAGTTGATAAACGCCATTGTCGGCAATGCATGAATGCTCAATTAGATAGATGGAAATAAACATAGATGGACTATGGGCAAAGCATTGCAGTTACTTTGTTTCAGGAATGCAAACCCCAGCCTATTGTGCTGATATGAAAACTTTTGATTCAATATCATCTATATCTTTTATATCCACCCACAATTTGGGCCTCATTCGTTGCGAACATTGTCATGCTCCATTGATTTTTATTCGAACTTTCCTGTCATGAATTGCTTTATACCAGAACAGAAGTTAGTCTTCAACATAATTATGAAAAATCGGATATTATCTTGACTAGGGGCGCAGTTTTTATGACATTTTAGTGATTTCAGCCCCCATCTCCCTATTTGAAAACCCCACCCGCGCCTTTCTTCTTTGCTTATTTCGTGAGCTACGCAGGACAAGCCGGGCACCCTCACGGTGTGAAGGAGAGGGGGAAAGTAGTACCCCTCTCACCAAAGATGAGCGTCTAAGATGAGAGGTGGGGGGTTTTAAATTTAGGAGGTGTGATTTAGGGCATCCAAAATGATGCTTAGAAGATTGGCAGGCGATAGGCCTATCCTATCCTTTAATTATTCGAGGCCGCTTAGAGGACGGGCATGACCCATAACCTCCGAAGCTGTTAAACGCAAAGAAGGTCGAGAAATATCAGCATGATTCAATTTGATCTTTTTTAAAGACGTCTTAAATACCTTCTACGGTAGAACGCCTCATTTTAACTATTTATTGATCGTTTGTTTGATTAGCTTGATTTTTTCTCTCACGCACTCTTTCACGAAACTTAACTTCACCACCTCCATCACGTTGAAAATAGCCACGATAGGGAAGCGCATTTTTTTCTTCTTGAGCTCGTTCTTGCATGGGTTTAGGCAAAACCGAAGGATCCGTTTTTTGAATAAAGCTTTTGGAATGAGCAGGACCAATGATTTCATTATCATCGGCCATGCCAACTTGAGAAAAAAATAAGATGGATGCAATCAATGTTGTAGTTAATTTATTCATCGTTACGCCTGTGACAACTTACTCCCATTTTATTTTAGTTTCATTTTTCCAATATTCACGTGCATATCAAATGATATGATCAATACTAGATATCCTTTCCACTGCACAAAAATCTTGCCAAAAATAGTGTATCTTTTATAAACGTGACGATAAATGGCTACTGAATTTATATTCCTATCAGAAGGATTGTGTTAATGAAATTAACAAGAACCTTATTCATCACTTATGTAGTGTGCTTTGCTAGCAACCTTATGGCTGCTGATGCCGGATGGGTTGAACACAATACTCGTAAATTCTTAGACACCCTGGCAACCAATAAAGGTAAAGCGATTGAAGAATTGTCACCCCAAGATGCACGTGCGGTTTTAGCCAATGCGCAAAAATTAGTTAAAACAGACACCTCCAAAATCGATATTCAAGAGAAGATGATTACGGTTGATGGCAAACCTATTATACTCACCATTGTACGACCTAAAGGGCATGATAAACCGCTACCTGTCTTTATGTTTTTTCATGGTGGTGGTTGGGTATTGGGCGATTTCCCAACCCATGAACGTTTTGTGCGAGATCTGGTGCTAAATAGTGGCATGGCAGCTGTTTTTGTTAATTATACGCCATCTCCTGAAGCAAAATTTCCAGTCGCCATCAATCAAGCTTATGGCGCAACTTCATGGGTTGCAGATCATGGTCATGAAATAAATGTCGATGGTAAAAAATTAGCGGTTGTCGGCAATAGTGCCGGTGGTAATATTGCAAATGCGGTTAGCATCATGGCCAAAGAAAAGGGCACTCCCAAAATTATGGCACAAGTTTTATTCTGGCCAGTGACCGATGCTAATTTTGATACCGAATCTTATAACAAATTCTCACATGGTTATTTCCTCACTAAAAATATGATGAAATGGTTCTGGGATAACTATACAACGGATGAAAAAGAACGTGCTGACGTTCTTGCTTCACCTTTGCGTGGCACCAATGCTCAATTGAGTGGTTTACCCCCTACCATGATTCAAACGGCTGAAAACGATCCCCTACGCGATGAAGGAGAAGCCTATGCACAAAAACTGGATACTGCTGGCGTTGATGTAATTGCCATCCGTTATAATGGCATGATTCATGATTATGGCTTACTTAATGCACTCAGTGAAATTCCTGCCGTTCAAGAGTCTTTAGAACATGGTGCATCGCATTTGAAAAAATATGTGAAATAGCCACGCTGCTTTTATTTGATTTTATACACCAATTTCCTTAAAATTCGCTACCTCAAGCAGCCAAATTCTAGAGTGATTTTAATGAAAAATGGTGTTAATTCTAACAATTCTTGATCTTTGTCGCCGGTTAAATTATTTTGCCCACAATTTCAGCATACTAAGAGTGCTCCTACTCTTAATGATATTTGGCAGACCATTTTAGCAAAGAATTCTACTTACAAAATAATTGAACAAGCCAAAAATGACTTCCTGAAAGATGGTACCTGGCTTGGTGAACCAGCTCTAAAATGGGTTTGCCAAAAAATAAAAGAGTCACCTCTCAAAATATATACTTTTGTTCGCTTGAGACACATTATTCTTGCTGATCAAGATGGCACACCTTATGCCATCTATCATGATGGTAAAATTGGCAAAGGTGCTGTTGGGTGCATTAAATTGGCACAAAATTTAATCACTAAGGAACTTTGTGTTGTAAAAACCATGCTAGATGATGAGGAAAAGGCTTTAGATGAAAGTGAAATTTTAAAAAAGCTTAATTTATTTAATGGGATACGGTTTCGTACTACCAAAGATGGATCGCATAAAAGTTATCTTTTTATGAAATTACTGCCTGGTATTACTCTGCATCAATTCAAAAAGCACTGCAAAAATGATTTGAATGTTCTTTCTCCCCAATATCAAGCTCAAATATTACATTCGTTACTGGAGGCGATACAATTTCTCATTAAAAATCAAATTAATCATGCAGATGTTTCTAGTAGAAACATCCTCATTGATCCACTGACACTTCAGGCTCATTTTATCGATTTTGGCGATGCTTGCACGCTCACTTTATACTTGGCGTAACTTGGAGCAAACGTTGCAACATGCCATTGATATGGCAAGCAAATTTGCTGATCCTCCTAAAGAGAATCATGAATGCGCACATCCATCCCCTAAAAGAATGAAGCTAGCCTAGCTAGCTTTTATTTGATACGGTTTTAGCTGGCATTTTATCAGAAATCATTAATTCCACTTTTACTTCATCACCGGGATGCCATTGATGTTTAGTATTATCAAGCTCAACGATGGCGCGACCATTTCTGCTTTTATCATTAACAGGACTGATATACATAATTTCGGCATGAGCAATGGTCGAATTATCATGTGAGTAAATAGTTGCTTTTTGTCCTTTATGTATTTTGCGCATATCTTTACCATCAATAGCAAGATTGACCCAAACGGTGTCTAAATCGCCAATGACATAAATTTGCTTATCTTTATCAATCGCACATCCACGTGTCAAATGACGTTCAATAATCACGCCATCTAAGGGTGAATGGATATGGCATAAATTTAAAGGTTCTTTCTCTTCAGGTAAATGATTGATTTCATCGATGCTAAGACCTAAAGCTAATAGTTTTTGCTTTGCTTGTTCTAAATGAATTTTGGCTGTTTCAACACCAATTTTTGTTTTAGCAAATTCAATTTCTGCTTTTACATGCGTTTTACAAAGCTTTTCTTCACGTTTTAAAATTTCATTTTTCAATTGGATTTCTTGATAAGCAGCTAAATAGGCGGCTTTAATTTCAGCCATTTCACGGCTTTGAAATGAAACCAGACGCTCTCCCTTTTCAACAGGTTCACCTAAGTTTTTATAAATGTCTTTGACATGCCCTTGTACGGCAGAGACGACATGCGTTACTTTATTTTCATTTAACGTAATTTCACCCGGTAAAGATAATTTTTGCGCATCAACTGCACAAAGCATTTTTGAGATCGCTAATAACGCTAAGCCCATCAACCATTTTGTTTTTACATGCATAAAATTTATCCTGGAAAAAGTGATTGCTTTCAAGTATAGCTCAAGATCTTTCATCAAATGCATATGCATGACCTATTAGCAAACATTGAAATTGTTGTCATTGAAGCCCAAAATATTGAAAGCGTCGTAACTAAAAGGCATTTATTATGAAACCTGATGATAAAAACAAAGAACATGAAGAAGAGTTGCTCAAGCGCCATAAGCCACTTGAATTTCACAAGATAAAACCCGAAACGCAGAAGAGCAAAGAACACAAGAAGGAAGCCAACCCTTCACCTAATGCACCACTAGTACCTTGCATTAGATGTGGCAAAACGCATCGTAAAGGTGCCAAATGTCAACCATGAGGATGCATGGCTGTTCATTTACCCAATTTATTCCCGCTATCTTTTTTAACTTCTAAAGAGGTTTCTTCAACAGGTTGCGAGGTGCTCGCTAAGGACAATGCCCTATCATAGGCGGGAGAAACTGGCCTTACCTGGGGTGTTATTTCAAATTCAGTAGCGATTCGTTGCGATTTATACCATGTCGTTTGTTTTAATATCATATCCGCTAAATTTGTTGCCGCTCGTTCGCCTTGATCTGACAATATACAAATCGTGGTACCATTTCTCAAAGAAGTATAAAAATGTGCGGTATCCGCATGAATGCCACTGTGTTCAACTGCTTGCTTTTGGGGGTTGTAAAATTCGGCGCCATATCTTTCTATGAGTTGTTTAAAACGAGAATCACGCTCACATTCTGCTCTTATCCATTGTGCAAATCTTTGTAAATCTTCATTGGTTGTCCAGTATCCCCCGGCGGTGCTTGCATATCTTGCTGACACATATTGTTTAATATAATCAGGTTTTTTATCTTGCAAGTTTCGTTGTTTCTCAGCGTAATATCCTTTTTCAGGTCGTTTATTTTCAAATACTTTTAAGCCAACATCCTCTTTAACAAAATGGCGCATGATTTCATCGATACCCAGCGATGGCGTTTCACCCTTGGCTTGTTGTGCATCTTGATATTTTTTCTCAATCGCAAATCCAAGTAACAACATACCTAGATTGCTATAACTGAATTGACCTAATGGATTTAATACTTTCTTTTCACCATATTTCAACAGATCGTGGCTTGATTTAATTTCAGGCACCGCTTGCCCTGCATTGAGCTTTTGCTCGATATCAGCAGCATGTCCCGATGCATTATCAAGATAATCACCCAACCCATTTTGATGCAGCATAATTTGTTTTAATGTTGCGTGTGATAAGCGTTCTTGCACTGCTGGTGAGAGTTCTTGTAAAACCGAATCGCTTAATTGAATGGGTTTATCGATATCGTCCTCAGAAATAATGCCATCCCTTATCATTTTCATCAGTAATATACCGGTAAATACTTTCGCGACTGAATGAATAGAGAATATAGGATTATCACCAAATTTTTCTTGCTCAAGTGGCGGATACATTTGATCGCGATTAAAAATAGATACGGAACCTGAAAATTGAATTTCATCCATATATTCTTTCAAGTCAGCAATATCTTCTGGCGTAATCATGGGATCAACTTCATCAACCAACGGCATACTTAAATGTTCACCGCTTTGGATCTCTGCTAATGTTTTATCGACTTCATCTTCAATATCACCTAATGTAACGCTATCACTTGTTCTAGATAATACTTTTTTCTTTGCTGTTCGTCGCAATGTGTTTTCAATGATTTGCTGAAATGTCATAAAATCATCTTTGTGTACCGCTTCATCAAATTTTCTCGAATACTCAGTTTCAAGATAACCTTGTTCTATTGGTTCAAGTAGTCCTAGCACTATCTTCAAAATATTGAATTGTTCAAGCCCATTAACCTTAATTTTTTCCCATAAGGCTTTAATAATCTCTTGTCTAACGCTTGATCTCATTAAAGCTTCATTATCTGACCATTTTCCCATATAAAATTCCTAAAAATCTGGATCAATAAACGAATAATCAACTGCATCATTGATGTTTAAAAACTGGCAGTTCCACTTAGTCCTCTGGCGGAAGAAAATTATTGCCAATCTTTGAAAATTGAGTCAAATTTTCTTCACACAATTTGTGGATATCATCCGGGTCTTTCCCCATTAAGAGACTCAACGCGACATCAACCGAGGGTACTGCATAAAGATGGAAGTGGCCCTGCTTACACGCATCCACCACCTCTTGCTTGAGCATTAAATTCTTTACATTGCTTGGTGGAATCAGTACGCCTTGTTTGCCAGTTAACCCTTGTAATTGACAAATATCGAAAAATCCTTCAACTTTTTCGTTCACGTTACCTATCGCCTGCACGGCACCATGCTGATTGATAGAACCCGTGACCGCATAATATTGCTTTATCGGGATCTGAGTAATGGATGAAATTAAGGCGCACAATTCCGCAAGTGAAGCACTATCACCATCAACCACCCCATAGGTTTGTTCTAATACCAAACTTGCAGAGAGGAAAAACGGCAACGTGTTAATATACCTTCCTTTTAAATATCCTGAAAGAATTAAAACACCTTTGGAATGGTTCGCCCCCCCTAAATTCACTTCCCTTTGAATATCAATCATGGCTTGTTTACCAGCACGTGTTGAAGCCGTAATTCGCGTTGGCAAACCAAACGCAAAATTAGGCAAGTGAATAACCGTTATCGCATTAATCTGGCCGACGACTTCATTTTCTAAATCAATTAAAATATCTTCCGATAAAATATCTTGATAATATTCTTTGCGAACTTTATCAATACGATACATCCTTGCAGATTCTGCTTTATCGACATCTTCCTTCATGACACAAGACTGTGACCGCACTGTTGCCCAATAACTTGATTCTTCTAACATTTCAACAATGCTGCTACGTTGTAAAGCTATTTTGAGCGAATTTCCTGACGCGCGAATACAATTATCAATAATTGCAGCGACGGCATTTCGATGAAAAGGTAATAACTTTCTTTTTTTAATGATTCTTGCAATATAGCGTATGAATTGCTGCACATGCTGATCACTTCGTTCAATGGTTGTTTCAAAATCGACTAGCACTTGAAATAGTTTATTAAAATCGTCATCATCTTGCCCTAATTCATCGTAAAGATAACGATCGCCAAGCAAAATGACTTTGGTTTTTAAAGGGATCGGCTCTGGTTGCAATTGAGTTGAATTAGAACCACTTTGTGATTGCAGAGGTTCTATCGCAATTTTTTGCTCTAACAGAATGCGTTTTAAGCTGTTCCAAGCATGGATGTCATTCATCAATTTTTTGATTTCTAACATCAAATAGCCACCATTCGCTTTATGCAATGCACCTGGTTTAATTAAAGTATGATCGCTAATCGGTACTCCATGTTGAGCCGTGCCTTCAAGCTGCCCAATCAAATTAATATAATTAGGGTGTCGTTCAAATACGATGGGCGCATGCTTTTCTTTATGATTACTAACAATCACATTCACTTCATAACGAAGTAATGCTTCATTTTTATATGGGCCATCAATATTATGCTCATTGTCGCTGACATCTTTATGCATAAAATTTTCTGGGAATTCGATAATATCTTTTTGTACATCTCTTAAATAACTAAGCACTTTCAAATCCGTATATTTTTCTTTAATGGGGCCGATTAAAGAACTAACCAATGTATTACAAAAGTCATTTCTGATCTCTTTGAGTTGTTCATGCTTTTGCTTATACCATACTGGCATATCTTCCTTAATTTTATCTAAACGTGCTCTTATTTTATTCATTTTATTTTTGAGCTCTTTAATTTCGCTTTCACTCAGTGCATTTAATTGTGCCTCTGTCATTTGCTCATCATTGACTAAAGGCACCACTTCATAATTACCTAGCGTTTCAACAATCCCTAAAGCATTTTTTTTAGCTTCTTTTTGTATTTTTGAAAAATATCTATCTTCCATGCTTTTATATTTCAATTCTATTTTTTCAATACGTGAGCGATACTCTCTGCTATTAAATAAATAAGGAATGGCATAATGCAAATGATCGGTCAATTCTTTCATTTGCTGTTTAAATATTTCACCGACACCCGGTGGAAATTGCAAAGCAATCGGCTTTTGCGGCAAATGAAAATTGTAAACGTAGCACCAATCATCTGGCGAAATTTCTTTGCTGGTTACATTGCGTAGATAATGGCGAATGAAGTAGTTTTTACCAAAACCTGAAGGCCCGGCTGCAAACATATGATATCCCCGCTGACGCATTTGGATACCAAATGAAAGTGCCTCTAGTGCTCTTGTTTGGCCAATATTTTCAAGTAGCTCATCGATTTGATCGGTAGAATCAAATTGAAATTGAACAGGATTGCAAGCGGGGCGTAATGCCGCTAGAGGTATGGGAATTATTTTCTTCATACTTATAAAGTATAGCGTGCAGCTATCTTTGAAAGTGCCTGCAAATATTTCAGGTAAAACTGCTACCAGTATGAATTGACAGCTTATGTAGAATTATCCCTTACAGGTTCTAATTGGCATACTTCTACCTTTAATCGTGTCATTAATTAAATGCGGTAAAAGCAGTGAAATACAAGTTAACTTTTCATCTTCAAACTTCAGAGAGAACCAATAGTTTCCATGATTGTAAAGCCATTGTTCTTGTACACCCATACTAATGGGATAGGGAATAGAAACAGTGGGAACACCGATTTTGCTAAGTACTTGCCCCTTTAGTGGGGGATTACCATCGAGGTGATATTGTGTAAGCCAGGATTGTGCCCAGCTTCCAGGTAATCGCATTTCGATTTTTACCAGCTTATCATCCACATCAAATGTTAAAGCACTCACCGGTATTGGCAAATGTAATGTCACACTTTCTCCCGATAGGGTACTGGAAAAATCAAACGCTCCCTCGATCAAAGGGAGCACGTCAATTCGTAATTTTCCTAGCCATGCAGTAAATTCTAGCTGGGATAACATAGGACACCCACGTTAACACTCACGAGGGAGGTATCAAGCCCTGCCTCTCTTAACGCTTGTAACATCGCATTAGGATCAAATTGATGTTTATTCAGCAATTTAAGGTGGGCGGCAACAATCGGCAAATAATCGAGTGGTACATTGGCTTCATAAAATTCTTCACAAATCCCACCAGCAACGAAATTTAATTGTGTGTAGTTTAACGTTTTCATTGATTGATCCCTTTTATTTTTTCAAACGAGATTGCCATTTTCTGTTTTTTTAATTCTTTTCACAACTTACCATTCTCCAATTGTATTCGAACAACTTCATTGTTAGTATCTCATTTTTCTAACGAAATTAAGGACTTTATCAGATGTTAAGTAGTGTCTTGTCACCAGATTCTATGTTAGCTACCTTAGGGGTGGCAGAGGAAGATCGTGCTGCCTTAAGACAAATTTGGCAAACGTTATCTAATGTCACTTTCGGCTTAGCGGCACGTATTTATAATGAATACCGCGCATTAACCCCAGAACAGCGCACTGCCATTCGTCAAAATATTGTGAGTGGCGTTAATAATCTAGCCCAGGAGTTAAATGCCGCTTTTAATCGCAACGATATTCGTGCCGGACTCGCCTTGTTAGCTCATTCACAACCTAGAATTGAAGCGCTTCCTGATGAAGACACTTTAAGACCAAGACCCACAGCCGTTCCTGCGATTACTTATTCCACCCCAACTCGCCTATCCCACCACTCTTCAATAAACTCACGAATAGAAAATATTGATGCCGCTTTAACTGCAGCGCACCCCAGAGAATCGCAACTTTCCGATCATTTATTGCAACAAGCTTTGGCACAATCAGAAGCAGATGCTTTTGATGCCGATTTAGCGGAAGCATTGCGTCAATCTGTCGCAGCTCATCAAGCTCAGCAGTCACAAGAAGATGATGAACGCCCAGTAACACTCGCATCAACCAGAAAAAATACACCTAAGAAATCTGAAAAGAAAGCCACCGCCCCAGTCGCTACTGATGAAAGTGATGATGAAGATTTCCAAAAAGCCATTGCCGCTTCTTTAGAAGAGCTACCCAAAGCTATCACGCCAAACCTTAAAAAACATCATACGAATGCACGCAATGAAGAGAAAAATGCTGAGGACGAAGATTTAGCGCGTAAAAAGAAAGCACGTCGCAAAAAGTAACTCATTCAGAGAGGTTCTTATCAAAGAGAACCTCTCTTCCCTTTAGAGCTTTCCATCTTCAAATCATTCAACCTCAAAAGAGAAATTACCTAAATCATCAATATTCATTTATGTACCACAAAAAGTTTCACCGATTTTTTCTTCACTGGTTGGTGGTTGTCTTAGATCATCAAACTTGGGATTATCGTGATACGGTTCCTGATAGGCTTCTAAACATCGATTGAACCATGATAAATCGCCTGTAATCGCCCTCTTCAATGCTTTGTCAACTTGATGATTTCGTGGAATGAGCGCTGGGTTCTTCATTTTCATTAAATGTGTCACTTCCTGCAGCGATAATCCTTGAGTTGCAAGGCGCGCTTGCCAGCTCTGACACCAATCTCGCAAATGAGGTGATAACGAGGCATTTACCCCCCCTTCACCTATTGAAGATAATGCCCTAAAGGTGTTGGTATAATCTAATGTTTGCTGTTGCATGATAGTTAACAATCGTTGAATCAGTAGCTCGTCTTGATTTTCCTCACTCACTAAACCCAATTTTTGGCGCATCATCTGCAGCCACTGTTTTGCAAAAAGTTGTGCAAATTCTTCAATCTGCTGTTGTGCTATGTTAATTGCTTTATCTTTATTTTCATGTAAAAATGGTAATAAACATTCTGCTAAACGAATAAAATTCCACTGCGCGATATTGGGTTGATTGGCAAAGGCATAGCGCCCATGATGATCAATAGAGCTAAAAACTGTTTCAGGATGATATTCATCCATAAACGCACAAGGGCCATAATCGATGGTTTGTCCACTAATTGCCATGTTATCAGTGTTCATCACACCATGAATAAACCCCACTCTCAACCACTCACAGATTAATGTTACTTGTGCTTGCTTGACATACTCTAACAATCCCAAAGCACCTTGGGATTGTAGCTCCTCTGGAACATGACGTTTTATCGTATAATCAAGTAATGATTGCAGGGACGCAGGAGAGGCTAAGGTTGCAGCATATTCAAAAGTCCCTACGCGGATATGACTTGCAGCAATTCGAGTGAGTACAGCCCCTGGCTGCAATGTGCCTCGATATATCTGCTCACCCGTGCTAGTCACTGCTAAACTTCGTGTGGTTGAGATTTTAAGTGCATGCATGGCTTCGCTAATGAGATACTCTCTTAACATTGGGCCTAAGGTTGCTTTACCATCACCTCGCCTTGCATAAGGGGTTGGTCCTGAACCCTTTAATTGAACATCGTATCGCTTTCCATTGGGTGCGACTTGTTCGCCTAACCACATCGCACGGCCATCGCCCAATAAGGTAAAATAACCAAATTGGTGCCCCGCATAAGCTAAAGCTGCAGCCTTCGCGCCATGGGGTAAGACGCTGCCACTTAATATTTGTGCATCGAAATTCTCAAGTCCTAACTCGTTTGCCAAAGGCTGATTCCATAGGATAATTTCAGGTAAAGGCACAGACTGTGTCTGAATAACAGAATAAAATTCATTGGGAAGCTCAAGATAACTATGTTCCCATTGGTTATTTATTGGCGCAACGTTTGATTTATTCATGCATTCCCTCATCAAATCTTTTCCAATAGATTACTGCAAATTCTCTCTTTATCCAAGTTTCACTTAATAAGTAAATACACTGATAACACCTCACGGATTAATAGCATAAATGACTCGATAAATAGCAAATTATCATTGATAGAGAATCACCTTGAAGATGATCTATTCTTGGTGGGAAACTTTTACATTAGCTGGTTGTTATTTATTTGTCATTTGATTTAGCATTTACAAAACTCATTAATTTAGCAGCAAATTTTCTAGCATTTTTTCCTGCAAGGAAATTGCTAAATTCGTTAAAATAATGTGATCAAGATGTACGACATTTCAGGAATATTTTCCTAAAAATAAGTTTTTTATCCAGTCTATTTTCTCGTAATCTTTACTAAGGTTTTACTAGAGGTTTAATTTTTATGAAGATAATGAGATTAAACATTAAATTTATACTATTTATTCTCACAACCTTGATGATAATTCAAGGGTATTTATTCTATCGTTTTATTGAGGATATGCAATCTACTCGCCAATGGACTCAACATACCTATGATGTCATCATGAATCTTACACAGTTACAAAGTGAGTTACGACAAAATAATCTCAATTATATTCATTATTTGCGCAGCAGCAATAAATCATTTATCGACAACAACGCCGATGTGCTCGCCAAATTAAATGCCATTCAACAATTAACGAATGACAATCCTATTCAACAACAAACCGTCGCTGCTATCAAGCCATTACTCCATGAGCAGTATGTCAGTTTTAAACAATTGATTGAGAAAAATTCAACCACTCCATTGGCGGTAGAAAACAACATTGACAATAGCCATTTTTTAAGCATTGACACAAAAATTTCACAGCTTATCAATAACATGATCAATGTCGAACAAACTTTATTAAAAAACCGAAACACATTGAGTGACCACGCAAGAGATCGATTCTTTCATTTTAACTTTTATGCGGCCATTTCATCTTATTTGATCCTTTTTGGATTTATCATTCTTTTAATGCGCGGAATTAATGAGCAAAAACAATTACAAAAAGAAAAAATAAAGGCAAATGATCGATTCCAAAAAATCTTTGAACTCTCTACCGATGCACATCTTATCTTTGACGATGAAGGTATTATCGAATGTAATGATGCCGTCCTTAAGATGCTAAAATGTTATGACAAAGAGCAACTTAAACACCACCACCCTTCTGAATTTTCACCGGTTACTCAAGCAGACAATATCTCTCCTCAGGTTAAGAGAACAGCTATCGAAGCAAAACTCAAAGAAGCAGGCTATGTTAAATTTAATTGGATCTTAAAAAGATTCGATGGAGTAGAGATCCCTATCGAGGTAAGCATAACTTCTATTATGCTTGATGAAAAGGAAGTTTCACTAGCAATCTGGCATGATATTTCCGAGCAAAAGAAATATCAACACATGTTAGAGCAGTTGCATAATATTAATGCAAACAAATCCTTGCCATTACCTCAAAAGATAAAACAAATTATTCAATTAGGTTGTTCTTATTTTCATATGCCCAAAGGTATCATGGGCAAGGTTGAAGATCATACCTTTCTTGCCTTTTATACTTCAGAAGACGATTCTGTCATGCGCGCCGGCGGTCACTTTGCTTTAAATGCGAATACCACACGATTTTTTAATCCACATATTTTAGTCGCTTATGAAAGAATTCCTGACAAGCAACCTTTGATATTAAATGATTATAAAATTGGTTGTTTAATTGCATGCCCTATTTATGTTCACGGCAAGCCCTATGGCACAATTTGCTACTTTAAAGGCAAACCCCATTTAGAACCTTTTTCAGAATCTGAAAAAACTTTTATTCATATTATTTCCCAATGGATAGGAAGTGAAATTGAAAGTAATTTGGTTTTAAAAGAATTGGAGAGCAATAAATATCGGCTTGAACGTGCGATCAAAAATGTGCAAGATGGATTATGGGAATGGAATTGCATTACTAATAAAATATATATTAATGAGCGATATAAAGAAATTTTAGGATATACGGCAAAGGAGGATTTTCAATTGAATGATTTGGAATCATTCTCCAAACTCATCCATCCTGATGATGCCGACCAAGTGTGGGACTCGGTTAAGCAAGCTTTTGAAAATGATGCTCCCTTCAATATTAAATTTCGTCTGCTCTGCAAAAATGGCACTTATATTTGGACACATTCTCGTGGTAATGTCTATCGAGATCATAATGGCAAACCGACTTCTGTTTCAGGAATTTTAACGCCTTTATCAGATGAGAAAATAACTCAAGCAAGAAAATAGCAGGGTGTATGCAGCTTGTTAAAACACTTCTAACACGATAAGCTTCTTCATTCTTTCGATGTAGGCATCTCCATTATTTTTATCGCACGCCAGAGCAAGATGAAAAAATAAAAGCACTGAAAATCCCTGTTGAAATATGCCCATCATGCCATCAACAACTGAATTGGTGGAAAGAAGGACAACCTCATCCTATCTTAACGCTATATCAACACCGAACCCGGGTACTGCCTGGCACGGATGATAATATTTTATTTAATTGTGATGATGAACAAGAACAGAAGAAATTAGATGACATTTTACTTGTTCCTGAAAAATATGCGCATCTGAGTGAAGCTGAACAACAGCAAAAGGTAGCAGAAAAAAGAAAGGGCTATATGTTTAGTTAAGCCACGAAGGCTCGCAATTATTGCGAGCCTTTCTTATGCTGTGATACTTGTTTGTCGCACAAAATGCATTCCACGTTTATATAAGCAGGCATATAGCGATATGCTAATGCCACTACTGACAATGGCTAAAAGACTCATTGGTATAGTACTACCATCAAAGTAATGAGCGGCAATCCAAATCAAACCCGATGTTAATAATAGCCTTAATGATTGGGTTAGTGACATCGCAGAACCTTTAAGGTTATCACCAATGAAATTCATAGAATAACTAAAACTAATGGTTATTGCAGCGGCACAACCAAAGCTGGCCAACGTCATTGAAGCAATAAGCCAATTAGGTGATTCATTATGACTAAATGAAAGGATACTTAAGCTCATAATACCCACTAAATAAAAACCATTTCCGATCATTTTAGTTCTAAACATCCCTCGTGTTTTAATAAGGCGTGCACCCGCTAAGCTACCTACAAAGAAAGCTCCCATAATGCTTGCTTGATAATAACCAAATATTTTTTTATCAACCTGTAAGTAATCAATAAAAATCAAAGAGAGATTAGCGATAAATACAATGATGACACTAAAAGTTAAGCACCAAATCATATTATGTGCTACGAAAGGAAAATTACTCAGTAAAGAAGCATAGTTGCGACAAATGGTAGAAACACGTAATGGCGTTCTTTTTTCTTTAGGTAACGTTTCTTTAATGTAAAAAAGATAGGCAAAAAACACCAACGTTACCAAAGCGGCAATGAGATAAAAATTCACTCGCCATCCCCATCGTAATCCAATCCAATTACCTATCATCGGAGCAAGTGCCATTAATCCCCCAACTAAACCATTGCATAAAGCAACCAATCGTGCTGACTTCTCTGCTGTGAATACATCAAAAAACATTGCCAAACCTGCACTCACAATGGCTCCGCAACCTAGTCCTTGTAGTAGGCGATAAAATACCATCCAAGCAAAAGAGCTGGTGAGCGAACACCCAAAGCTTCCTAGCATAAAGATGAATAAACCTGTGCATAAAATAGCTTTTCTGCCATAAGCATCGGATGCTGGACCAAAAAAGAGGCTAGATAGGCACAATCCTAAAAAATTCATGCTTATTAACAACTGGATTGCTTGCTCATTGGTTGCAAAATAGCTCATCATAGCTGGAAAAGTTGGTGTATAAATATCGGTTTCCACATAAAAAGCAATAAAGGCAAATAGGACAATTCCAATAAAAGAAAGCTCTTGCGCTTTGCTCTGAAAATAGGGCTTCATTATTATATTTTCCTTCAATGAGTCATCCGACCCAAATAAGAAATGACTGTGCCAGCTCTCAATAATATCACTCAAAATGGTTTTAATGTACTACTCGTTTAAGGCGTTGTATTTCTTGAAAGCTTGTGAATTTCTCTTGCTTTTTGCACCATGATTTGATTGGTAGCATACAATTTTTTAGCGTAAGGATGGTTAGAAAATAGTAATACCTTTTCTATTTGATTATGAATGGGATGATTTTTTCTTTCATGAATCATTTGCCTAAATGCTTCTGTATCTATTGGTTCTTCAGTATACGATTGACATTGCTGATCAGCTCTATCTACTGTTGATAGTGGCAATATATGATAATGGTCTACTAATGGAGTGTCTAATAGCATACCATCCACGTGACAAATCCCAACGATAGCAATCACGGGGTCTTTTCCCTTTGATGCAATCGCAACATCAACCATCACTTCATTTCTTACTTTCATTCCCTCAACGGATGTACTTGTTCGTGAATTTTTATAATTGTGCTGCGTGCTTTCACATTCAGGCGGATCGATAAAATGGATATGCCCACAAGCCGCATAATCCATTGGAACTTTATTAAAACCTAAAGATTTTGCTTCGTCTTCAAGATGATTTGCGACAGGATTTTCAGAGATATCTAAATAATATTGCTTAAAAAATGCTTCCGTTAACAATAGCTTAGAAATTTGTTTTTCAGCAAGGATGTGTAATATTAAATCTTCAGCAAGCAATGCATTTCGATCATAGTGATTTTCACCAATTAATATCATGAGAGGTTTATTTAATCTTTGTGCTTCTTTTATTGCTTGGTCAATTTTAGTAGATAACTTTTTATACTGTGCATATAAATCTCGATCAAATGAACTTAGATCTTCTAATGCATTTTTTAAGTATTCTCTCACGTATCGATTGGGATGCTCTGAAAATGCTCTAAGCATTGATAAATCATTCGTTAAAATCGCGTCATCAATTGATCTGGTGTCACTGTTCATCCAATTAACATAATCAATAACATAATTCACTTGTGAAAATGCCTGACTCGCCATGCTTGAAACTTGATGGCATATATTGTCAACGGCAACTCGCGCTAGTTTCCCCAGAATATAAAATGGTTGTGATTCAAAGCGTTTTTTCGCCCAATAGTCATCATAAGAAATAATATTGCCAGTTTGCTCATCAATGTACTCATAGATCCCATCTTCTCTGTCGATTTCAGCTTGAATGGTGATGAAATCTTGCAATATATTATTGCCATTAGCTAACGCAGCGCAAGTTGGTGCATTTGCAATATCAAGATGATTATTATCTTGAGTGGCGGTAAGATTACCGTTTAAGTTTAACATTATTAAATCTCAGCTGGATGCTATTCGAAAGTATTCTATAGATAATCATCTTCGAATAACACAAAAGCAAGATAAACATTATTCTATACACGATAAATGCATAATATTCGAACTTTTATGCGGTTAACTCTTCAGCCGATAACCTGTTTTGAATATCCAATATAAAATAGCTAAACACGCGATTAGAAATAAGCTAATCATAATTAAGCTTATCTCAATATTGAGATCGGCTGAACCATAAAAGCTCCAACGAAAGCCGCTGATTAAATACACCACCGGATTAATTAAAGATACCTTTTGCCAAAAAGGAGGGAGCATTTTAATAGAGTAAAAACTGCCTCCCAAAAAAGATAAAGGCATAATGATGAGTAAAGGAATATTTTGCAGCTGTTGAAAGCCATTGGCCCATACGCCAATAATGAAACCCAGTAAACTAAAAGAAATAGCCGTTAATATTAAAAAGCCAAGCATATAAAACGGATGGACAATGTTGATATCAACAAAAAAACTTGAGGTTAATAAAATAATAAGACCGACCATGATGGATTTGCTTGCTGCTGCACCCACATAGCCTAAAATAATTTCCACAAAAGAAATGGGAGCAGATAATACTTCGTAAATAGTGCCTGTAAAACGCGGGAAATAAATACCGAAGGCCGCATTGGATACGCTTTCTGAGAGTACCGTTAACATCATAAGGCCAGGTACAATATATGCCCCATAAGCAATGCCATCTATATTAGCGATTTGATTGCCCAAAGCTGAACCAAACACAATAAAATATAATACGGTAAGTAAAACCGGAGCCGCAATACTTTGCCCGATGGTTCTGAAAGTTCTAGCCATTTCAAATTGATAAATAGACAGGACGCCTCGATAGTTCATGTTTCACTCGTTATTTGAACAAAGATATCTTCTAAAGATGTTTGTGTGGTACTCAAATCATAAAAATGAATACCCTGTGCATTTAAGCTATTAATCAATTCCACAATATGATTATCATTTTTCTGTGCATCAAATGTATACATCAAGGTGAGTCCTTCATCCATTAACTTAAGATTAAAGGAAGACAACCCTTCGGGGATTATGGTCAGCGCATGCTTGAGTTGCAAATGAAGCTGCTTCTTGCCTAATTTTTTCATCAACTGCTTTTTTTCATCAGTCAATACAAGCTCACCTTGATGAATAATACCAATTCGATCAGCCATCTCTTCGGCTTCTTCAATATAGTGTGTTGTTAAAATGATAGTGACGCCAGATGCTTTTAATTGATGAACCAATCCCCACAGCGCTCTTCGCAACTCAACATCGACACCTGCCGTTGGCTCATCTAAGAATAAAATTTCAGGTTCATGTGCAAGCGCTTTTGCAATCATAAGCCTTCTTTTCATTCCACCAGAAAGTGTCATTATTTTTTCTTTACGCTTTTCCCACAAAAATAATGATTTTAATAATTTTTCAATATATTCTGGATTTCTTGGTTTGCCAAATAAGCTTCTGCTATGGTTAACCGTATCCCAAACCGTTTCAAAAGACTCTGTTGCTATCTCTTGGGGCACCAATCCAATTAAGGAACGCGTTTTTCGATAATCTGCCAGAATGTCATACCCTTTGACATAAATGTCTCCATTGGTACGATTAACGATCCCACAAATAATGCTAATTAAGGTTGTTTTACCTGCGCCATTGGGCCCAAGTAGTGCAAAAATTTCTCCCTTATTTATCTCGAGATGAATATTTTTTAAGGCATGCAACCCACTCGCATACGTCTTATTCAGGTTGGTAATTGACAGTATGGCCGAAGCATGGTTTTGAGACGTATTGCTCACGGTCTATGTTCCTCAAAAGAAATGATTAGAACATTTATAGCATGATAATGAAGTGCTGTCGCTTAGATTTAAGAGGCATCAAGTACGACTTGACACCCCTAATATCACAAAGCTACTTTTGAGTATTTTTTAAGCCAACTTTTAATCAATTGGCTTGTCGTATTCGCCTGCATGATTTCATCAATAATCTCATTTTGAGGATTTGGCTCATCGCCGTGCATATCCATCAGCAACTCATCCCATTGCTTTATTAGTGTTAGATGAGGAAGTGTTTCAATTTGCTTGAGCAGCTGCAGAATACGGTCTCGATAGTATGCTGAAATTGCTTTATCAAGCCAGATAGAACCCTCTACAGATAAGCCATTGGTTTCTTCAGCTTGCCCACTTTTTAACCCCTTTTCCCAAATTGCGTTTCGTAGTGCAACATGCTTTTTACCGTAATAAGCATTGACCCAGTCCATGCAACGTTTGCCCAAAGCGATACCAATCTCGCTATTAGGGTCATTATGTAGATTGGTTTTGATTTCAAATATGATATCAGCCCATTGCTGCTCAAACGATTGTATTTCAGAAATCGTCAATCGTTTGTTTAATTCATGCTCAAAAATTGCATATTCTTTTAATTCAACTGGCGTTAATATCTTGCCTACCCATGTTTGTTCGAGTTGCTGTGTCATACGATATACCTCAATTAATTGAATCATTTTTTCCCAAGGAATAGACTCATCTTGACCACAATTTACAAGAATATTTTTTAGTGTTTGACTTGCCTCAAATAATGCAGTTGCTTTTTGTTCCAGTAATTTTGATTGAACGGAAAAATGTTCCATCATGCCAACATCTGTACTGAGTAACGTTTTAATTTGTGCCAATTCAAAACCAAAGAATTTTAATGCGATAATTCTCTGTAGTGTTAACAAGTCTTTCTCAGAGTACAAACGATACCCATTGGCAAGTCTAAGAGAGGGTTTAAGCAAACCAATGCGATCGTAATGATGCAATGTTTGCACCGACACCTGCGTCAATTTGCTTAACTCTTTTACATACCACCGGGACATTATTTTTCCTCTTGGTTTAAGATAGGGTATATAGTAACTATAAGGTCAATGGATTTTTAAGAATATTATATATGTTAGTAAAATTTCATAATTCTGAATGCATGGAACAATGAATGAGTGAGAAAGAGCAATATAAACAAGAAGCAAACGAAGTCGCTCAATCCTATAATGCTTTTGGTAAAGCTTATCATGAATCGAGAACTGGTAAAGGGCGGTTATTTAACGAATATCTAGAAGTACCAGCAACTTTAGCTTTATTGAATGAGGATCTGGCTGGCAAAACGCTATTAGACGCCGGCTGCGGTTCGGGCATTTATGCGACACGGTTAGCTCAAAGAGGGGCTAGGGTGATTGGCATTGATATTAGCGAGACGATGATTAATATTGCCAAGAACGAAAAACCTGCTGAATTAGATATTACTTACCACTTGGGTAATCTTTATGAAACCCATCTATCAGAAAATAGCATTGATTATATTATATGCAATTATGTTTTAGAGAATATACACAACCTCAGCGCTGTTTTTAATGAATATTATCGGATCTTAAAACCACAGGGAGAATGCTTATTTTCTATTTCACATCCACTGCGCGCTCATGCGATTAAAGAAAGCAAAAATAACATAGATACATGGATACTTGAAAATTATTATGACAAAGGCGAACGAATTTCTGATTTGGGGGAAGGTTTAAAAGTCAAAAAATATAAGCGTACAATTTCTGATTACCTGAATGCTGGCATGACGTCTGGTTTCTTAATCAATCATTTTGCAGAGCCTCAACCTATTCCTGAAGGAAAAGTAAGTGATGCCAATGCTTATGAAATGGCGATGAGATTACCACAATTACTACTAGTTAAAATGATTAAACTTTAAAACAAGGAGCGGATATGAATTACAAAGAAGAGGTAACATCCTTTTTGGTTTAACCAAAGCACAAGCTAACAGCATGATGAAAGTTTTGCCGCATAGAGGGTGAGACTTTCTATAAATAATTTGAAATAGGCAATAAAGCTTCTATAATGCAACTCCGTTATTAGGAGGATAATCATGCCAACTGAAAATAAACCTGTCTTTTTCGCTGCATGGACAATAAACTCAAGCCAAGACACTATCCAAAAGGGTGAACATACAATCGATAAAAGTTCCTCTACTTCTTCACATGTTGAGGGTCTTCGAAATATTGTACTGTCATTTAATAATGATATTAAAGGCATGAAAAAAAGAGATACATTAATCATTACAGATTGCCATCTTCCTCAAGACTGGCCAAACAAAATAATTACTTTAATTGAAAGGAATCCCGAGGCAACTTTTGTCACTTTTCCTAAAGACCTATTAAGCTCAAAAGAACAGAAACGCTTAGATGCCATTTTAAAACCTCGCCGAGAACAAGTAAAACAAGAACTAAAAGCAAAAGAAGACCAGAAAGCTATTGATAATGAGCGTCTAAAACAATTAGAGCAAGACAGAGCATCGTCAAGAAATCGCTATCTCATCGCTGGCGCACTGTTTGGCCTCGGTATCAGTTATGCTATTTTCCCCGTCTTTTTATCTTTAACAACTTTTTTTGTTTGTGCCGCAGGAATGGGTTTCGGTTTTATTGCCTCAATGTTAAGAACATCCGAAACACCAGTTTCACAACCTTCAACCAGTAGCACTGCAACAACCGTTGCAGCGGATGCGATTAAGGCAACCATGCCACCAACAACCTCATCTAGCTATTTGGTTAATCATGCAAAACGTGATAATCACAAAAATACGACCGATAGTGAACTTGAATCGACTCGTCAATTTATCGCAAAGCTAAGATAATGGATATGCGCCAACTTGCGTTGGCGCTTTCCAAAGTTGATTATCGATGACGAGGTTTAACCACCTGTCTTTTAGCCGGCGTCATCGCCACCTGATTTTTTGTTTGCTTTTTATGCAAATTCAAGTAATGAGGATCATTCTTACTGATATTTCGCTCATGAGAAGGTGCGCCACCAACAGAAACCCTCTTTGACAAAGGGGTGCTTGGTTTATTCTCTCTCATTTTATTTACCAACGTCGACAGCATATAGGTTGCTAAAAAACCAGCTAACAAGCCTAAGAATGCGAAGCTTGTTGCAAATAGCCCCGTTGCAAGACTAATACCAGCATACACAATAACACCAGTTAACATGCTTAATTTAATCGGATGCTGAATAACCAAAGAGTTTTCAACATCCTGATGTAATTTGTCAGCATTTTCCATTTTGGCCGTAAGGCGACTTTTCATAAACTCATGAAAATGCTCTCTCATCAATTTAGCACGATTGGCTGCATCTTTATGGACCAGGCCCTTTTCTTTAAGTAAAAGATACCACAATCCCTGAAGCACAGAGAGTGGGCTAAAGATAGCACAATTCATATTTTGGGTTTGTGTATCCAATTGATACCGCGGTTTTTTATTTTGTGTGATTTTATTAATTAAATTTTGATGTGCTACTGAACCTTGAGGACAACGCAGTAACGCCCGAATATCAGCATGATTAATCGTGCTTGGTTTGACATCATAAATGGCAATTTGATTGTGTAAACCATCTCCGACAATCAAATGATTTTTATGAAATATAACCCCAATCACATGATCGATGTCGCCTTGCCACCCAGAATTCACATATGTTGTTTTACCGCTTATTATTTGTTCAAAAATGGCTTGTGAATTAAAAACAGATTCACAAAAATAGTTTTCTAATGATTGTGTTAATAACTGTTTTGTTCTTTGAAAAATGGCTGCGTCTATTTTCTTATTTTTATCTTGATAATAAGCTTTTAAGCCTTGCTTGATAAGGCCAATTCCGTATGTTGGAAGTGAGACTGATCTCGAAATCGAACATTCTACCGTTGTGTTATCAGCAAGTCTCTTTTGGGTTTTCAATACTTTATTATGAGCAAGAAATAAACTGTAGGATTGCAAAAGGTCATGTCGCTCTGCGAATGACTGATTAGCCTTGTATTTTAATAAGAGCTGAATGCACTCTTTACGATTGAGCATTTTAGCGACCGAAAGCGCAGGGATATTTTTAATTTTATTGGGATCATATATTTTTAAATGCTGCTTTAAAGTAAGCAAATCATTTTGCCAAATGCTAACTAAGATTGCGCTTTCAGAGTTTGAGTACGAGGAGAATAGCCATTTTTGTTCTAACATGAAGAAAACTCTATGTGCAAAATAGAGCACTTTAACATAATATTTGGATTATTTGTGCGGTATTGTGTGAGTTTTTTCATGCTTGATACTGAATTTATATAGTATTTTTCATTAATTGGCATTCTCACTTCTTTTTCTCAACTATATTTTAAGAGAACCCATATTTTATAACGAGTAAATACACTTCATTTATCAGGAGATTAATAATGTTTAAAAACAAATTTATTTTTCTGTTCACGTTATGTTCACTAGCAATGAGCAGCACATTTGCAGCTAACAATCCCAACAATCCACCACCCCCTTCGATGGATAATATTGCAACACAAGCCTATCAGGCCTGTGAAGCGAGCAAAGAAGGTGCTGGCTGCATGTATATTAAAGATGATACTAAGTTCACGGGGACTTGCCAAAAACATGAAGGCAAGTTGCATTGTCGAACCATTAAAGATTAAAAACAGAAAATAGGTAATTTGTCGCAATACAAATTACCTATTTACGAAATCGAGTTTGTAGCGCTTCTGCCGTTGATAGGCTTAAAATCCACACTTATCCTCACTCGCTAGACAATGTTCATGTTTGTTGCTAGCATTGCAACTACAACTTATCAGGAGTTAATCCCATGAGAATTCTTATCAACCTTTAAAAGTATCACACCTATTTGTGGCTTAGTTGATAGTCATTGTTAATCAATACGAATAAACCCTTTTGTGTGATACCAATTCCCTTTGGACTTGTTACTCAAGAGGTTTATATGTACTTCGAACACTTTTTAAAAAATCCTTATTTCAGCTTAATTGCCGCAGTTTGGCATTATGGCGCTTCTATGCGTAAGGCCATTATCGGGTATTACATCGCTTATGTACTTGCGCAAGGCGCATTGAGCCTAAGCCCTTATGCTTTTGGTCGTGCTATTGATGTTTTGCAACACTTTGAAGCGCATCAATTAAATCAGGTTATTTATTGGCTGGTCTTTGGGGTTGCGGTATTGCTCATCTTCTGGGCCTTTCATGGACCGGCACGAGTGATAGAACGTAAAGTTGCACTTAAAATACAACAATCCTTAAGATCAAATCTGTATGAACAGCTCACGCATCTTCCGTTGAAATGGCACCATGACCATCACTCCGGCAATACGATTACTCGAATAAATCGTGCTTCAACCGCATTACATCGATTTGCTGAAAATCAATTTATCTACATCGAAACTATTGTTAGATTTGTCGCTTCTATCAGCTTTTTATTATGGATCTCTTTACCGGTTGGGCTAATCAGTTTGTTTTCATCAATGATCGTCATAGCCATCGTGTTTTTATTTGATAAAAGATTGATCCCGCTTTATGCGGCTGAAAACGATGTTGAAAACAAAGTAGGCGCTGTTATCTTTGATTACATTAGTAATATGACAACTGTGTTAACTTTGCGTTTAGGAGAATTAACCCATAATAATCTATTAACCCGAATGTCAATGATTTGGCCATTTTTTCATAAAGAAAATGTCTTAAATGAAATAAAATGGTTTACGATGATGAACTCGCTGTCTATCATTCAAGCGATTATTCTCATTACTTATATTGTACAAAACTTACATACCAACAACGCCATCATGATTGGTTTGGTTGTCATGATTTTCCGCTATCAATGGGAATTGAATAGTGTTTTTCAAGATTTAAGCTATCATTGTGGCGAAATTGTGCGCATGAATACGGACATCAGTAGCATCGACCCTATTTTAACGGATATTAAGCAATTAGCTCATTTACCCCAAGGTGCAAAAACAGCACGACTATGGCATACATTAGAGATTAATCATCTTACGTTTGCGCATGCTTCAACCCCAAGACAAGCGAAAATTTTTGACCAAATCGCTTTTAATATTAAACGCGGCGAAAAAATTGCTCTGATTGGCAAAAGTGGTGGCGGCAAAAGTACTTTATTAAACTTGCTGTGTAGTCTTTATACACCAAACCACGTTAGTTTAAAAATTGATGGCATTGATTTTGATACGCTTGAACCATTGCAAGCGATAACTACCTTAATACCTCAAGACCCAGAATTATTTGAAAATACCATTTTATTCAACATTACGATGGATTTGCCTGCATCTCACCGTGACATTCAACAAGTGGTTAAACTTGCGCGCTTTGGTAACGTTTTGGAAACATTGCCACAAGGGCTTGATACTGACATTCGTGAAAAAGGCTTAAACCTTTCTGTTGGGCAAAAGCAACGCCTCGCTTTAGCCAGAGGATTATTTGCTGCGCGATTTAGCTCACTACTATTAATGGATGAACCAACCAGTAGTGTTGATTTACCCACCGAAAAAGATATTCTATCGGGTGTTATTGAGGCATTTCCTGAAACTGCCATGCTAGTCTCTTTACATCGACTCCATTTACTCCCCAAATTCGATAGCATTATTATGTTAAGCGATGGAAAAGTGATAGCAAATGGTCCAACAACACAATTATTGAATACACCAGGTCCCGTACGCGATCTATGGTTATCTTACCTGCAAGAGTAAGTAACCTGTTTATCCGTAGTGACGTACCGCTGAACTTAGTGAAAAGGGCCCCATCAGTGATTTATGGTTATCTTATCAACAAGAATAAGTCTGTGGGGTTTCTCGCGATATTCACTTTGCTTTATAATGTTCATAAACACTAATGCTCAGTTTTCCTAAAATACCAATAATGAGGGGAGGTAATAACATAATCATCCAGCTATAAAGATCTTCATCATCCAAAAATAGCTCCCCAATAATGAATATCCAAATTATCGAGATAAAGGCCCAAAGTTTAGCAAGTGCTTTTTTCTGAATCATCATTTAAAGTACTTAACCCCTGCATTAAGGCTGTATGTGCGCCAATATATTCTGGGATCTGCTTATACATAACATAACATAACATATAGTATGCATTATTGTTTTTATTTTGTAAGATAGCTATAATTTTAAATTTAATTGGGAATAACAATGTCTCTCGATTTTATGCAATGCCAAGAAACGCTGCTAGCTCAACTCAAACGTACCAAACTTAAATGTGAAAAATTATCCCAAGGGGTAGAAAATCAAGAACGATATCTTAATGTCGCCGTCGTTCCTCATGTGGTTGAAAATCGTGTCAAAGCATCTACAGCCTACAAAGAAACTAAAGCACAAATTAAATTCATCGCTAACATTTCTGGTTTAGAAGCATTTTCTTGCGCTCTTGCAGTAAAACAAGGATTATTCTTTAGAATTTTCAGAGGAAGAATGAATAAGCATTTTACGGCCAAACTCGACGATCAAACCCTGCAAAGCAAAATTACCTTTAAAAAATAGCCTTAGAGAAAACTCTTGGCCAAAGCTATCCAAGGCATGCGGCGGCCATCCTCTACATCAACGATAATACACTCTTCTTTTCTACCAAAAATATTTTATGACAACGCAGCAATCACTTTGCCATTTCGTATTTCTTTGAACTAGCTTATGAAATAAGCACTCCTCATTAAACATTGAGGTAACAAATGGCAGCAGAAGGTCCACCCCCCGCCAAAAATGATGCGCCTGTGACACTGCAAACAGGTGCCAAAATGCCAGAGGCGCCAAATCCAACAGGCGCAACCCTTTCTGTTGCCCCGAGCATGCCGCCGCCAACAACAGAACAAGCACAAATAAAGGGAAATGAACCCCCTGTAGCCTCTATGACGGTTGCTATGGGAGGACCTCAAGCATCAACAACCGTAGACTTCACGAGCATACAGGAAACTGTAAAAGCGCAATACACCGCATTAAGTATGAATCCAAAAGGTATTCTAGGCGAAGGTTCTTTTAAACGTATTATTCAAGTAACCCCCGATTTAGCTGTTGCTGTCGTCAAAGAAGCAGGGCCTAAATCATTAGCGATGTTGAAGAGTGAATGTGAGAATTTAACGCTTTTATCCAAAGCGGGACTACCTGCGCTTACCGTTCATGGCAATATCTTTGATATTAATGGTAAAGATAAATACGCAGTACTCATGGAAGCGATCCCTAATCATACTTTTGTTGATGCTAAAGATCCCAAAACAATTAAAACCACACTTCCTTCGGTTTTGTTAGGTGTTGAAATGCCTTCGAATGAAGCATGGTTCTTCAAAAAAACACAAATCGAAAAGAACATTGCACAGAACTTAGCCAATCCAACCGCAGTTGCTGCAGCAAAAGATAAAGCCGGATTATTATATCGACAATTAGAAGACATTCGTGCCAAGCTGGAAAAAAATGAAATCGTTATCGTTGATTTACAACTTTTAATTGATTCTCGAGGCATGATCAAAATTATTGATCCACTTGAAGTGATGAAGCTTGGAGCCAAACCCGGCACTTATCTGACGCTTGATGGAAAACCGGCGGATACGGGTCCTCAATTTGAGCGCTCGATGCTCAGTACCCGTCAAATGCTGATGGATATGATCAAGTTTTGTCATACCGTTTCGGTAACTACCAATCCTTTGAAACTTCAAGCTTTAATTACGCCTCTGCTTGAAACAGGCTCTGCTCCTAGCTTTGATGATGAGCTGCCTGCACCCTCTTCTTTAAAGGGCAAAATGCCACCGAGCCTATTTCAATCGAGTCATCATTCAAGAGTAGGAGGCCCGGGATCTCATGCTAGTGCGGCAGGCGGTGGATATCGACCCAGTTCAAGGGCAGGACTTCACTTCTCATCCATGCCTCCTCCTATTCCTCTACCCGTCTCAGTCACTGCTGCTAACACACCACAACAAAATGCAGCGCCTAATCAGTCACAAACAGCAACGGGGACACGCGTCGCAGCCAAAGATGCCGATAATAAACCACCAATCCCACCTCCTAGCAAAGGAAGCCCCCCTCCTTCTCCGCGTTAATAACGATCACTTACCTGGATTTTTAACAGTCTTATTTTCAGGAACTTTTGAACACTTGATGTTGTCATTCAGGAAGTTTACATCGGAGTATGGAGTTTACTTTGAATAAATATCTAACTTGCCTGATAGGAACAACAGCCATTTTATTGTCTTTGCCATCTCATGCTTATTATGACGATGAAGACAGTTATTATGAAAATCGTTATGAGAATCGATATGAAAACCGGCACGAAAACCGGCAATATCGTTGGATTTGTGATCCCTACACCAATGTGTGCCATAAAGTTTATTACTCACCTTATAGCCACAACTGGCATAGTCATGTCAGAAAGAAGGTCGTCCCCGAACCTAAATTTGTGTTCAAAGAACCTCCAGCAAAAATAAAAGACAGCAATATTATTAATGTTAATTTAAGCCATGGCACCTGGGCCGCCTATGATTCTCAAGGGGAACTCGTGAATTCAGGGCGCGTTTCTGGGGGTAGAAGTTACTGCTCTGATATTAATAAAAAATGTAAAACGGCCACCGGTACTTTTAAGGTTTATGAGAAGCGAGGAGCTGGTTGCAAATCAAAGATTTTCCCGGTTGGTAAAGGTGGGGCCCCCATGCCCTATTGCATGTTTTTTCATCAAGGCTTTGCCATGCATGGCTCTAACGCCGTCCCCAATTATAATGCCAGTCACGGCTGCGTTAGAATGAAAGCAGAAGATGCAAAATGGCTGCATCAAAATTTTGTCAATGTGGGTACCACTCGTGTCAATGTCACTTATGAAAATACCCTACCCAAAGAGCAAGACAAAAAACTGCTCTCACAAACTGAGGTCAAAACAAAAACGAAGTAGGCTTGCTTTTATGTATCATCTAGCTAATGTTTGACTGCATTAGCTAAGATGGTCAGTAGGCTTTCTAGTATTTTTCCTGTAAGAAAAATCAAGTTTTGTGTCTCGTTATCGTGTAAGGAAATCCCCTAAAAAATATCTTTACGCATTCATTATCTATGATATGCTTCTCTTCATTTCTGCGGATCAAAAATTCGAATCGAACACCTTTTCAAACTATAGAGGGATATATCAAAATGTTACTTGGCGCAGAACAAACACTCATCACTAAACTTCATGAAAAACTAACCGCGTTATTGGATCAGTGCCAAAGGGCTGAAGAAGAGCATAAAGCTAAAATTTCGATTGCTCTTAAAAGCTTTAATATGTTTCACCCTAGCCAAATTTCTACGACGTATGAAAAGTCTCTTGAAGTCCAATTACTGTCTCTTAAGCTAGAGCAATATTCTGCGCATGTTAATGCGACATTAAAAATTAATACCTTTAATATCAATGATATTTTAAAAAGGTTTGAACAGCATACAGAAGGCTTAACGGCATTATTAAGCGATGTTTTAACGAATCAATCTCTATTACAATTTGCTCGCGATAAAGCGACAATCTGCTTGAAGCTTGCCGACGCTAAAGAAAAAATCAAAGCATGCAAGTTTAGTTTTGAAGCCCACAAAATGGATACTCCCCTTAGCGCTTGTGCAAATGACTCTCTTACGCTTAATATGAGTCTTCTGGCGTTATTAGGAAATATTCCCGATCTTTATAGTGATTTGTTTGAAAAAAAATCAAGCGAAGAAAAATTCCTTTGCGAATGCTATGAAAGTATTCATCTCGCTGAAAATGCGCTAGAAAAATGTCAACAATATCAATCTGTTCTTGAACAATTACCCGTATTAAACGAGACGCCACGTCAGATGCAAAAATCTTCCTCATCAAGTTCTGATCTTGATTGGGGATCTAGTTCTAGCGATTCAGTAGAGGATAATACTGGCAAACAGCCAAATAATCCTGCTATTTTGAATCAATATCAACAGGGAGTCGCTGCTAATCAAATGGACGATGTCAATTCTGCAATGGCTACTTTAGCTATTGATAATAGTAGCGAGAAACAACGTATCATCCCTAAATAACCTTTCTTACTTATTCGCTTTGTTCGTGAGAGGGCTCCCCTCTCACAAATCCCCTGACTTGCAAGCTAACTACGCACTATAATATAGGTATGAAAACAAGGAAGTTATTCATGCGAACAATAAAGTGCCTTGGCGTCTGGGCTACATGTCATTTTATGACTCATCATTTTTTCCCTGCGCCTGATTATCCATTCAGCTTTATTAACACTTCATTCGCAGCGGAGCACAGTGAATCCGGCTCAAAGCTCGATCAACCCCATGAAGAGCGCATAACCATTTCACCTGCCGCCGCAGAAGCGGCAGGTATTAAAACGGAAATCGCAGGACCTGCGCCAATCAGCGACAAGGTTAATCTGACAGGTCAAATTGTACTCAATGCCAATAAAACGGTTGATGTAAGAGCCAGGTTTCCCGGTGTTGTAAATGAAATTTTTACCAACGTCGGAGAATCGGTCAAGAAAGATCAATCGCTTATTAAAATTGAAAGCAACGGTACTTTAGAATCGTATAACATTAATGCACCACAAGATGGAATTATCATCACCCGCAACACCAATATCGGTGATGTAGCATTAGATAAACCTTTATTTACCATCTCTGATTTATCGACGATTTGGGCGAAATTTCATGTCTTCACAAAGGACATCTCTCAAATCAAAATCGGCGACCCTGTGATCGTTCAAACGTTAGATGAAAGGCAAAGTGCTAATGCAACGATCAATTTCTTATCTCCCACTGTTGATCCCGCAACCCAATCAGTTTTAGCAATTGCAGAACTTGCCAATAATCAAAATGCTTGGAAAGCAGGAATGATTATAAAAGGGAGTGTGCTTATTTCAAAAGTTGAAGTTCCACTCGCCGTTAAAACATCTGCTTTACAAAAGATTCGTGATAATACCGTTGTCTTCGCGAAGGAAGGCTCCTATTATGAAGCAAAAATTTTAACACTTGGCAGAAGTGATGGAGAATGGGTAGAAGTTCTCAATGGCATTAAACCGGGAACACCTTATGTCACTCAAAATAGCTTTGTCATCAAGTCAGAGCTTGAAAAGAGTGGGGTAGATCATGACCATTAATGAGCTGCTTAAATGCTAAAATCGATTGTCCATTTCTCTATTGTGCACCGTTGGTTAGTCTTATTGGGTATTTTAGCGTTATGCGGATTAGGTATATATCATTTCAAGCAATTTTCAATCGATGCTGTTCCTGATATTACCAATATCCAAGTACAGGTGAACACCGAAGCACCAGGGTACTCACCACTAGAAATTGAGCAACGAATTACATACCCTATAGAAACTGGATTAGCAGGCTTGCCTAAGCTTGATTATACGCGCTCAATCTCGCGCTATGGCCTTTCTCAAGTTACCGTGGTTTTTCAAGAAAAGACCGATATTTACTTTGCAAGGCAACTGATCACTGAAAGATTACAGCAACTCAAAACTGAATTACCCCCCAACATTGAGCCTACGCTTGGACCTATAGCAACGGGGCTTGGTGAAATCTTTATGTACGTCGTTGAAGCACAGCCTGGCGCCAAAAAATCGGATGGTACTTCTTACACACCGATGGATTTACGAACCTTACAAGATTGGGTCATTCGTCCCCAGCTGCGTAATATTAAGGGCGTGATTGAGGTAAATACCATTGGTGGCTATGAAAAACAGTTACACATCCTTCCTGATCTGAATAAATTGCTTGCTTATGATTTGACTATATCTGAGGTTATCGCCGCACTAGAAAAAAATAACAACAACATTGGTGCGGGGTACATTGAAAAAAATGGTGAACAATACCTTATTCGAGTTCCAGGGCAGGTAAAAAATATCGAAGATATCAAAAATATTCCGATCGCTAATCGTGATGAAATTACCATTAAAATTAGTGACATTTCCACGGTTGAACTTGGGTATCCCCTGAGAACAGGAGCTGCGACCCAAAATGCAAATGAGATTGTTCTTGGAACAGTCATGATGTTAATCGGTGAAAATAGCAAAGAAGTTGCAACTAGCGTAGCGAATAAGCTTAAGCAAATTAATCAAAATTTACCGAAGGGCGTCGTTGCCAAGGAAGTGTATAACCGTAAATTCTTGGTAGACAAAACGATTGCAACCGTGACTAAAAATCTAGTTGAAGGAGCAATGCTGGTTATTGTTATTTTATCTTTGCTGCTTGGAAACATAAGAGCTGCATTAATCACTGCCGCCGTTATTCCCATTTCAATGCTGATGACGATTACTGGCATGGTAGCCAACAAAGTTTCTGGCAATCTGATGAGTCTTGGCGCATTAGATTTTGGATTAATTGTCGATGGCGCCGTTATTATCGTTGAAAACTGTCTACGGCGCATCAGTGCTGCACAAAAAGAACGAGCTATACCACTTAGCAAAGAAGAGCGGTTTCATTTAGTTTCTTCCGCCAGTGCAGAGGTTATCAAACCCAGTATCTTTGGTATTATTATTATCACTGTCGTTTATTTACCTATTTTTTCACTAACCGGCATTGAGGGGAAAATGTTCCACCCAATGGCATTCACGGTTGTTATTGCCCTTATTTCTTCTCTTATCTTATGTCTGACTTTTGTTCCTGCAAGTGTTGCATTATTCATGAACGGGCGAGTCAGCGAAGAAGAAAATATTATCATTAGAAAGTTTAAAACTTTATATTCACCTATTTTAAAATGGACTTTGAAATACCCATTAGCCATTATTGCCTCTTCATTATTGATTGTCATCATCAGCATTTTTACCTTTTTGAGCTTAGGCAGAGAGTTTATGCCTAACTTGGAGGAAGGCGATATTGCTTTACATGCTATGCGGATCCCAGGCACCAGTTTGTCTCAGTCGATACAAATGCAAGCACAGGTAGAAACCGCTATACAGAAAATACCTGAAGTGAAGGAAACCTTTGCAAAAATTGGCACCCCAGACATTGCAACCGACCCAATGCCACCCAACGTTGCCGATACCTATGTCATGCTAAAACCACGTGCACAATGGCTAAATCCTAAAAAAACGCAAGCCGACTTAGTTAAAGAAATAGAAGCGGCTCTTAAAGAAGTGCCTGGCAATAATTATGAGTTTTCACAACCTATTCAGATGCGCTTTAATGAGCTTATCTCTGGCGTAAGAAGCGATTTAGCAGTGAAGATTTTTGGAGATGATCCCGAAATTCTTTCACAACTTGCAAATGAAGTTGAATCCTTACTCAAAGTAACGCAAGGAGCGAAGGATATTAAGATCGAACAAACAACGGGTTTACCGCTTCTGAATATCACCCCTAATCAAATGGCACTTAAGCAATTTGGTTTAGATTTAGCGACCGTGCAAGATGTCGTCAGCACGGCAATGAACGGTAAAGTTGCTGGCAAAATATTTGAAGGCGATAAACGATTTGATTTGATTGTAAAATTACCTGATTACTTACGATCGGATTTAAATGCGCTAGAGCTTTTGACCATTCCATTGCCTTATAAAACCGATACCAATCAACCCGATCGCATCCCGCTTAAAGAAGTAGCCGATATTACGATTAGCTATGGACCCAATCAAATTAGTCGAGAAAATGGTAAACGCAAAATTATCGTTTCTGCCAATGTTCGCGATAGAGATTTAGGCAGCTTTGTAAAGGAAGTGCAATCTCTAGCAAAATCTAACATTAAATTACCTACCGGTTACTGGATTGAGTATGGTGGCACCTTTGAACAGCTAATTTCAGCGCAAAATCGCCTAATGATTGTCGTACCTATCGCTCTCTTATTAGTATTCATTCTTTTATTTGTCGCTTTCGATTCAGTATTAATTTCACTCATTATTTTTACGGGTGTTCCTCTGGCACTCACCGGTGGTGTTGCTGGGCTTTGGCTCAGAAATATGCCATTCTCCATTTCAGCTGGCGTAGGATTTATTGCGCTTTCTGGTATAGCGGTATTAAATGGGCTTGTTATGGTCGCCTTTATTAAAAAATTACAAGCACAAGGATATACGCTGGATGAAGCGATTATTGAGGGGGCCCTTACCCGAACAAGAGCCATTCTGATGACAGCTTTAGTCGCCAGCCTAGGCTTTTTGCCTATGGCTATCAATGTGGGGGCAGGTTCAGAAATTCAAAAACCTCTTGCAACGGTTGTTATTGGTGGGATTGTTTCTTCTACGATATTAACACTACTGGTACTCCCAGCAATTTATAAAATCTTTAATAAAAAGATAACGTTCTCTCCTAAAGAGAAAAAGCTTATCGCCTGAAGCCAAAATCTATTTTATATTCGAACTTTTGGCCTATATTAATGACAGCGCAATAGTATACAACCGTGTTGCTACAAATATTAGAAAGTATTGCAGTTGGCCAACTCTTTCTGATAGTATTCGCTTCCAATGATAGGTCGTTTTCAATTTTACTGGCTTTTAACTGAATAAACGGGTTTATCGATAATGAATTCGTTTACAAGAATATTCAGTATGGGCTGCGAATGAAATTAATCTCAACCAACAGCATGATTGATGAAATCATTACCCTATTAAATCATCGACAACCCAAAGTGTGTGAATGGTATTTTAGAACGTTAATAGAGAAGTTTAAATTTATTTCGCCAGCGTTACCTTTGCACGCACAATGTGATTCGGCTTTAGCCATAATGAAAGGAATGGTACTATCCATCACAGAAGAAAAAGAAAATGAAGGCCCTCTTTTACAAGAGGATGCTGATTATATCATTGAACAAATACAATTATTAGCCGAGACTTTGTTCAACATTCGATTTGATCTGCCGACCATTATTCATCCTTGGATTTTACGTCAGTTTTGTGCAATGCATTTGAAAGGAACCATTCCATCGAGAGATTTTGATTATGCTATGTTGAACTCCTTCAATATCGCCAGAAACTGTGTAAGATTAATTGATGTGCATGTGAATCATCTTCAAGAAATATATAATGAATATCGCGGCAAACCTGTCGATACAACCATTCTTTATCGTAAAAGAGAACTAGAAAGAATAAAGTTCCAACTAGAACAAATTTATAACAATCCGCAAATAAATTTGATTATAAAACTAGAAGCAGCGTACGACCTGTTCGCTAAATATGCCGAGAAAGATAATACCCGATCTTCATTCAAACAATTCTGCCATGACAAAGCTCAAGAGATTGCATTTTTGCATGGCGAACTGGTTCAAGATATTGCTTCTAATCCCCATATTGAAATTATTTTTGATGATGAAGCTGCGCACCCTTCAGAAACCTCCGAAAGCAAACGTGAGAGAATCAGACGCCGATTCACAAATAAATAACACATCGCCACAGAGGTATGTTGCGGCAAAAAATGGGGATTTCTTTTAATGCATTTCATATCGAGCAAATATTTAAGCACCTCTTTGCGATTGTGCCCTGCCGCCAGTTAAGTCGCCGTGATGATCGATTTAATATTATCTTCAATAAAATCAGGCGTTAATATCGCTTGCACAACACTCAAGTGTCCCTTTTCAGCCGCAAGTTCTAATAGAAAAATTCCTCTTAGATCATGGGGAAAATCATTGAGCAACGTTTTTTCAATCAGCAAGAAGAGTAATTCTGGTGAATCGCAAGTAGTGGTCTCCAACACATTCTCTAGCTCTTTTATAAGAAAGTGACTACCGTTTTTTAGCAAGTCATTAAGCGCTGCAACGTTTTTTGCTCTAATGCTTCTTGAAGAAGTTGAGTATTCATAAACTACCTATCTTGTTGATAATCACTGATTCAAAATATTCGAATATCCTGTCATGTTTTGCTTTATACAAGAAACAAAGTTAGGTTTCAACGTAATTTAAAAACAAACCCTTTATTCGCATATTCTTTGATTTTTTTAATCAAATTCGTGATGAGCTACACATTGAGGTATGTGCAAAGAGGTAGTATGAGTCGAGATACAAGTTTGATAACTATTTTTAATGGCTGGCCTGGCTAACATTGATGTCTGCTTAACATCCAGATCTTCAGGGGCTGTTGAAATTCATACTTTTTTCTCTTTCCATGTGAACATCATGTCATCATTGCGTTTCAATTTAATTTGTTCGACAGATAATAAATTATTTGTAATAAAAAATTATTATCTGTCGAAATACTTCTTATAAATTTATTTTTCGACTATTATCCTCACCATACAATTAACGAGGATGAACTAAACTTATGTATCATTTATTACAACAAAATAAACCTATTCGAACGAGTCTCATTGAAAAATTTGAAGCAAGGCTAGAAGCTCGAAATTTTAAAGACTCAAATGAACCTTATTATTTGCTGCATTTACCTTTAGTTCATACAAGGTTAAACATCAACGGTAAAGAAATGAGGATTGTTAATCAACATTTCACGATGCCTCAAAAAGAAGATGAAAAAACCAAATCTTGCTACCATTACACCTTAGTATTAGCCGATACACAAACAGGTGAAGAATATGTAACCCACTTATATTGTGATGCGCTTGATCGAATCACGATGGACCCCATGCTTGTTTCAGGAGAGAGAGATTTTACTTCGTTAGATATTGCAAGCTTAGAAGCTATTCGTGCTTATTCGATTAATGCCTTTTCTGTCATACTATTTATACGTGAAATGCAAAATAATCAAATTCAATCTATTCTTGAGCAAGTCAATATAACAGAACTGAAGCTAAAGGAACTTAGTCCTTATTTAGACGATATTAATACAAGAAGTACTTATATAGAATTACTTAAAGCACAAATTCAAGCGTTAAAGTTGTTGCAAATATTAGGCTATAGCTTACGTAATAGTGAGATGCGCTTTTACAGCAGAATGCTGAAAACATTGCAGGATTGGAATCGTGATGAATTAGCAGCAACTGCCGTTGTTCAACAAAGTACCAACGTTTCTTCTCAAGAAGAAAACTCATCAGAATCAGTTGAAGAACAACCAACACCAAAAAAGGTAACTCGCCAAAAGCGGAAAGAATCTGCATTAGAACAATTACAAAAGAGCTGTTTAAGATGCATGACCCATTTTGATACTGCTAAAACAATTGATGCTAAAGCTAAAATAATTGAAACGATGGTAAATAAAGTGTTTGAATGTCACAATTCCACTTTTATGTCTCAAAAAGATTGCTTTACTTTACTAAACATTAAACAACGGTTAGTGGAAATAATCATTGATTTTATCACAGCAACAGGACCTTCTAGTTGTCCCAGAGAATATATTCTAGCTGTTAAAGCAGGTATTTTGCCGCTTCAAGATGATTTTTTAGCTGAGGTTCTACAAAGAGACAGTGTTGATACCTTAAAATTATTAATGACATTTAATTTAATCTCAGACACCACTTTGCTTAAACTATCAAACGAGCCTAAGAGCCTAACTTTTCCGCAATGGTGCTTTCATTTCGGCGCAGTCAAGTGTTTAAATGAGTTGTCGAATAATAACTTTGCTATTGATCACAGAAACAGCGATGCCAATGAGCTTTTTACAGAGCTAGCCCTTGATCCGCTTAAAAGTCATGATAATTTATCCCACGAATTAAATTTAAATACGCGCATTAGATTAGCTAGAAAATTTGAGGAAGTTCTGAACATTAAAACTCAATCTGCTACTGGAATGGAATTAGAACTGCTCAGGGCACGAATTGAATTTTTATATGAAGCCCAACAATATTATGCCTTTGCCTTAGGTAATAGATTGCTTAAGACAAAAGAAGATGATACTCAAGTAAATGTACCCTATCCTCGTGAATTACTCAAAGAAATGAATACCAATATCAGGTTCATCAGAATATCAACCCAGCATCTTAAATTACAAGCTGAATTACATATGAGAACTTCAAAATCAATGATGTTAGGGGTTTTAAGAAATCAGTCTCGAGATGATGCTAAACAAGGTACCCTTGAATTTTTAGCATCGGGTTTATCTACTAAACAAATGGTACAAGCCATTATTGAAGATCTGGAAAATCAAGTTCAAGGTCTATTTCTTGTTGTGTTAAAATTACGACTAGCAGATGAAAATAGCTCCCAACGACATATATCGAAAATGAATGCTAAAAGTCGGCAAAATAAAACTTTAGTAACCGCATTTAATCAGCTTAAATTGGATGATAAGAAATCGATTAGCAGTGTTGCAACAAGTACAACTCGTAGTACCTCTACCAATACTTCAGAAAAGAAAACGGATGATAAAAAACCTCGAAAAAGAAAACATCGAGCCAAAAAGACAGGATAAAAAGATAAAGGGGTTAAGTCACTACGCTTAACTCCTTTATTTGACAACCCCAATAAGTCAACATGCTGACCTTTAAATAAGAACATTGCACTTCGAAACCGCATTTGTCAGAATAACTGGAATTCTTGAGAAAGGTGATGAATGCAGAATCAAATCCAAGATTTACCCATGAATGTACAACAAAGTCTTATCGATTTTGTCAACAGTGCTAAAGATTTTTGCCAAAACAGCCTGACCTCCATTGTACTTTACGGCTCTGCTGCCGAAGGGCGTTTACGCCTTACTTCTGATGTCAATCTGATCCTCGTTTTAAAATCCTTCGACACAACACACATTAACCCTTTGCGTGAAAAGCTGCGCCTTTACCACGCAGCTATTCGTTTAAATGTGATGTTTATTCTGGAATCTGAAATCCCCATTGCAGTCGATGCATTCGCGGTAAAGTTTACGGATATTCTGAGTCGCCATCGCGTGCTTTTTGGCCCCGATCCGTTTAGCGACATTAAAGTGTCAAAAGAAGCGACACTTGCACGTTTAAAACAAGTCATCATCAATCTTACTTTACGTTTACGCGAAAATTATGCATTAGTCAGCTTGCGCGAAGAGCAGCTAGTGCACATTATTGCCGATATTAGCGGTCCTATTCGTGCTTGCGCCGTGGCGATTTTAGAACTAGAAGGCAAGCATGAAATTCATCCCAAAGAAGCCTTACAAACCCTGACCCAACAATTAAATGGCAACTGGACTACCCTGTTGCAAAACATATCACGTTCAAGGCAAGAACAAACATTAGGTTCTGGCGAAGAATCCGCTACCGTATTAGAGCTTCTTGCGTTGTTAAAAGCGATGTATAGCTATGTTCAATCCGCTTAATTTCACAGGTCCTGAATTTCTTATTTTTTATTTTGTGTTAGGCTCTGTGACATTGTTTATTGTTAACAAGATCATTCGCAAACATGAAATACCACGTAATCCACCTAAAATCGTCTTGGATGATCCTTATGAAATTGCTATTTTGCGTGATGGTGAAGATGAAGCGCTTAAGATAGCAACCATTTCTTTAATCTCTAGAGGATTGCTGGTGCTAACGGATGATAAGCTTCAGACCCAAAACGAAGAAGCCATTGCTCATGCACGCCGCGACATCGAAAAAGCGATCCTAACAAAATTTTTAAAGCAAGGTACCTTAAAATCCATAGAAGGCGATCTTAATCTTCATGGCGCTTGTTTACATTATCGTTTCTCTTTACAAGATCTGAAACTGGTTCCCGCCTCGAGTGATTATTCTTATAGAATGAAATGGATCATCATCAGTGGCTTATTGCTTGGCGGTCTTGCGCTTGCCAAATTAGGGATTGCTTTGTCGCGTGGTTATACCAACGTTGAATTTTTGATTTTATTGGCCAGTGGATTTTTATATTTTTTGTATAAAATGTATGGTCATGAAAGAACGGCCTTAGGTGATCAAACCATCGAAGATTTGAAATGCCTATTTATGGGGTTACAAGCCCGTTCCTCTTGGATTAAATCCGATGGCAAAACCAATGAAATCGCTTTATTAGCTGCAGTTTTCGGTATAGCCGCCCTTTCTGCCAGAAATTTCCCCTTCATTAGTTCGTTTTTACCTAAACCATCATCCTCTTCATTGGATGTTGATTTCTCATGCAGTAGCAGTTGCGGCAGTGGTTGTGGTGGAGGCTGCGGCGGATGTGGCAGCTAACGCAACGTGACCGCGTTGGTTTAAGCTGGCGAACCGAACTTGCTGCTTCTATTTTATGCCATCTTGATCATATCGATGTGGTCGAAGTGATCATCGATGATTATCTTAAGCAACCTCTCGATAAATTGCGCTCTTTAAAACTGTTAGAGAGCCAAGTTGACGTTATTTACCATAGTGTCAGTCTTGGACTGGCTTCTTCACTTCCTGTACCGCAAAAAAATCTGGACAAACTCGCGAGGGTTTTTGATTATTTAACACCCACTTGTTGGTCAGAACATTTGGCCTTTGTACGGGCAGGTAATATTGAAATTGGCCATTTGGCGGCGCCACCACGCACGATTGCGACCATTGAAGGAGCGCTTGCCAACTTAGCGCGTGTTAAAAAGACCGTGGGAAGTTTACCTGTCCTTGAAAATATCGCTACCTTACTCGAGCCCCCTGGAGCTTTCATGTCAGAAGGCGAATGGACAACCAAGATTTTACAAGCTTCTAACACGAAGCTGTTATTAGATTTGAATAATCTGTATTCGAATGCGATTAATTTTGGTGTTGATCCCATCTTATACTTACATTCTTTTCCCTTACACCTAGTGCAAATAGTGCATTTAAGTGGCGGTAAGTGGATAGATGAACCGGCAGGTTTCAGTGGTAAACGATTGTTGGATGATCATATTCACGATGTGCCCGATCCCGTTTTTGAATTATTAGATGTCCTGGCACGTACTGTAGAGCAACCTTTAGCGGTGATTATCGAGCGCGATGGTAATTATCCTCCCTTTCCACAGCTACTGCAGGAAATACAACGAGCGAAACGCATTTTACGAGAGGCAAGAAGTCATGAGTGCACAGTCGTTTGAATTAACCTTAGCACGGCTTTATACTGACCAAGCTTTTCGTCAGCTTTTTTTAGCTGCGCCTGAAAAAGCCTTAGCAGAATGTGATTTAAGCATGGATGAAAAAACGCAATTGATGACCATCGATAAAGCAGGATTAATCATGGCAGCGCATAGCTTCATGCATAAACGTCATAAACGAAAACGATCGCTTAAAGCACGCTTGGTAAATTTTATTCTTGCTCTGTTTGCATAACCTGTATACTCACCTATTTTTTCGAACATTTTCCCTTGTCTTTCATTCTCTCGAGCTTTATATTTGCGCATCACAGCAATATTTATTTTACTGGGATACTATGATCACTTATTTCGCCTATGGCTCAAATTTAGATGTTGAACAAATGCGGGAACGAGTTGGATTCAACTCTCTACCAATGCCCGCTCAATTAAGCGGGTATAAGCTCGTGTTTGATAAATATTCTATAAATAGACATTGTGGTGTCGCGAATTTAAGATACACAGGCATAGTAACAGATACTGTAGAGGGTCTTGTTTATCAACTAAATGCTGAACAACTTGCTACCTTAGATCGATTCGAAGGTTTCAGACCATCCAGACCTAGCCCAACAGGATATCGTCGACAAGAAGTTTCTTTAACTGATGGCACAACTGCCATAACCTATATTGCCCCACGTGGCGATATGTCTCTCAAACCTTCTGTTGCTTATTTACAACATTTTTTAAAAGGAAAAAATGCACTTAGCCCAGATTATTATGGCGCATTCTTTAGACTGCCAGTTAATGACGGTAATCAATTACGAGATCATCTTCCTCAAAAATATCTTGAATATTGCGTCGAACATGGCAAACAACTAGGGATCTTACATGCGTTAGCAAATCATGCCACTTTAACAACGCAAATGCTAAGCACCATTAATTCCCCAGCTTACAGAGCGAATAATCCGCTTACCATTGCAGCCCTGCAACCTTACCTTGATTCAAGTCGAAGATTAGTTCTTTAAACTTTACACGCTGCGTGAGGTAACACGCGTAATTACGCAGCGTATCAAAGTTGGGCATTTTAAATGAGATTAAAATGCCCCCAATGAGCCCTATTTATGACGAGATGTCATCCAAGGGCAAATGCCCTTAGAGGGTTCTTGCATTTTCCTAGCTATCCATGCTTTACCCTCAGCAGACAAAATATCTTTTTGCATTGCATCAGGATCATTTAAATTTTCTTGCCCTATTTTTCTATTATGAATAGAAACAAGGATAAGTTCTTTGATATAGCTCTTTTCTAGGATATCAGGATCCGGTGAAGATAATTGTGAAGGTAATGCTTCTGTTGGATACACATAATGATTTAATATCTGTTTAGCATCTTCAATATTGAGATACTTTTGGTAAACGGAAGTAAGATATTGAGTTTCAATTAATTCTCGACGCGGACCTTTAGTCGAAACAATTGCGGTTCTTGTCTTATCTAGATTTAATTGATGATGTGACATCCATTTTGAAACGACTGCTTCAAATCTCGAGAGTACTTCATCTGTGGCTATTTCCTTCATTATTTCTATCGTTGGCTTAGTTTGGGCGAGATAATCGGAACTTATCTCCCCGCCTTTTGCAGGTTCTGCTGCAGCTTTTTCAATTGCCGTCAGACAAGTATCGATATAAGGTATATAGGCTTGATAAAGGCTCCTTGCTGTTGAGGCAAGTTTTTTTACTTTCTTCAATACCTGATAGGTTTTTATTAATTCTTCTTGTGCATTATACTTGATGTTTTGAGTAATCTTTAGAGACAGATGCGCCAAATGCTTCAAGATATGATATTTATCTGTTAGCATCTTTTGACGTTCAATCAATTCCCAATCTTTCCCTATGGAGTGCCATAGGGATAAATGTCCATCAACATACACCATACAATATTCCAAACCATGGTGTTTTTCAGAATCTTTTCGTAAGCCTTTTAATAAACTATCATTCAAACCTGTCAGAAGTTCATTGATTATATTGTCTGGCTCTGCTGGCACAGCAATCGATTGACGATGCCGGTTATATTGAAGAAGGTGCGGAGAGTAAATAGGTGTAGTTAAAGTGGTACTTAATCTTTGACTCTGCGTGTATTCACTAATGGATAATTCACTAGTTTTGTCACTTAAATCATTAATGTCATTATCAGAAAAGTAACCCCCTAGATACCTTCGTTGCATCTTGATGATGGGATTTAACTTTAGGTTTTTGATGGATACGTGTTTTTCTAAGTGTGTTTAACATAATAAACTCCATATAACTATTTTATTTAGATATCGTTAAAATTAGGTAACATTTATTTTTTGTTTCAATAAAATGATTTTTTCATAAATACCTCCAGTCAATTTTAAACTCAGCATCTTCTGGGGATTTTTGATGAATAAAGAGAAACCCCAGCTTAAGCTGGGGTTCAGATAAATGGAATTCCCAGCTTTATTTAATTTCTAAAGAAGAAACAAAAGCGGGTAAAGAATGAGGTAATGTTGCTCAACTTAGAAGCATTGATGCTATCAATATTTAAATTGTACATACAAATTACCTGAAAAATGGTGATTAATTAATTCAAGATATTATTTAACTAAAATGATGTCAAGCTTGCTTGCTAAAATTTTCTTCAATGCAATTGAAGCAAGTGTTTAAAACAAGTGTGGATTCACCCTGTGTACTTTTAGAAGTTCGAATGCCTCAAAAGACTAGCACCCGAACCCAATTTAACAAGCCGTCATATTTCTGATCAGTAATGTATTCTGCCAGGCATTTCAGAATAGGCTTTCCAAATTTTAACTGCTTCAGGGCGTAGTTCTTTAATTTCAATGCATTGAATCGTTCGTTCCTCAGGTTTCTTGGCAAATTCAGCATAAATGCTACCATCATCAAATTCACCATATTTGATGGCATCTTCAACACGAGCAGCATAATAGATGTGATCTAAATGCGCCCAATAAGCAGTTGCTAAGCACATAGGACAAGGTTCAGCACTGGTATAAAGTGTACAACCCTCAAGATGAGGAGATTTTAATTTCTTGCAAGCTTCACGAATAGCCTGCATTTCGCCATGCCAGGTTGGATCATTGTGTTTTATCACTTGATTGTAACCTTCCGCAATGATTTCATCATTTTTGACAATGACACTACCAAACACGCCGCCAGATTTTTCTTTAATGGAGGCAATTTCACTTAACTCAATCGCGCGGCGCATGAATTTATCGTTAGGTTTTTTGTCGGTCATAAAACCTCCTTAAGAAGATGTGTTAAGATAACTATCTTTAATAAAATAAACGACTAGAATTGAAACTAAGATACAACAAGGTAATATCCACAGATAAGTAAAGAAGGTGGTAGAGCTGGCCGTGATTAATAAATAAGGCACAAACATCATCACTGCATTTAGCATAAATACGCCTGTGTTTGTCACGCTTAAGGCGACACCTCGTGAACTGTCAGAGGCTAATTCACTGACCATGGTAAAAAATAGCATCGATCCTGAGAGCAAAAAGCCAATTAAGAAGGAAACCACTTTAATCAGTAGCAAAGAATCGTTATTGAAGTGCGGCAAATAGATCCCTGCTAATAAAAACATCGTGCCAACTACCAAGGTGATGTGAATGAGTAGGATCCTTGATTGCAACCAATTAGATATAAAGCCTAATACTGGCGTGCCAATCCCAATGCCGGCAAAAATAAGCGCACTGATAACGTATGCATCAGTCACTTTTACTGCATAAAATTTTTCAATACTCATATACCAAAAGCTGGCATAAGATAAAAGAATGCCAAAGGAAGTCGTTGCAGCCAGTGCACAAAGCATGATTTGTTTATTTTTACAGACTGCAGCTAATGTTGCTCCTAATGAACTTTGAGAAACAATACGTCTGTCAGATGGGCTTTTAATAACCATGATGCTGATAATAAATAGGGCCATTCCACACAGACTTAAGAATTGATAGATAGTATTCCAAGTTGTTAATTGCAATTGTTTTGCCATCACAGAATGAATAACGCCAGCTAAAATACAGGATAAAGTTTGCGTTAGGCCAAATAAAATAGGAAAGCTTTTCATCGAAAACCATTGTGAAATCAGAACTGCTGCAGCAATAAAGGCAAATGAACCACCCATGCCTTGCAGTAGGTTTGATATTCCAAACATGACGATATTAGGAGAAATGGAGGTTAAAAAATTACCGGCTGCTAATAATAACACGCCTGCAGAAACAACATATCTAGCATTAAATCTGTCTAATAAATACCCAGCTGGGATCTGCATACAGGCAAATCCGACAATGAATGCTCCCATCGCGATAGAAACGTCGACATTAGAGGCATGTAGAGAAGCTTGTATGGATTCTTGGAATACGGAAGCGGCTGTGTTTAGGCAAAATGCGTAAATAACGAATAAGGTGGCAATAAACCACACTAATACACCATAAGCCGAATTTTTCATCAACGTTCAACATTCAGAGGGAGAGGTACAGAGAAATATAGTATAACCAGGTTAAGATTGTTGGAGGTGTCACCTATTCAGCGAGTTCGGTTATCATCTGTCGCACTTCGACACATAGTGCTTTCACATCACGGTAACCACATTCTTTCTCTAGCGCTTCCACTTCGTTAATTTTTTCCACATCACTCGATGAGCATTATTAGCGTAGCCTACTGCAAACATCGCAATAAGCGATGCTTGCAGTTTGCCACTATAGCTAATCCCGGGTGAAAAAGATTCAGCCAGCACCCAGGTTGCTATCCAAGAAAATAAGAGCAATTGTAATAGCGTCATCATCAAATACCTTATCAAGAACCTGACGAATACAAATCATGTAAATTATTAATACCCTGCGTCATGATGATACCCGATGCTGCAAAACCTAGCCCAATAGGTCCTCCTACCACAAACCCCACCACTAAGCTTGAAATCATGCCACCTATATGAAATTTACCACCATTGACTTCATGCAATGCTTCATCATTTACTTCTAACATCATTTCCTTTCCTTATAAACTGACTATTTCGATATACGTTTGATTTACTATAGTGCAATAAAAGTGATTCACTAAATCTTGAAAACCCTTTTCAGTGTAGTCGTAAGGCCATTCTTGATAACCACCACTGACCAGTAAACATTGTTCTTCAGTCATATTAGCTCCTTGTGTTGAAACGATTATGTAATAAATTAATATTGATAGGTTTTCTCTTGGGATATTCTGTTGATAACTTCGGTGTTTTTTTCAATGCTAATAAGCCTTCTAACGGTAACTGCACCGAAAATAAGCAACCTTTCATTAACTTGAGCGGCGTGAAAGAATCGATAAGATCTTCCGTCTCTAAAAAGCCCATGGCTACTAAATACTTAAGAGCAACATGCACAGTTTCTGATGGTAAATTGAGGCAAAACGACAATTGCATATAAGAAAACTGGCAGTTGAAATTTTCATCGGCATGCGTCGCCAAAAATAACCAAAGTATTTTTTCGATTTCATTTAATTGTGTATGACTGAAAACAAATAACACTTCAGCCAACGATATTTTTGCCGTACGTGTGAATTGACGTGCATCAGAAATGATGCGCGAAAAAGAATAATATGCTTGCATAGCAATACATCCTACTGATTAGTAAGTGAACAAAATCCTACAAAAACCGGAGGTTGAAAACGGTTTAGGTGAAGATTTTCTGCTTAAAAAACAATAGGTTATCGAATCGCTTGAATGCGAGCTTTTGAACTCTGAAAGAATGTAATAAAATGCGCATAGCCATGGGCTTAAACTCCAGTAAAGTTTTGCTTGTGGTTAGTGGCTGTAAAATGTTTGCCGCACTTTGCAGTCACGATTCGTGTACATTATCAAATTTTAAATTGGGTTGTAAATAGGTTTTTATTTTTTACAATTTTTTTCTTTTTGTAGCATTTCATTCTCTTTCTTACACGCAAGATATTCTCGATAGCGAAATTCTCTTGAATTCCAGAATTCTGCAGGAGTACCTAATACTCTTTGAAATTGCAATGCTATCTCTGGTGAAATTGAAAACTTAGCTTCAATAACTTCATTAATTGTCTTTTCAGGTAGCTCACATCTTTTAGCAAAGTCTTTCTGGCTCATCCCGATTTCTTCAAGCAGTTCTGCAAGTGTGTTTCCAGGTGGCGAAATACTATTTGGCTCATAGGTATTTTTAAATTGCTTCTTCATGATAATCCAAAAAATTAATTGTGATAATAAATATTAAGTTGCTTTTTTTCGTAATCAAGAACGAATTCTTGTTTAGTTTATATGTAGCAACGGTTATTGTATAATCTGTATGAACTGTTTCTAGTTTAATTACGATGTAGCAAAAATGGCGATTGATCATTACATTTCACAAGTTTATCTCAGGGGTTTTTCTATTAAAAAAAATGAACTCTTTACCATATGCAAGCATACCTTGCGAAAAACACGATGCTCAATTCAGAGTATATGCGGCATCGAAGAAGGTAATACTAATTTTTATTTTACTGAGCCGAGAGCTATCGAAAAATTCTTAATTCCCATCGAAAACAATTATAACAGCGTCATTGAGCAATTACTTAATGGGAAAATTGATAATGAAACAATTTATACTATTTCAGGATGGATTGCTTATGTACATTCATGTTCGCTAACCGGTGTTAGACTATCTCAAGGAATGTTCCAAAATTTAGTTGATGAGATAGAAAGTGTATCGGAGATAGATAATAGTCTTTTTCCTATTTGGACAACTGCAGACAAAGTGCCAAATATGAAATCATTAAAAAAAGGCTATGTGAGCGCTGATCCAAAATACGCACAAGCTAATGGAATTTATACCGTCGAAAAGTTAGCCTATACAATAGGAAACTTAAAATGGGAACTTCTAAGAAACCCTTTCCCTGATAGCCCATTCTTTACTAGTGATAACCCCATTGCAATGGAACCTAAAAAGCATTCGCATTTGCCAAATATTATTGTTCCCTTAACTCCACAATTAGCTCTTCGTATTCATATGACATATAAAAGCCCTCGTGTTTACGATGAAGATTTAGTAGTAATACCATAAAATTTAGAACACTTCGTTGCGGCCCATTCGCTTCCGGCTTCGCTCTTTGAGCTACGCCGGACAAGCGCGCGAATGTTCCTTACGCGGGGCCATTTTCCTACGCGGCTACGCCGCTAAAAATCAAGATCAACAGCCCCGTAGGGGCGTGGGATAATAGCCCCGTGTAAGCTTGGCGAGCAAAGCGAGATAAGCGCGACATGGGGAACAGCGTAAGATGGATTCGCGTAGCGAAGCAATCGCGACGTGGGTTACAACAAGCTCGTGTTCCTTAGATTGTGAATGATGCGGAAGAAGCACTATTTACCAGCTTTTTTATGATGTACGACTTTGATTTTTTCTTCCTTTTCTTCTTGTGATAAAAATATGCCTGTTGCCCAATGCGGAGTTTCATTAGCTTGTTGCTTTGAAGCGGTATTTAAAAAGCCCGCAGAAAACCAAGATAATTGCTTTCTTTTGTTGTATTAAGCCTTGTAATAGGAGGCAAGTTGCAATGAGAAACCGTAGAGTTGTGAAGATTAAGTGCAATTGGTTGAGCGCTCTCACTTTTATTAAATGCCCCTTTGTAACAAATTAAAGCAAGCCAATAAACTTGCCTGAATGAGAGGTGGATCGAGGTCGACACAGGACACTCTCTCCCAACCGCCTCCTCGTCTCATAAAGCGGTTTAATCTTTAATCTAGTAGCGCCTTCACGCTATAACCTTAGGCAACATCGTATCTTTGATATTGTACAGGGCCAACCTGCCTCCGAAATCATACAGTCCTTTGCCATATCGCAGGCATAGAGCGTGTAAAAATCGCTTGTATTGATTTAAGTGTGACTTATCGCAACTTCATTAAACAGTATGGCATCACCGAGGGCTTTCATCGAAAGATGAAGCTGATACGAAGGAGAGCTTATGGATTTAGGAATTTTGAGAATTATCGATTAAGCGTTAGTGTTCGTTATAATCATCATCATAAGCATCATTACAAGCATCATCACAAAGCTACCTATTCCTGTGGATGCCAATAACAACGTAAGAGATCAAGTATCCCGAGGATCATAGTCGATATACCTGATCTTTTTCGTCATTTAATCATGCGATCATTCTACAACTGAATGTAGTCATGCGCACGCATTCGATGCCCTCACCGTTATATTTAATGAGTAAAAGCTGTGCTCTGAGCCCCAATCCGGCTCAACGGCAAAGATATAGCTCCACTCGGTATACCTCCGTTCTTGAATGGTTGGCTTTTACCTTGCTTGCAGAGAGAAGCGTGTAAAAATCCGACAAAGCGCTATTAGAAACCAAGGTGTTTTCCTGACAACATGTTATCATTTTGCTTTTCAATATTATTTTATAGGTTGATAAAATGAAGGATTTTAATAATACAGTTACACCTATTGACCGGGGTGACGAGATTGAGACTCATCTTTACTCTGAAAAACCTTCTGATATCGCCGAGCTAACTGAATCAGAGGAAGACGAGCAAAGTAATTATGAAATGGACGAAGATGTAGATGTAGATGTAGTTGTGATTGAAAATCAGAGTCACACTGGCAAAAAAGTAGCGAATTTTGGATCATCTAACAACACAGAAATAAGATATCGCACACTAACGACACCCACCATTAAACTATCCGATTACTTCCCTTCATTGCAAGGAATGAAAAGCATACTTGGCAACAGTTTATTTGCAAGAAAGGCCTTGGAATTGTCATCGAATCTGCACAATCCGCTAGTTGCCAGATATTGCATGAAAATGGGTGCTCATCCTAATCAATGGACATCAAAAGGACAAACTCCATTACATTTAGCGGTTATAAATAATAATATAGAATTCGTAAAAGAGTGCATTCGTCAAAAAGAAGAACTCTCCATTACGTTTAATGAAGCAAACTCACAAGGGCAGCTATTGGTTCATTTAGCGTTAGCTCACAATCCCACCAGAGAAATTTTTCATTTACTCATGGCCGAAGGAAATAATGCCAAGCCACGTTTTGTAACGGAAGATTTTTTTCTGGCGTTTATCATTAACGAAACATCTAAAACATCTAATAGAACACCGTTTCATACCGCAGTTTTGGTAAGTGATGTAGACGTAATCAATCGTGATATTACCCAAGCTATCGCCGAAAATTCAGTAAATGACTTAAATTCAACTGAACGTTTAAGTGGCCAAACGGTACTACATACAGCAGCTATGGTAGGCAACCCCGAAGTGCTTCGAGCATTACTCAGCGTGAATGCTATAAAAAATGATATTAATTTAGAAATAACCGAGGGAGGAAGACAAGGTCTTACGCCATTATATATTGCAGCCGGTTATGGCCACATAGAAGCGGTTGAATTATTAATAGCAAATGGCGCGAATGTTAACCAAGCAGCAATGAATGGTGAGACACCCATAGCTGCAGCATTTCGTCAGCGATTTTTTGATGTGGTTGCTTATTTGAGAGAACATGGCGCAAGGTTACCTGATACTATTCAAAACCCCGTTAACCCCGCGCAAAGTACCCATGAAGATACCATTCATGAAACAGTCGCTCAAGCAGCCATCAATTTAAAATCTCATTATTCACAACACAATTTGACCCGTGCATTGAGAGAATTAGAAACTTGGCTTCAAGATCTTGATCACACAGATACAAAAGTAAGTGCTGCTCTGGATGCGTTTGCTTGGTTAAATGAACTCTCATACGTTGAACCTATTTCTAAGGTTTCTTTTAATGAAGCTTTAGCATTAACTTGGATAGGGTTAAATGACGTCGCGCAAATTATTCGAAGTGCACCGCACGCAGCGTCAGATGATAATGAGCTAGATTCACTTATTAATGCTCGACGCAAATTGCTGGTGCAGCATTTATATGAAATAGAACGCGGTGGTAATCTGGATGAAGATGGAAGGGATAACAATCGACTTGCCTCAAGGATTTGTACGGGTGGGGCATTTAATAAACTCATCCATACTTTACATGGTCATGAAAAAGTCTTCATCATAATTGTGAATAATGAGACAATCTTGCGCAAAGCTGAAGCACTATGTAAAGAGCGCTTCTTCGCGTTGCCGTTAATACGGCAACAAGAATTAGCAAAATTATGGACTATGCAAAATGGCTTTCCATCTCATTTATGGAATGAAGTTCGTGAATCAGTCGTTACCGATCTCAAAGACGCTTACAATCACTTAGTGTCAAATGCCCATCTGCAATCTTTAATTGATATTAAAGTAAACCGATGCATAGAGCGCCAGTTAGAGCACGCTATTCCGTATATGAACCCTCCGCAAGCGGTGGAACAGATAACGCAGCAAGCACCAGAGGTGGCCTCATCATCGAATGGATACTTACCAGCATTAAATTCGAAAAAAGAAAAGCGAAAGAAAAGTGGATCTCAAGCTACTGCTAAAACTTCCAAAAAATTTAAAAACTCCCCCTAAGGGGGAAGGGGGAGGGATCCCCACAGAATTTAAAATAATTCAAAGTCGCTTTAGCGACACTAAATCTTCCCTTGAAAAGGGAAGAGGCTGCTTTAGCAGCCAGATGGATTTTCTCTAGATAAAATCTCTCTGGTGCTCCTTGCTACGCCTGCAGCTTCGCAAAAGAAAAGGGGTCAGGTATACCGATGACCTTTCTTAATTAAAATAAGCGTCACTAGGGTCATCGGTATATCTGACCCCTTTCTTCAATCTGTAATATCGCTATTTCATTTTTCTGCATTGTTACCATTCGTTTAAAAAGAAAAAATGCTGCTATCAGACCTGCTATGCTAAATATCAAAAGAATTCCCGAAATACCCAATGTTGCAGGTGAAATTAAATAGATGGCAATAACGCCTAACGATAAAATAGCTAAAATCATTAATTGTGGTGTCAGTGTATCTGAATATCCTCTAAGCCCGCTCATACAGAAAGTTAATGCCGCATTCATAACAAAGTAGACCATGATTATCCATTGTAATGAGTTTAATAATTGCAGTATTTCAATATCATCTGTCATTTGCGGCAAAATAAGTGGCAACAAGCAATAAAAAACGAAACCAATCACACAGAGCTCTAAAGTAAATAATTTAATAAATGCTAGAAAAGTTTTTTGCAGCCCTAAATGTCTTTTTTCACCTAATGAATTTCCAATTTTAATCGTCATTAAGTGTGCCACTCCCATTAAAGGTATTTGAAAGAAAAATATGACTGAATTAAGAATCGAAAACGATGACATCTGTAAGATACCCAAAGATGCAATATAATTTGCATAACAATAGAAAAGCATCCTTTGCCCTATCATGCCTACCATAACAGGACTCCCCAATCTCGTTACTTCATATATCATACTTTTTGAAATGTTTGATTTTGTTTCTATTTGAGGATAAGTCCTGAACTCTCTTCTAATATGCATAAAAAGTAACATAATGCCTATCATTAACATGCATAAATCACTTAATAGATACATTATCGCTATATGCGATGCAGATACTTCTAGATTTAACCACCCCTTTTCTTTAAACCATACAAAAAATACAATAAAACCAACTTGAAGAAAAACTTGAGCCGTTCTTAGAAAGACCACTTTTTTAGTTTTACCTGTACTTTCTAAAAGAAAGGTAATGGTTGTTAAAGTTGCAACCAAGGGTAAGCTAAGCACTAATATTTTTAATGTTTTCATCGCTTGTCGCGCAAGCTCAACATCGCCCGCACTTGAAAATGGATTTGGTAATATCCATATTGCGACTGCAATAATGCAGGCCACGATATTAACAACGATCAATGTTGACTTAAAAAGATCAAACATCTTGCTGATGTTTTTTTCTGCAAATCGTTTACCTAGTTCAGCTTGTGTGCCCATCTGAACTGTCGTCACTATTGCAAACAAAATTGCCGCAAACGTGAGTGCAAGACTAAATTCTGCAAGCACTTGTATACTATATAAACCCAAGATAGCCGTAATTATAATGGAAGCAACTTGCGTTGCACTTCTATTCACTGCAATTCCAAAAGATTGAAATAACGTTGAAATCATTTTATATCCATTTATTTTGGTTATTACACATAATTCACTTCAACTTCAATGTCTTCTGTTTCAAACGATAATATTGGCTCGTTAAATTCCTTCATATGTAATGCTTGCGTTATTTTGAATGTTCTTTCCAATTCAGCATAATCTGATTCTCCCCTCATACCAAAATAGGGGTAATGGTGCAAATATTGCCCAAAAATGGCTAAGCAATCTTCATGGTATTTATATGTATCCAAAATATGATGATGCCATATTTCATCAATATCAGTAGAAGGTGGTATAACAGGATAATCTCGTGAATATCTTCTCAGTATCCATAAATAATTTTGGTAATAGCGGACTACTTTTAGGGCGCTTTCTTCATCCCAAATTCTAGCAATATTAGGATCAGACTTTGTTATTTTATAAATCAACATTGAGAAGTCAATATTATAAATATATTCTCGTGATTGTTCTAAAGAAGGAATTGTTGAATTCGACTCATCGAGTCTTAAAGAATGAACTTGACGATTAAAATCAATATCAGAGAGCATTTTCTTTCCTTGAAATTTTCAGTGACTCCGCAAGCATCACTTGCGGAGTCTCGCACTTTACCAGCCACCACCACCTTGGCAGTGCCCTCCCGGGGCGGTTATCGCTATTTTTGAAATTTTAACTTGTTTCTTAATCATTTTAACTCTTTTCATAGGTACTCCTATTGAATAATACATTAAAGTTAAAGTACTAAGTTGATATCAACTTGTTTCACACTGATTCCCTGTGTGATTTATAGGCGTTTACCTGATGTAATCTATAGATGCAAGAATTTTTAACATGTGCAAACAAATTATTCCTTGATTGGATAACTACGTGACAATCATAATGCGAAATATAGATAAAATTTTGACAATGACCTTGCCATTTTCAGTATTTTGATGATATTGGAGACCAAGCTTTGGATGGCATAGGATGTTAGGGATGTCTCACTCATTTCGTTCTCATTATTTTCATATAGTTTGGTCAACTAAAAACCGTGCTGATTTAATCACTAACAATATTCAGTCTCGGTTATATGCCTATATCGGTGGAATTGTTAAGTCTCATCAAGGCGTGCTTTTGCAAATCGGCGGAACAGCAAATCATTTACATTTACTGATTTCAATTAGAAACATTGATAAACTTAGTTATCTTATTCGTGAAATAAAATCGAGAACATCTGTTTGGGTACATTCCAATTTTATTAATTGCAAGCAATTTGCTTGGCAGGAAGGATATGGTTCATTTTCGGTGAGCCATTCAGCATATGAAAATATTATTTGTTACATTCGCAATCAAGAAGAACACCATAAAATAATGACGTTTGAAGATGAATTTAGAACAATATTAAAAAAACATAATATAGAATGTGAAGAGAAATTTATTTTTGGATGAATTTTTTCCTACGCCCCTACGGGGCTTAGGGTGTGGGGGATGGGCTCATAACCCCACGTTGCGGCCCCGTAGGGGCACAGGATAATAGCCCCGCGTAAGATTTAGCGCGTAGCGATAAATCGCTGCGTGGGGTAACACGCGTAATCGCGCAACATGGGAAATAAAATAACCAATTCAACAGCCCCGTAGGGGCGCAGGATAATAGCCCCGCGTAAGATTTAGCGCGTAGCGATAAATCGCTGCGTGGGGTAATACGATAAGAGAAGAGTCGGAGTTTCGATATAAGTAATCAAGCGCAATGCTGAAAGTCTGAGTCCGCCTTCGCTTGCAAAGCTACAGGTAATTTTAAAGTTTAGTGGAAAGCTACGGCGGATCACCATTTTGCTACAATCATTTTACGCGACTGACAGTCGCTAGAAATGATTAAGCAAAATTGGTGGGCCCACTAGGACTTGAACCTAGGACCAAGGGATTATGAGTCCCCTGCTCTAACCAACTGAGCTATGGGCCCGTAGAAAAGGGTTTTGAAAGAACCTCCCCACGAGGAGGAAGGTAGCATACCAGAACACTCGCCAACAGAAAACCAGGTAGCGCACCTAAAAGCCAAGCCACTCGTAAGCAAGCTAAAAAGCCAACATACGAAGTCACAAAGGCCCGCACACTACAGGGCTGCCAAGCTAGCAGGGACAGGCGCAGAGCCTACCGCCACCAGGGCAACCACACCTTGGCATCCGCCCCCCACGGAACATAGCCCCCGACAGGCCACAATTCCGAGAAGAAAAGGCTACCAAAGCCAGCCTCACGTCAGGAGAGGTAACAAGTACCTGACTCCTTCCCCACATGGGGATTTTGAGGGTACTCTCTCCCCCGGAACAAGCGGGTGGATTTCGAGAGTACAGTCGCTTCCCTCAAAAGAGGGAATTTTGTGCCCCAGTTTACCTCTATCCATTGCACCTATATGGGGGCTTAGCATTTTCATATCCACCCCCAGGCCAGGCTAAAAGCAAACTGGCGCGAGTTTTGTCTTACTTTAACGGATTATCTTCTTCATCGTCGCCATCTACTAAGAAGCTACGCAAATCATCAGCCCGGCTGGGTTGACGTAATTTACGTAATGCTTTGGCTTCGATTTGTCTAATCCGTTCGCGGGTCACGTCAAACTGTTTACCCACTTCTTCTAACGTATGATCGGTATTCATATCAATACCAAAACGCATGCGTAACACTTTAGCTTCGCGCGCAGTTAAGGTTGATAAAATACGGCGGGTCGCTTCACGCAAACCTGCGGTAGTCGCCGAATCGGCCGGTGAAGAAATCACGGTGTCTTCAATAAAGTCACCCAAGTGAGAATCTTCATCGTCACCAATCGGTGTTTCCATAGAAATGGGCTCTTTCGCAATCTTTAAGACTTTGCGGATTTTATCTTCCGGCATCGCCATGCGTTTACCCAATTCTTCCGGCGTGGGCTCTCGGCCCATTTCCTGTAACATCTGTCTGGCCACACGATTTAACTTATTAATTGTTTCAATCATGTGCACAGGAATACGAATGGTACGTGCTTGATCGGCAATTGAACGTGTAATGGCTTGTCGAATCCACCAAGTCGCATAGGTTGAGAATTTATAACCACGGCGATATTCAAACTTATCAACCGCTTTCATTAAACCAATGTTACCTTCTTGAATCAGATCCAAGAATTGCAAGCCACGATTGGTATATTTTTTCGCAATCGAAATAACCAAACGTAAGTTTGCTTCCACCATTTCTTTCTTTGCACGACGTGCTTTAGCTTCACCAATAGACATATTACGGTGTAACTCTTTAATCGCCACAATAGAGCGATTAGCACGAATTTCAACGGCACGCAGTTGTTTTTGATGTTCGATAACATCATCTTTAATTTTACGTAAATTTTCGACATAGGGCTTGGTTGAATCTAATTGACGTTCAATCCACGTGGTATCCACTTCAAACCCGGGGAAGCTTGTCACAAAATTTTGACGTGGCATTTTGCCTTTTTGTACACAAAGCCCCATGATGGCTCTTTCATGTGAACGCACATCTTCTAGCATATTACGCATGAAGCCAACGAGCTCTTCAAATAATCGGGGGACAAATTTAAATACCCCAAAGACCGTTGCAAGATCAGCATAGGCTTGCTGTGTTTCAGGATGATCAAGGCCGAGATTTGCTTCGACTTTTACAACTTTATCGTAAGCATCGCGTAAACGACCAAAATGCATTGCTGCTAGCTCAGGATCAGGACCTGATTCTAGTTCATCAGAATCGCTAGCTTCGCCGCCCTCAGATTCTTCACCCTCTTCATCACTCTTTGCTTCTGCTGGCGCAGCTTTCGCACCATTGGCAGGAGCCGGTGTTGCGTTTTTGGCAGCAACGCCTTTAGCAGCAACCATCGGTGGTGGAATAAATTCTTCTGCATCCAGATCCACTTCCGTGTCATCATTTTCAACTTCTGCAACAGGAACAATGTCATTACCATCGCTATCAATTTCAATAAAGCCGCTGATAATTTCGCCTAATCGAATTTGTTCAGCTAAAGCACGATCATACTCTTTCAGCACATGGGCAACATTAGGGGGATAAGCAGCTAGTGCACTTAATACTTGTCTGGTGCCCACTTCAATTCGTTTTGCAATTTCAATTTCGCCTTGGCGAGTTAATAACTCAACCGTACCCATTTCACGCATGTACATACGTACTGGATCGGTCGTGCGACCAAATTCAGCGTCGGGTGAAAAGGCCAGTGATTCAACCGCATCGCGTGCTAAATCATCTTCATCTGCAATTTCATCAGTTAATGTCAGTGCTTCTTCATCTGGAGCATCTTCATAAACATCAATACCCATGTCATTAATCATGCTAATGATGTCTTCGACCTGCTCTGGATCGACAATATGATAGGGCAACATATCGCTGACTTCAGCGTATGTTAAATACCCTTTCTCCTTGCCCGCTGCGATTAAATCCTGCAGCTGCGTTGCTGCTTGTTGCTCTTGGTCAACATAACTCATAATAGAAGCTCACCTTAAGGCCGCAAGGTTGATAACTTTATAGATACTTTTTTGATTACCCCGAAGGTAACCGCCAATTCTATCCATAAACCCCTCTTTAAGCTAGATCAATTTGGTTAGTAAGCATTCCATTTTAAAAGCGTTGAACTACTCGTTTAAAAAACTGTTAATTTAACGCTTCTTACTTAATTAGATGGAAAACTACTTAATTGATTCCCGAAATTTTAAAATTTCTTTTAGCTTTTGTTTTTCTTCATCGGTTAGACCGACTTCTTTCGCTTTTTGTAGCAATCGTTCTGCAATTTCCTGCTGACCTATAACGGCTAGCCGATGAACGGTCCCAACAAATTCTGCAGTTAATCCTTCTAGCGGAATCATGGCAACTTTATGCTCGCATTCAGCGATGCGTTGCTCACTAAATCCACGCGCTTGTAATTGTTTCTTTAATAAAGCAGGAGACAGTAATGTTCCTGGTTGGTTCAACAATTCTAATATCACGCGCAACATATCCATTCCCGATGAGGATGCTGCTTGAAAAAGCGACTCCATTGCATTGAGATTCGCAATTAATGCAGGTTCTCTCAGCAACAAACCACAAGCAAAATAGGGAGTCGACAATAGCTGCTTGGGCGGTTGCTTTGGCTGCTGTTTTGCCGGCTTATATTTCGCTTTTTGTAACGGACGATCATAAGATGGGCGAGCTGCTTTTTCACCTCGCACCACCTGTAACGAACTCGATACAATTTCTGCCAGCTGCTCATACATCATTTCTTTATAAATGCCAGCTGGGATCTGTTCTAATAATTCTTTTGCCGTCGTTGCAAGATGCGCCCGATTATCGATAGAGTCAGGCTTAATATCTGCGCTTAATGTTGCAAATAAGTATTCAGACAACGGCGTACTATTTGCCAATAACGTCTGAAAATGTGCACTGCCATTACTTCTGACAAATGAGTCTGGATCTTCTCCTTCGGGCAAAAAGGTAAATCGCACATGGCGATCTTTGGTCAGAAAAGGCAATACTAATTGTAATGCTTTCCACGCTGCGGCTTGCCCGGCTTTATCGCCATCAAAACAAAATATGACTTCTGGTACTTGTTGAAATAAATAGGTTAAATGGTGGCTGGTAATAGCCGTTCCTTGCGTTGCCAGTGCTCCTTTAATACCGTATTGGGCCAACATGACAACATCAAAAAAACCTTCCACCACAATCGCTTTTTGCCAGCGTTCACCTTGTAATGCTTCATAAATGCCATATAAACAATGGCCCTTTTGAAACAACGGCGAGTCCGGTGAATTAAGATATTTAGGCTGTGATTTATCCATCACTCGCCCACCAAACCCTAAAACATTTCCTTTACGATCGCGTATTGGAAACATGATGCGATTACGAAAGCGATCATAAAACCGTCCGCTTTCATGTTTTATAATTAAACCTGCTTCTTCTAATACTTTTAAAGCCTGGGGTTCGCCTTGAAAGTGCGAAAGCAAATTATCCCAACCTTCTGGCGCAAAGCCCATTCCAAAGGCTTTTGCGGTGAGGCCTGTCAAACCCCGCGTTTTTAAATACGTTACCGCCTGAGCTGCTTTGGGATGTTTAAATTGCGCACTATAAAATTCTGCTACGCGATTCAGTACACTGGTATGCTCATTGCGTTGTTTCGCTTTGGCTTCATCTTTGGGATCTTTAGGAACCGTCATTCCCACCCGCGCTGCTAAACGCTCAACCGCTTCAACAAAGTTGAGCGATTGATGCTCCATTAAAAACCGAATAGCATCACCATGGGCCTGGCAACCAAAACAATGATAAAACTGTTTTGTTGCGCTCACCGTAAACGAAGGTGTTTTTTCATGATGAAAGGGACAACACGCACTATAATTTGCCCCTGCTTTTTTGAGTTTAACGCTTTCTTGAATTAGCGAAACAATATCTGTCTTGGCAAGGATCGCTTCGATGAAACTCTCCGGAATGCGCCCTTGCGTAGACATGAATTTATGGTTGTCCGGATAATAACGCTTTGATTATGGCACTGACTTGACCCATATCGGCACGCCCTTGTAATTGCGGCTTCAAAATAGCCATCACCTTACCCATGTCTTGGATAGAGGCAGCGGAAGATTCTTTAATGGCTGCTGCCACTAAGTCTTTTACAGCTGCTTCAGATAATGCTTCGGGCTTGAACGATTGGATGACATCGATTTCAAATTGTTCTTTTTCAGCCAATTCATTTCGATTCGCCGCTTTGTATTGTTCAATAGAATCGCGGCGCTGCTTTTGCATTTTATCTAAAATAGCCAATTCACGTGTACTATCCAACACGATGCGCTCGTCTACTTCTACTCGCTTAAATTCCGAAGAAATTAAGCGCAGAACCATCAAGCGCTCTTTATCCTGAGCCTTCATCGCCGCTTTGGTTTCTTCTAACACTTTTTCTTTAATAGTTTGCGACATTGAGGACTCCTTGTAATTGATTAATTGCTTTGCTGGCGACCACGTCCACCATTCGCACCACCACTTCGGCCTTGTGAGCTTGAAGAGGAAGAGCTACCGCGTGAACGATCACGTTCACCACGAACTTCACGTAATTGCTTTTTGCGGAAACGCTTAACAGCGGCTGCTAAGGCACGCTTCTTCTTTTCGGAAGGAGTTTCATGGAATTCACGGCGACGCATTTCGGATAAAATGCCTGATTTTTCCACAACCCGTTTAAAACGACGAATTGCCGAATCAAACCCTTCGTTATCGCGAACTTTAATTCCTGGCATGAATAGTCTCACCTCTTGAAAATATGTTATGTAATAAACAAAATACGCCCGTCTAGAGAAATTAATTTTAGCTGGCTGTTGAACTTTATATCAAATTATGGACAATAAAGCAGCAACTGGCGATATTCCTCCCCAGGTGGGCGGCCATTTTACAACGAATTAGTGTTAAATGTTAACCAAAAGTAGAGATTTTGATCAAAATGCAGGTTTTGGGTATTGAAACTTCTTGTGATGAAACCGGGATCGCCCTCTATCACAGCGAAAAAGGTCTACTTGCCCATCATATTTTCAGTCAGGTATCCCATGAAGAGTATGGTGGCGTTGTCCCAGAACTGGCTTCTCGCGATCATGTGCACAAAGTTATTCCACTTATTCAAAGTTTATTAGCCGAGAAAAAACTTAATGCAGCCGATATCGATGGTATTGCCTATACAGCGGGGCCCGGTCTTGCCGGCGCTTTGCTGGTGGGAGCCACCGTTGCTAAAGGCCTAGCCTTTGCCTTAGGAATACCGGCAATTGGTGTTCACCACCTAGAGGGGCATTTATTAGCCCCCATGCTAGAAGAAACCAAGCCTTCATTCCCCTTCCTGACCCTTTTAGTCTCAGGTGGTCATACCTTACTGATCAAAACCACGGCGCTGGGTGAATATGAGATTTTGGGAGAATCGCTTGATGATGCTGCGGGTGAAGCCTTTGATAAAACCGCCAAATTATTGGGATTACCCTATCCTGGCGGGCCACACCTCGCTGTTTTAGCAAGCAAAGGCGAAAGGCATCGCTTTAAATTGCCTCGTCCCTTGATTGATAGAGGCCTGGATTTTAGTTTCAGCGGCCTTAAAACAGCCGTTTCTCAGCTGATTGAAAAAAGCCCCCGTGATGAAAAGACCCAAGCTGATATTGCAGCCGCTTTCGAGCAAGCCGTTATTGATACCCTTATCGTCAAAGCGACTCGCGCCTTGGCTATCACAGGATTCAATCAATTGGTGGTTGCAGGTGGGGTCGGCGCTAATCAGCATTTGCGCCAAAGTTTGACCCAACTTGCCCATTCACAAGGCTTTCAAGTCTTTTACCCTCGCCCCAGTTTCTGTACCGATAATGGCGCGATGATAGCCTATGCAGGTTGTCAGCGACTCCTTAAAGGAGAAAAAAGCCATGAGTTACAAGTTCGTGCCAGATGGCCACTAAGCGAATTGCGTCCCCCTCTCTAATCTTTGAATGCTTACTAAATACATCCTATATTCAAAGATGAACCCGTGGAACTACTACAATATTAGTTAATTGGATTACTACTGAATGGAATCAGGTGATCAACAACCAGCCGAGATTGCTCAACCTCGAGCGTTCTCCTTGCGCCACAAAATGATCTTTTTGATCAGTTTAGTCGTTCTTATTGTCATTTTTATCAGCTGGTATGGATACCACAACAAAAAACACAAGCAACCAACCAAACCCCCCATTTCGGTGGTGAGCACGAAAGTGCAATATAAAAATGTCCCCGTTTATCTCACCGCCTTAGGTTCGGTTATTCCCACCGATACGGTGACCGTGCGAACGCAAATTAATGGTCAACTGCAAAAAGTGCTCTTTCGTGAAGGGCAAATGGTCAAGCAAGGTGAAATATTAGCGCTAATTGACGAAAGACCCTATCAAGCACAATTGACACAATTTGAAGGGCAATTAATGCGCGATAAAGCATTGCTTGCCAATGCTAAGATCGATCTCGTGCGCTACCAAACGCTATTTCAAGAAGACTCGGTTGCAAAGCAAGTGCTTGATACACAACAGTCTTTGGTTAATCAATATGAAGGCGCGGTTATTTCAGATGAAGGCCAAGTTCAAAACGCTCGCGTTAACCTAATTTATTGTAAACTCATTTCTCCGATTAATGGACGCGTAGGATTACGCTTAGTTGATCCGGGTAATTATGTACAAACATCTGATACCAATGGCTTATTTGTGATCAATACCGTACATCCTATCACCGTCGTTTTTTCTTTGCCTGAAGATAACTTGCCACAAATCGTGCCTAAATTAAAAGATCTTAAACAATTTAAAGTCGATGCATTTGATCGCACAGGAAAAACATTATTAGCCACTGGCACACTGTTATCTTTAGATAATCAAATCGATCCCACGACAGGAACAGTGAAATTAAAAGCGACTTTTGCTAACAAAGATGACAAATTATTTCCCAATCAATTTGTGAACATTCGTTTGCAAGTTGATGATTTGCAAAATGCAATGGTTATTCCCACTGCGGCAGTACAGCTAGGTTCTAAAGGTACTTTTGTTTATTTGGTGAGTCACGATGAAACAGTTTCCATACAACCTGTCACAACGGGCGTTACCTATTTAGATGATACTGTCATATTATCTGGATTAGATAAGCAGGCAGAAGTCATCACCGCAGGCACTGATAAACTTACCCATGGCTCTCGTGTGATTGTGCAAAATAAGCGTGAAAAATCATGAACCCCTCACGCATCTTTATTTTGCGCCCCATAGCGACTTCTCTTTTGATGGTTGCTTTACTATTAGCAGGCCTTTTTGCATATCGTTTATTACCTGTTTCAGCATTGCCTCAAGTTGATTATCCTATTATCCGTGTCTCTACTTTTTTCCCTGGTGCAAGCCCAGAAGTGATGACTTCTTTGATCACGGCGCCCCTTGAACGTCAGTTTGGACAAATGCCAGGTCTTAATCAAATGACCTCAAGCAGTGCCAATGGTGCTTCCTTAATTACCTTGCAATTTAACTTAGACATGCCTTTAGATATTGCCGAACAAGAAGTCCAAGCAGCGATTAATGCTGCTTCCGGCTTTTTACCAAGCGATCTGCCTAATCCACCCGTTTATAATAAAGTGAATCCTGCTGATGCGCCGATTATGACATTAGCGTTAACCTCAAAGACGTTACCCTTGCCTCAAGTGCAAGATTTCGCAGAAACGCGCTTTGCCCAACGCATTTCTCAAATAAAAGGCGTTGGTTTTGTTAATATCAGTGGGGGACAACGCAAAGCGGTTCGCATTCAAGTGAATCCCACGAAGCTTGCCGCTTTAGGTCTGACGCTGGAAGATCTCAGAGCCACTATCGATAGCGCCAATAGTAACCAAGCCAAAGGCAGTTTTGATGGCAAAAGTATTGCCTATACCATCAACGCCAACGATCAATTATTAAAAAGCGAAGATTATCGACAAATTATTGTTGCCTTTAGAAATGATGCTCCCGTACGTTTGCAAGATGTTGCCAATGTGATTGATGGCGCTGAAAATGTAAATCAAGCGGCGTGGTATAATCAGACTCAAGCTATCATCTTGAATATTCAACGACAACCTGGCGCCAATGTTATCGAAGTTGTTGATAGCATTAAAACCTTACTACCTAAGCTCGAATCCACTTTACCTAACGATGTCAACGTGACTATTGTTGCTGATCGCACCAATACCATACGCGCTTCTGTCAAAGAGGCACAAATTGAAATGATGATTGCCATTGCTTTAGTGGTAGTCATTATTTTTTTATTTTTACGCAATGCTTCAGCGATTTTCATCCCTAGTATTGCCGTGCCATTATCCTTAATTGGCACCTTCGGTATGATGTATTTATTAGATTTTAGCTTGAATAATTTAACGATTATGGCACTTACCATCGCGACGGGGTTCGTGGTAGATGATGCTATTGTCATGATTGAAAATATCAGCCGCCATATTGAGATGGGCGAAAAGCCACTCGATGCTGCACTTAAAGGTGCTAAACAAATCGGCTTTACCATTATGTCACTCACCGTGTCATTAATTGCCGTCATGATCCCTTTATTATTTATGCAAGATGTGGTGGGACGCCTTTTTCGTGAATTTGCCATTACTTTATCAGTGACTGTCATTATTTCAGCAATGGTGTCTTTAACCTTAACTCCGATGCTTTGTGCGAGATTATTAAGCCATAATGAAACAGCCAAACAACCCATTTTAGGATTTTATCGTCGCTCATTGACATGGGTATTAAACCATCAAGGTTTGATGTTGGGGGTATTTATCTTGACTTTATTGGTCATGACTTTATTTATTTATACTATTCCAAAAGGCTTTTTCCCTTTACAAGATACCGGTGTTATTCAAGGGATCTCTGAAGCACCTGCTTCCATTTCATTTGTCGAAATGAAAAAACGACAAGTTGACCTCTCAGACATTATTATGGCTGATCCTGCCGTTGAAAATATTACGTCATTTGTTGGGATTGATAGCACGAATATGACTCAAAATACGGGTCTGATTCAAATACTGCTAAAACCAACGGCAAAACGCCAAGAAAATATTAATACTGTTATTCAGCGCATACAACAACAAGTGCAAAAGGTAATGGGTATTACCCTTTTCATGCAACCTTTACAAGATATTACAATTGATGATCGCGTTAGCCGCACCCAATATCAATACAGTATTACTGCACCTAATTTAAATGATGTTGAGCATTGGACCAATGAATTTTATCAAAGCATGCAACATTTACCTAGCTTACGAGATATCGCCAGTGATTTAAGCGATAAAGGGCAACAAACATATATTAAGTTTGATCGCGACACCGCTTCCCGCCTAGGATTAAGTGCACAAACCATAGACAATATTTTGTATGATGCTTTTGGTCAACGTCAAATTTCAACGATGTACACACAGTTTAATCAATATTATGTCATTTTAGAGGTTCTACCTGAATTACAACAACAACAAAAAGCACTTAATACACTTTACATTAATACTGCTTCTGGTTTACCCGTGCCTTTACGTGCGTTTACTGAAATATCAGAACAATTGGGTCCTTTAGTGATTCATCGCCAAAATCAATTTCCCAGTGCAACACTTTCGTTTAATTTAGCCGCCGGCTACGCATTAGGAGATGCTTTAACAGCTATTGAAAATATTCGCGAACAATTGCCTATTCCATTACAAGTACAAACACAACCAGAGGGCTCTGCTAAAACATTTCAAAATGCGCTTGCTAATGAAGGTTGGCTAGTACTTTCAGCGATTATCGTTGTTTATATTGTGCTGGGAGTTCTGTATGAAAGTTATATCCATCCATTAACCATTTTATCAACACTCCCCTCAGCAGGTTTGGGTGCGCTGATTGCTTTGCGTCTTTTCAATCAGGAGCTGACTGTTATTGCTTTGATTGGCATTATTTTACTTATCGGTATTGTCATGAAAAACGCTATCATGATGATTGATTTTGCCCTGGAGCTTGAGCGCAAAGCACAAAAGCAAGCTGAGGCTGCCATTTATGAAGCCTGTTTATTACGATTTCGACCCATTCTAATGACTACACTTGCTGCAATGCTGGGCGCTTTGCCATTGGCATTTGGCCAAGGTATGGGACATGAATTACGACAACCTTTAGGTATTGCGATTATCGGCGGACTCATTCTGAGTCAATTACTCACGCTTTTCACCACCCCCGTGATCTACCTAGCATTTGATCGCTTACAGCAGACTTGGCAAAACCGACAATTTAAAACGGAGATGGCATGAATTTATCCACCCCGTTTATTCAACGTCCTATTGCTACCTCACTGCTTGCATTAGGTCTTACGATTGCAGGTATCGTTGCCTTTCATTTTCTCAGTGTGTCAGCCTTGCCGCAAATTGAATTTCCAACCATTAGTGTTCAAGCGAATTTACCTGGAGCGAGTCCAGAAATTATGGCATCATCCGTTGCTGCGCCCTTAGAGCGTCAACTCGGTCGTATTGCCAGTGTCACGGATATGACGTCAAGTTCCAGCAGGGGCGCGACACGAATTACGATTCAATTTGATTTATCTAGAAATATTGATGGTGCAGCAAGAGATGTGCAAGCAGCAATTAATGCCGCCGCGAGTCAATTACCAACGGATCTGCCGAGCAACCCTACTTATCGTAAAGTGAATCCTGCTGATTCGCCCATCATGATTATTGCTTTAACATCGGATGTTGTCCCAATTGCTGATCTTTATGATATTGCTTCAACGCAATTGCAACAGACTATTTCTCAAGTCAATGGGGTCGGGCAAGTGTTAGTCAGTGGTGGTTCGTTACCCGCTATCCGGGTAGAGCTAAATCCCACCATTTTAAATCAATACGGTATCGGCCTTGAAACGGTGAGAAAAACCATTGCTAGCGCCAACACTAACATGCCAACTGGACAACTGACCGATGGCATATTTACCAGCAATATCGTCACCAATGATCAGTTATTTGCCGCGCAAGATTATGAATCACTGATTATTCGTTATCAAAATGGCAGTCCCGTGCGAATCAAGGATGTGGGTAATGTTGAAAGAAGCGTGGAAGATTTACGCAATGCAGGTCTATCCAATGGCAAACCTTCCGTCGCCATTATCATTTTCAAACAACCTGGCGCCAATGTGATTCAAACGGTTGATAGGGTACGAGATCTATTACCGGTACTAGAAGCGTCTGTTAATCCTAATATCAAACTAAAAATCATGATGGATAGAACCACCACCATACGTGCCTCGCTACATGATGTTGAGTTAACCTTATTTTTATCTATGATCTTAGTCGTATTGGTGATTTATTTTTTCTTACAAAATCCGCAATCTGCGCTTATTGCAAGTGCGGCTTTACCGCTTTCTTTATTTGGCACACTTGCCATTATGTATTTATGTGGGTTTAGTTTAAATAATCTTTCGTTAATGGCCTTAACCATTGCCGCGGGTTTTGTTATCGATGATGCGGTAGTGGTAATTGAAAATATTAATCGCTATCGCGAGAAGGGGCTAAGCGCCTTAGAAGCCGCTTTAATTGGCGTCAAAGAAGTAGAATTTACCGTGATATCAATGAGCATATCATTGATTGCTGTATTCATTCCTATTCTGTTGATGGGTGGTATTGTAGGACGGCTTTTAATGGAGTTTTCATTTACGCTGGCCATTGCTATTTTAGTATCATTGGTCGTCTCACTCACCGTAACCCCCATGCTGTGCGCGCAAAAATGGCTCTCCTCACCCAATCATGCTGCAGAAAAATCTTCCTCTTCAATGATTGGCAGATTACGAGAACATTATCGCTCTTCTTTATCTTGGGCATTAGCTCATCCTAAACTGATGTTAGTGATTACCTTAATGGCCGTCATCATTAATATCCTTTTATACACCATTATTCCTCAGGGATTTTTTCCTGAACAAGATACAGGAAGAATTATGGGCAGTATTCAAGCTGATCAGAATATTTCTTTTCAAGCAATGAAAGAAAAGTTTCAGCAATTTGCGAAGATAGTGCAAGAAGATCCTGCGGTTGATAATGTCACAGGCTATGTGGGTGGAGGCAGCTCCAGTAATTCGGGCTCGCTGTTTATTGCATTAAAACCACTCGCTGAACGCAAAATATCATCGGCCCAAGTGATCGATCGCTTACGAAAAAGTCTTGCAATAGTGCCTGCTGCTACACTTTATTTACGCTCTGCTCAAGATCTGGTTATTGGCGGTCGTCAAGGTAATGCTCAATTTCAATATACTTTATATGCTTATGATCTGGATACCCTAAATACATGGGTACCGCAAATCATGGCAGAATTAAGCACTTTGCCAGGATTGGCTGATATGAATAGTGATCAGCTAAGTAATGGTCTTGAAGTTTATGTCACCATCGATCGCGATATGGCATCGCGTTTTGGAATATCATCGGACGTTATTGATAATACGCTCTATAACGCTTTTGGCCAACGACAAGTCTCTACCTTATATGCCAATATGAATCAATATCATGTTGTGATGGAAGTCGCGCCTCAATACTGGCAAAGGCCCAAAACCTTAGATGAGATCTATGTTCCAGCCAAAGATGGTAAGTTAATACCACTTTCCGCCATTGCGCAATTCACTCCTAATAAAACTTTGTTATCCGTTAATCATCAAGGCCAATTTCCATCGGCAACCCTTTCGTTTAATCTCTTGCCAGGTGCAGCTTTAGGTGATGCGGTCGCGGCTTTAGATGCTAAAGTTGCTAAATTGAAACTCCCGGCAGGAAGTATTATCGGTTCCTTTCGTGGCACGGCACAAGCATTTAAAGATTCTTTATCGACCATACCTTATTTGATATTGGCTGCATTACTTGCGGTCTATGTGGTTCTTGGCATACTTTACGAAAGTACATTACATCCCATTACAATTTTATCAACGCTTCCCTCTGCCGGGATAGGTGCATTATTAGCGCTCATGCTCACCGGAACACAATTTAATATTATTGGCTTAATTGGCATCATTTTACTGATTGGTATCGTCAAGAAAAATGCCATCATGATGATAGATTTTGCTTTAGAATTACAAAGAAACAACCATGTCAGTCCGCGTGATGCTATTTTTGAAGCTTGTGTATTACGATTTAGACCCATCATGATGACGACGATGGCTGCCATTTTTAGCGCTGTACCACTTGCTATTGGTTTTGGTGTCGGCGCAGAATTACGCCAACCTTTGGGAATTGCGATTATTGGCGGCTTAATTGTTAGCCAATTACTCACACTTTATACCACTCCCGTGATTTATTTGAGTTTTGAAAATCTTCATCAACGTACATCACGCTGGTGGCAACAGCACCGGATCTCTCACCATCCCACAATCAATGAGGGAATGCCATCGTGAGAAATAAAATAGTCGTACTCATCACTCTTTTGCTGTTACAAGGTTGCACTGTGGGGCCTGATTATGTCAGGCCAGAAACCATTGTTCCAATCGAATATAAAGAAGCGCCGCCTAATGGTTGGAAGACGGCATCTCCTCAAGATGATTGTGAGCGTGGGCCCTGGTGGGAAGTTTTTAACGACCCTGTTTTAAATGCATTGATTAACCAAGTCGAAATTTCTAATCAAAATATTCAAGTGGCACAAGCACAGTATCGCCAAGCACAAGCGCTGGTTGCACAAGCCAGAGCCAATTATTTTCCCGTCATAACAACCAATGCCAGTGTCTCGCGTAGCAAAACGCCAACCTTCAATAATTTAAATAAAGAATCTAATAGCGATTCTGATTTTGGTGACAATGTCAGTAATGAGTATTTGGTGACTGCCGGCACAACGTGGGAACCCGATCTCTGGGGCAGTGTCAGGCGTTTAGTTGAAGCAAACAAAGCAGCGCGTGATGCCAGTAAAGCGCAATTGGCATTAACGACCTTATTGATGCAAAGTTCGCTTGCTCAAACCTATTTTCAGCTACGAGGTTTAGATGGTGATCAGCGCGTTTTCGATGAAACAGTTAATAACTATCAAAAATTATACAAAATTACTTATAATCGTTATCAAGTGGGCGTTGCTTCTAAAGGCGATGTCTTGCAAGTCAAAAGTTTGTTAGAGCAAGCTCAAGCCAGTGCGATCGATAATCGCATTAATCGAGCACTTTATGAACATGCGATTGCGGTGCTAATCGGAGAAGTCCCTGCAAATTTCACCTTAGCACCTTGCGATACCATTTATCCTGTTGCTTATATTCCTATTGAAATTCCTTCAGCCTTGCTTGAAAGAAGACCCGACATTGCGCAAGCTGAACGCCAAGTAGCACAAGCCAACGCCGAAATCGGTGTTGCAATGGCGGCCTATTTTCCCGTTCTTACTTTAAATGGCGAATATGGCTATGATACGAATCAGTTCTTAAAATTGTTCTCAGGTCCTGCAAGCCTGTGGTCCATCGGCGCACAACTGGCACAAACCGTGTTCGATGGTGGAGCTCGTAAGGCTAATGTACAAATTGCGACCGCCAACTACGATGCAACGATTGCAAATTATCGCCAAGTTGTTTTGGCTGCCTTTCAAGATGTTGAAGACAATTTAGCAACACTGAGGATCCTGAATCAAGAACTCATTGTGCAAGAAGCTTCTCTGAAAACCGCCGAACAAGCTTTAACTATCATTACCAACGAATATAAAGCAGGTACAGCAGCACTGGCGGATATTTTAAATGCAGAAATTACGACCTTTAATGCAAGCAAGGGTGTCAATGATGTGAGGTATCGGCGCTTGTATGCGGCTGTCGGATTAATCAATGCCTTGGGGGGAGATTATCCGACAGAGGAGGATTAGGAAGCTTGAAACGCAAGCAGATGCTTCAGTTTCGCTTTGAAGAAAATGAGGATTTTTCTTCTTTACCTTCGAGTAATCGTTTCACGTTGCTACGATGTCGCCAAATAATCACTAACGCTAAAAGCGCTAACACAACCGCATAACGTTTATCGAGAAATCCCCATGCAAACAAGGGTACGGCACTAATGGCAATTAACGCAGAGAGTGATGAATAACGTGTTAACGCAAAAATACCTAACCAGGTGAAAATAAAAATACTACCCAAGGTCAAAGACAACCCCAATAAGCCGCCCACAGCGGTTGCAACCCCTTTGCCACCTTTAAATTGAAAAAAGAGAGGAAATATATGCCCCATCACTGCAGCTAACAGAACACTGCTAATAATCCAAGGATCGGTTGTAAAGTATTTCACCAACATGACAGGCAACCAGCCTTTGGCGACATCTCCTAATAGCACTAAAATGGCAGGGCCCTTACCACCAATACGTAACACATTGGTTGCGCCGGGATTCCCAGAACCTTCCGTGCGGGGATCGGGTAGACGTAATATTTTAGAAACCAAAATGGCACTTGAAATAGAGCCTAGTAAATAAGCCCCAATCACACCAACAATGAGTATTAAGAGTTGCATATAACATCCTAATGATTAACAGGCAGCTATTGTAGAAGGCTTTTTCACAGAATGCTACGCCCTATTAGTTAGTTAGCATTATTTTTGATGAGGAAGATAATTTGCGATACTATCCGTTTCTGACAAGTTTTTAACTGAGTACATGTCACTTTATGGACACTATCACGCTAAGCGATATCGCATTAAAAACCATTATCGGTATACATGATTGGGAAAAGACCATTCCACAAACCTTGCGACTTGATATCACATTTCAAACGGATGCGGCGAGTATTGCTGTCTCAGATAATATTGCCGAGGCTATCGATTATGAAAAAGTGGTACAGCATATCATCGCTTTTGCGCATTCTCAGCAATTTCAATTGATTGAATCCTTTGCCGATCGACTAGCAAATGATTTATTAAATCATTTTCCAACGACGAGTATTGCCCTCACAGTACATAAACCGGGCGCACTCAAAGAAGCCAAAGATGTGGCCATACGTGTGGTGAGAAGCCGTTGATGTTACCCGCTCCTTCTGCCGATGCCTTAGCACACCAAGCTAAATTACTTGATCATCTCTTCATGCTTAACCAGCAACAAAGAGGACAACTTTCTTTTGCTGAGTTTATGCATAACGCTTTATATGCACCCGGCTTAGGTTACTATAGTGCAGGTCTTGCTAAAATCGGTGAGGCCGGTGATTTTGTGACGGCACCAGTTATTTCCAGTTTATTTTCTCAAGCCCTTGCAAATCAGTGTCTGCAAATTCTGCGCAGTTTAGCTAATGAAGCTCCTTGCATATTGGAACTTGGCGCAGGTACAGGTCGTATGGCAGGCGATCTGATGCTTTATCTTGCCACACAAGATGTCCTACCTTTGCATTACTATATTTTAGAAGTCAGTGCGGATTTAAAATCACGTCAGCAAGCTTATTTACAAGCGTATTGCCCAGAACAATACCATCGCTTTATCTGGCTTGATACCCTACCCAGTGAACCCTTCACGGGCATTATTTTAGGCAATGAAGTGATTGATGCATTACCTTGCCACTTATTTAAAATAAGTGATGATCACACGATTTTAGAGGGTTTTGTTGAAATCACGCCTACGCAAACGCAACTTTGTTTTGACACACCCAAAAGCCAAGGCTTACAAGAAGCGATCATTGCATTACAAGAGCGTCTAGGCCTGACTTTTACGCCAGGCTATCTTTCTGAAATTCATTTGCAATTAAACGCCTGGATAGCAAGTTTAAGTGCCTGTTTGCACCAGGGTGTAATGTTATTTATCGATTATGGTTTTCCAAGCCATGAATATTATCATCCCTCTCGCACCTGCGGCACCTTAATGTGTCATTATCGGCATCATGCACATAGCGATCCGTTGCAATATATTGGCCTGCAAGACATCACCGCCCATGTCGATTTCACTGCCCTGGCACTGGCTGCTATAGCACATGATCTTGAAGTTGCTGGTTTTACCAATCAAGGCGCCTTTTTGCTCAACAATGGGATCTTAACGCTCGCAGAAGCTGCACGCAATGACGGGCAACGTATTGCTTTCTCTCAACAATTACAAAAACTCATCCAACCGCATGAAATGGGCGAATTATTTAAAGTAATGGCTCTCAGTAAACAATTTGATGAGTCTTTACAAGGATTTGTCGCTTTTGATCAGCGGCATCGCTTGTAGTTCAGGAACTTTTTCCTTTTAAGCTAAATCCTAAGAATATCTTTAGCAATTTGTTTTAATAAAGTGCTGATATACACGATATTTAGGAGCTTACCATGGCACGTGTTCATCCCAAAATTGCTCATAAAGAAGCGCAAAAAGTCATTAATAATGAGTCATTATTGAGCGATGCCGATCGCGAGCTGGTTGAAGAAGTGCGTAAGCAAATCAGTGACTTTCAAAAAACCGTTACCCCGACATTAGAAGATCTCAATGCAACACAGCAGGAATCGTTAGAAATAGGGCAGCAGTTACAAAATGCCAACTTTATTTTATCTGCCGTATCCGAACAACGTAGCGACTTAGCAGATGATTATAAGCCAGTAGATGCTGTACTAACGACCATTGAAGAATACATTGAATCGGGTGATCTTAATTTAGGCAATAATGTAAAAACGATTAATGACCTTATTCGTTATTTCGGGCTTACCGCAGATAATCTCAATAGCAATCATAATAAACTCCAATTAGTTGAGAGATTAACTACTCTTGAAACTGAAAAGCAAACGCAATATGAGAAAATTCAAGAGAAACATGATCAACTAGAAGAGACCTCACGTGAGCTGGAAGAAAAAATTAACACTTATCATGAACAACTTGCACAGCTCGAAACCACCCTTGGGGTAAAATGTGATGTTAATAATAAATTTGAACTCACTAAAATCAGCAAAGGTGCCAAAGGCCCTGAATTTTCAGTCATTTTTGCCAACACTGAGAATGGAACAAAACCTTTTATTCTTTATCGTGGCAAAGAATATGAAGGCAAAGTTCGGCAATTAGGAGCAGGCGGCTTTGGTAAAGTAAAATTAGGCCAAGATTATGAAACCAATGAATTAGTCGCGATAAAAGTGCAAATAGCTTCTAATCTTCCTGAAAGCGTTTTAGCAAAAGAAAAGGCCATGTTACAGCAAGTCGGACATCTAAAAGGTGACTTGTTGCGTACGACAAATCAAAAGGATTATATCGTTCAAGAATTACATTATGGCAAAGAATTAGAATCGATTATTAAAGGCGGCGAGCTAAGCGATCTTGAGGCTTTGGTTTTGCTAAATCAGGCAGCAGCAGAATTACAAATACTACATGATAAAGATCTTATTCATCGCGACATTAAACTAGAAAATTTCATCTGGGATAGTGAAATGTCAAAATGTGTTTTGATTGATCTTGCCTTTATTGAAAAAGTGGATGGTGATGAAGTACTTCGTATGCGTGATGAAGCGGGTTCACAATCTTATTTATCACCGGAAGCATTAGAAGGAAACTACAGTAAGCGTTCCGATATTTTTGCATTGGGGACCATGATGAATGAAATATTAGAAAATCATCCTAATATTCATGCACTGTTAAAAGATGAAATTAATTCACTCACCAATCCTAATGTAAATGAACGTGCAAAGAGCCTACATAATGTCATTAATAAAATAAACGTAGTCCATCAAGAATTAACAAAACCCACCGTCGCATCGACAAACAGACCTGCTCCCATTACCACACAGCTGCATGAATCAAAGTCTCGTGAAAAACAAGAACGTCAGAATGAACAAGAGACGAAACCTAAGCACGATGTTGCTATATCCAGACATCCATCCAATAACAAAAGATAATTTCGTCTTTCGCATGAAAATGAATATGCTAGAATGGCATATTCATTTTTGATGATAAGTCTATCGTATGATACCGTTACCTTTTACCATCATCGACTTAACACACTCCTTAAACTCAAGCATTCCTACTTGGGATGGCCATTGTGGTTTTAGTCATCAGCCAATCTTGGAGCATAATCCAGCTTTGCCTTATTCCTTTCGTACTCGCAGCATTAACATGGAAGAAGGCATTGGCACGCATCTGGATGCGCCTTTACATGTAATCGCTGATGGGCGGGATGTCGCCTCATTAACACTAGAAGAATTGATTGCGCCTGCAGTCATCATTGATGTATCACAGCAAAGCCATGAACGTTACCGTGTTTCTCCAGAAACCATTCTGATATTTGAAGAACAACATGGCAAAATAATGCCTGGCAGCTTGGTGATTATTTATACGGGCTGGTCAAGGCATTGGTCAACGCCATCTCTATATCATAACAATCATGTTTTTCCGAGTATTTCAGCCAGTGCTGCTGAATTACTCGTTCATGAGCGACAAATCATCGGTCTTGGGATTGATACGCTTTCTCCTGATTGTCCTGAAAATGATGAATATCCTGTGCATAACATGGTGTTAGGCGCCAATAAATACATCATCGAAAATATTGCTAATGCGAATTTACTCCCTGCTACGGGGAGTTACGTTTTTGCACTCCCCATGAAAATAGCCCAAGGCTCTGAAGCGCCCATACGATTAATTGGCTTACAACTTAAATAAATATTGAATATGTCCCATTATTCAATATCATGATTGATAAGAACAGGTGAAGCATCGATATTCGTTGCTTTCATCATCGTTGCGATACGTTGTAAGCTAGAAAGTAATAGGGTTTGCTCCCAATCAGACAACTTCATAAATTGGTTAACAAAACTCTCTTGTAATAAAGTCGGAGATTGACTAATTAATTGCTTTGCTTCATCACTTGCTTGCACATATATTTTTCTTTTGTCATCACTATCACGCACTCTCAAAATATATTGTTTTTTTGCCAACCTATCTAATATGGATGTGACCGTGGCATGGCTTAAATTAACATTTTTTGCTAAGGAGCTAATCGGCATTCGTTCTGCTTTAATAATTTCTTTCAATAAAATCATCTGAGGGCCTGTTAATCCACATGCCTGCATTAATTTTTTAGAATGCAAATCAATGGCTCTAATTATTTTTCGCAATTCAACTAACACATTATTACAGATATTCTGCTCTTGCATAATCCTTTCTCTTCAAAGCAATTTTTAAGACTAGATCTTATCTATTATAAGAAATTATAAGTTATAACCGATTGTATTATCAGCGCATTTTTGACAAAGCTTAAAATAATACTTAGACTACAAAGTATCTGATATGAAAAAATACTTCATACACAAACAATTAATATCCAGCAATAGTCTTTTATTTGGATAAAAATGCCTATTTTATAGTGTTAAGGGTCGTTAATACCATACACACTATTTAGCTGGCTTTCATTGTTTGTTATGAATATTCAATGGAGGTTTGCATGTTTTCATCAGAAAACTCCCGTGCTAAGGGAGAATGTATGGATCTTTCAAGTGAAGTTCTCTTAGATTATGCCTGCGTCGCATCAATTATTAAAAATACAAGCTTTCTTGAAACACTGATATTACCCAAATTAAGAAAAGAGAGTGCCGAAACGATTCTCGACATTCTCAATGAAGCCACTATCGAGAATTCTACCCTAACAGATATCAAATTAAACTTATCTCAATTTGGTAATAGTCTACCACCGAAGATGAATACCATTTGTAAAAAAATTCGCTCACGTTTAGAGCGAAATAAAAAGCGTATTTTTGCAATTCATGGTGGAGGATACATTGGTCTTGGTTTAATGGCTGATATCATTTCACAGAGTCCCTTTGAATATAATATTGTGGCGACTTCTAGCGATAAATTTACTAATTTGCTAATCAATAGCAATCATCAATTTTGGATCCAGCATGATGATGGCGCGCAAAATAAAAAAACGTGTGTCAATAATATTAATATGATTTATTCAAGGCACAGCAAAAACATCGAAAATTTATATCTTCATGCGAATATAATGGCTATTTGTTTGACTGAAGAAGGCGTTTTAGCTTCTGCAAATCAAATTGCCAAAGGGCTTATTGAACGCTACAAACATGATCAAGCAGGTCTTAAAATTTTTGTCTTGATGAACAAACCTGATTGTGCCAAGTTTATTAAAAAACAAGTTTTTAATGCAATGCTGCAAGAGCTACATGATCAAGATTACTGTAAACGAATTCTTGCAAATATCCGATTTATCCCCACAATGGTAGACCGAATTGTCAGCAAAATCGATAGAAAATTGCTTCTCCAACAATTAAAAAAGCAAATTTCCAATCAAATTTCCTTAACCAATTGTTTTGATCGAAAAAGAAGTAAAGAACAACAAATTGATGAGTTACTATCTTCTCCTCTAAAGTTAATTAAAATGATAAAAAGGAAGAAACTCCAATTTAATCTTTTTAATGCTGAACTCAGTTTTGTTTTATATGCTCCTAACGATATCCCAGAAATACCAAGATTACCTGCCATTAAAGCGGTTAAGAATTTAGATCAATATATATCATTAAAAAATAAATTCATAAACGGACCCCATGCTACCCTGGCATGGTTAGGTGGGTTAATGGGATATGATACTATTGCAAGTGCCATTAAAAATCCTTACATTCTTACTTATATTCAAGAAATGATGAAGTATGAAATTGCACCAATTTTACAGGCTGAATATCCTGATATAAAACAACATGAATTTGAATTTCTTAAATCAACATTTCTTAAGCATTGCAAAAGTAGTACTCATGATCCCATCATTCGCGTTGCAAGGGATCCTCTTAGGAAATTAATAAAAGATGGATGCATTAGAGGCGTATTAGATCTTCATAAAAAGCATTCTCTAAAAATTGCAACACCTCGCTTAGAAGGAGCAATTGCTGCAGGCATTTTATATGCCATAAAACAAATTGATCCGAATAATTCTGAATGCCAAAAAATTCAAAACATTTTCAACAAATCGAATAATGTAATGGATATTATTTGTTATACAGGCCCTTATGGAAAGGGTAGTTATCCTGGATATGTTTATCAAGAAGATTACCTTTTAGTTAATCGTATTTTAAACAAATTTAAACAATTGGAAATTCGGACTGATGAAAACTATCAATACCAAAATGAATCACTCATTTCAAGGAAACGATTTTATACTCAACAGGTCTAACATTGAGGATACTGAATCGACATATCCACTAAGTTTGCTTTCAATTGCGTCATTACATGCAAATAAAGCGGCATTATCTCATTTGCTTGAAAGCGGGCACCGCCCGAATGTTTCTCAGAGCAAAGATTGCAATTTATTGAGTTGGTGTGTACTTTTTTATGAAAAGGAGCATACATTATCTTTCATTAAATATATTAAAAAAAATAATATATTTGCTCTATTTGAAGATGGCACTCAAGAGCGACATGTCAATATGTTGCTCAATGAGCATTCTCACAAACTCGATTATCGAGATGAAGGGTTTAGAACATCAGATGGTTTAAGTCTTTTATATTATCTATTGTTGTCTCCGCTTGTGTCTGCCAAAGTAATTCATTCACTCTTCGAAACAGCCACGATAGAGACGATTATTAAATCGAACATTTCAAATTCTAGTGATAATAACCATAGACGGATTGGGAGATACTATTACTTTGCTGGCTTTTACCTCGCTCAATACAAACTCTATAAATTAGCCATACAGGCGTATCAACGAAGCATCATCCAGTATAATGCTATCACAAATAAACAACCGGATGATCTGAAAGAACTTGCGTTTTTTCACAACAGTCTAGGACGGCTTTATTGTGCTAATAAGCAATGGGAAGATGCTATTCAAAACTATCAATTGGCTGTCACCACCCACAGCAAAATTCAGATCAAAAATTTATCCGATCATCAAGATTTAGCAAATTATCGTAGCAATTTATCAGGATATTTATGCGAAGAAGTAGAAGAACATTACTTTAGTCGCTTTATCGTCGAATAGGAGACATGTCATGGATACGATGCATCAACTTGGATTGCTAGTAGATGCCGCAAGAGGTCATTTAAGATATGCCAAACATTTCACTCCCTTTCATTTAAACTTTGAATTGGTATTTATAAGACATGGAGAAACCTTTGGCAATTGCGGTCAAATTTCTTCTTTTGGCACAATTGATAAAGAAATGGTCGCCACTAATATCAAAAATTATGCACATCGAATATATCAAGGGGATGTTGATGAACAAATCAATCAGCTTACCGAACTTGGCAAACAACAAGCCATTAACGCTGCAAATAACATTGAGCAGCAATTTTTAAACCGGGGATGGGAACCCGATATTATTTTTCATAGTCCACTTGCAAGAGCCAAAGAGACAGGTATTCCATTGATAGAACGTTATAATTTATGGCATAAATACCATGTTTTAAATGATTCAAGAGAATTATCCTTTGGATCTTGGGATAACCGCCGCATTTGCGATTTGGATGATGATGATGCTTGCCATTTATTTTACAAAGATCAAAATGCTTTAATCAAAAGTTCCGGCTTCAATGGCTCTGGAAAGTATCAAGTTGCAGAAAGTTTCTGTAATCTTCTTGTACGAGCAGCCAGGGTTCTACAATGGTTAGAAAGTAACTATACTCATAAAAAAATAATCTTATTTTCACATTCTATGTTTGGTGCTGCATGTTGTATTTTGTTAGGCAAAGGGAATTTTGTGGAGAATGAAGATTATCTTGCATTTGATGGAAAAAAATCAGATGGTACATCTTATATCATGCCGCACGCTGAACCTCTGAAATTAATATAGCTATAAATCAAAATGAATACATCTCTATTCAAAATAGATTGGGAACGAGCAAGTGAAACCTTCTTTATCAAAGATGATGAATTGCTTGCTTTGCTCGCACCTTTTACTCAGGAGCCGATACAATCTTGCTTTTTGATGGGCAGCGGCTGTGCCAATGCTAATTACAAAGTCATCTTTCGCTCGGGGCTCACTGTATTGCTTCGCATTTATCTACGTGATCAATTTGCTCTTTCACGTGAAATCCAAATTCATCAACTTGTTCAGGACAAAATTCCTATCCCAAAAATTCACTATACTGATAGCTCTTTTAAAAACCTAGCCTATCCCTATGCCATTATGGAATGGGTAGAAGGTGAATTAATGCGCGATGTGATAGTTAAGGGCAGCACAACGGATATAGTCGAATGTGCGTTCAGTGCTGGCAAGCTTTTGAATCAGTTACGACATATTCCATTTCAACAAGCCGGTTTTTTTAATCCCGATTTAAGCATTCAACCTTTTAGTGCTGACCATACTTTAGATGCACTATTCAATCTCTGTTGCAATGAACCCATCATTGCTCATTATTTAGGAGATTCTTTGCTTCAAGCACTAGCGGATTATATTAAGGAACATGCGTTCTTATTATTGGATCAAACCAAAGCAAACTTAACCCATGCTGACTTCGATCCTAGTAATATCTTAGTCAAAAAGCATAACGATACTTATCAAATTGCTGCTTTGCTGGATTGGGAATTTGCATTAGCAGATTCTTATTTATTAGATATGGGGCTCTTTCTTCGTTATAGCCATCGATTACCTCGCATCTATCAAGATTCGTTTATTCAAGGCATTGAAGATAAAGCAGAATCTTTACCAGCGCATTGGCAAACCCGCATTAAATTAAAAGAATTGATTTGTTTGCTCAGCCTCCTTTACGATAATCGCCATCAAACTCGTCCTAATATGAAGAAGGATGTTAAACGTTTATTAGAAGACATTGTCATTGTATAACTGCTCATTCATGCGGTATATAAAGAAGCAAAGCGTGCCGATAAAAAGGTGTGAAAACCATAGCCTGCCTAGCATTATTGTGCTTTCATTGTTCATTTTCTTTGGCTCGTGAAGCCCTACAATTTCCCCATGCCTGTGATAAGGGTAAACAACTCACCATTGCTGCGGTGGGCGATTTGTTGTTTCACTATCCTTTACAGCGAAAGGCCGCCGATCACGGTTTTGCCAGTTTATGGCCTGATCTTATACCTTACTTTGAAGCTGCTGATATCACTTATGGTAATTTAGAAGGGCCAATTGGGGTTGGATTATTGCCTAATGGGCAGCAAGTAGCTGATCCACTGCTATGGAAAACTTATTTTCTTTCTCGTTTCCCTTCTTTTAATTATCATCCCAGTGTTGCGGCTTCGCTTAAAACCTCTGGCTTTGATATTGTTTCGAATGCCAATAATCACATTCTTGATCGTGACTCATTAGGCATTGATAAAACGATTGAAACTTTAGATCAACACCAGCTTGCACATATTGGAGCAAAAGCCAAGAATGCCACAACAAGCTGGTATACTCTTCTAGAGCGCAAAGGATTTAAAATTGCGTGGCTTGCTTGTGCTGAACACACCAATGGGATCCCTGATAAACATCATCAAGTATTTAATTGCTACCATAGTGCTGATCGAAGCACGATGATTAATACGATCCGTGATCTGAAGAAACAAGTTGATATTATTATTGTATCGCCGCATTGGGGCGAAGAATATCAAACCTTTCCTAATCGTGCACAAAAGGAATTTGCAAAGGACGTCTTAAATGCTGGCGCCAGCGCGGTGATTGGTTCACATCCTCATGTATTACAACCCGTTGAAACCTTTTCTACCAACGATGGACGTCAAACGTTAATCAGCTATTCATTAGGAAACTTCGTCAGCTATCAAGGTTCCCCTAAAAATCGCAGCAGCATGGTACTGTTGCTAGGTTTTACCAAGACACCCACACAAACGATTATCAATGGTGTACGTTTTGTGCCTATTTATATGAACAATCGCAGTGGTATTGACAACATTCAGATCAATGCCCTCTCTCAAGAGCAATTTAATCGATATTTTCAATCATTATATGCACCGATTATCCCATTTGATCATGCATTATTTTCACTACCTATTGTTACCAATCCAGAATGCATTATGAAGTAAGCAAGTGCAACGCATTCCGAATAGCCGCTTCAGTCCACCACATTGTTGAAAAATCATTGATCTGGCAGAAATAGGCATAAGCAACCACCGCGTGACTTAATGCTCTAAATATAGCGATGTCGATGAGCGCATGGTCGACCGCCCCATAGGTATCAAAAAAAGCTTGTAGTGCTTCTTGTTCAAATAGCATGATAGCTACTGATAAATCGATGGCTGGATGACCAATATGCGTATCACCCCAGTCAATCAATCCAAGCGGCTTACCCTCTTGAGTGACCATAATATGCTTTGCATATAAATCACCATGTAAATAAACTTTTTGGGAATCAAAAATGTGCAGGTGTTCAAATGAATGCATACATTCATTAATCTGCGTCGCATCTAATCCTGCTGCTAAAAAATAATCACCATATTGTTCTAAGGTATCAGCAATCTTCGCAATTCGTCCTGTAATATCTAAACGCCAGCCTTGATCACCTTCAAGCTTACTTTCATGTTCAGAAAGGATAGGTAACTGATGTAATTCTTTTAGCCACTGGCCCAGTGAGCTCGCGAAGTGATGATCTTTGACGAAAGGGCGTTGCGCTTGACACAAAAATTGCCCTGATAGTTGTCTATATCCTGCAAATGGATACGGATATTCGCTGGTTGCTTGGCCAATATAAGTTAAATCAGGTAACGCAAATGATAAGTGCTTTTTAAAATAGGGCAGCAACATGATCTCATTTAGCATAGGATGATAAGCTTCTTTACGATGGGGAAACCGAAAGACCCATTCATTGTTAATTAAAAATGCACTATTATCAAATCCCTCACCCAGTATCGAAAAGTTTTCTACCGTTAGAGCAAACTGTTCTTTTAACAGATGACGTACCAGTCCTTCATGGATATCGATTGTTTTATCCCAGATATTGCTCATTTTGCTTCTCATCAGAAATCTTTAAGGGCAGCATTGTGCCATATTCAAAGCATGACTTGAAGTATAAAGCTGCGCGATTGAGCATTAACTAGATTTGACGGGAGAAATAAAACCATTTGGCTTTAAGGCAAGTAACGAGCAGCTAATTTTTTGCAAGACATTTTCAGCGGTATTGCCAATAATGAAGCCTGGGATCCCAGTTCGTCCAATCGTACCCATGATTAAAACATCAATATTGAGCTCGGTTATTAATTGTGGGATCACCATGTCTGGCAACCCTCTTTTATGATATATCTGCATCGGCCCTACCAGATTTGCTTGATTAATTAAGAAATCTAGCGATTTTCGATGATTAATATCTTGTTCATGCACAATCGTTTCTATATGTTCTGGCTCTATCCCAATAAATGGGCTGTTTCTCAAGGTATTTTCTAAGGGGTAGTCCCAACAGGTAATGATTGAAAGTTCAGATTTTAAAGTGGCCGACAATGAATCAGCAACTTGCAATAATTTAATCGAAAGCTCTTCTTCTCTTTTTTCTTCGATCTCTGGATCAATCGCAACGGCAACTCGTGCCGTTTCTAACAATGGGTTGCGAGCACGAAATAGCCAAACAGGGCATGGGCATTTTCGAACTAATTCCATATCTAATGCTTTGAATCCTTCATTCTCATCATTGGATTCAACTGCCTTGATCAGTAAATCATATCCCTCACGAATGACTCGTTGAATAATATGAATTTCTTGTGGCTTGGTTGTTTCAAAAGCAATATCGATAGCTTGGGATATATGAATACCGAGTTCTGCTTGAAGTGATATCGCAGATTTTTGTAATTTTTCAACCAGCGCCTGTTGATAAGCCGTTTTATAAGCATCTAACGCCCGAGGAAAAGGGGGAGTCACAATAAGGATATTCAGTTGTGCTTGATTATTATGGGCAAGGCTCAGTGCTTGTTTCATTGCATTGAGATCATGTTCTATGCCATGACTCACAAATAAAATATGTTGAAACTGTTGCATGAGCTCACCTCTAGAGATAAGGACTAACTTGATAATGGTATAATAATAGCATTAGCCATGTTTTAAAAACTTAGCACAACGCATGAAGTAATCCGCACTAGCCTTATCATTTTCTTCAATAGACCAACAAGCAGCGAGGACGGCTTGAACAAAAGCCCACTGGATAACCCTATCCGGATCGAATTTTAAAATACTGGCTAAGCCTGCAATTCGTTGGCGCATAATGGCCTTTGCATCACTTTGTTGCAATAATTGGGGGATAGGATTACGAATGAAGGCACCCACTTCATAAGTAGGATCGCCAATAATTCCTTTAGGATCGATTGCAAGCCAGGTATTATTTTTACCAACTAAAATATTGTCATGATGTAAATCACCATGCAATAACACGGTTTTTGTTTGCGTTGCAATTAATTGCTCTGACAATTGTTGTGCTTGCGCCAATATGTCTTCGGGTATGAATGTTGAAGCTTTTGCAAGCATTAAACTTCGATGCCATTGTTGAATCGTTACAAAATCAGTACTGTCTGGCATTTTAACAAGGTGTAATTGTTGAATGACTTTAGCGACAATAGGCAACGTTGCTGCTTCATGCAAAGGAAAATAGCTTTTTAAGGTCGTCCCTGGCACAACGGCATCCATGAGCAAAGCGCCTTGTTTTGCATCATGTTCAATTAATAAAGGAGCACCTTTTCCATGATACTGTCTCAATGCGGATATTTCTCTTGATAATTCTGGATTGGGAACGCCTAATTTTAAAACCACTGGCTGTGCATAGTCTTTTTTATGGGCGCTTAATACATAATGATAAGTTAAAGGAGATAATGCATTTAATTGCGTCAAACCCCATATTTTAGCAAAATGATCAACTCTCTCATTAAGAGAGGCAAGCCATTCTTCTCCAACCTTGCCATGCACTTTGACAATATTTGAGAGTAATTGTGATGGAAAATTTTTTGCCATGACCCCAAACCATACGGCTTCTTTGCTCTTTATATCGCCAAAAATACAAAATACTTGATTTTTTTACAAAGGTGTACTAAAAATATTCACATCTGCGTAAAATCGGAGCATAACGTATCATGAATCACCTCTCTCATTAAATAGCTGTTACACGTTTCAATACCCCAAGGGGTAAAACAGAATGAGAGATTATTCATGCATCCGATTTTATTACAAGCAATTGCACTTGTTTTCCCCCATAAAACTTGTTTTTCTGAATTTTCGTCGCAAATTAACCCAGGCGATCGAATTGCGATTGTAGGCCCCAATGGCGCAGGCAAAAGCAGCTTATTACAAATGCTTGCTGGAAATTCCCTTCCCTCTCAAGGCGAGATCCGCTTCCCTCCTGCGCTCGCTATTGGCTATGTCCCACAACTTATTGATAATAATCATCCCATGAGTGGCAGTGAGCATTTCCAACACGCTTTAACGCAGGCGTTGCGTCAACAGCCTGATTTACTCCTATTAGATGAACCAACCAATCACCTTGATAGCAAAAAGCGCCACTCATTAATGAAAATGCTTAACCGCTATCAAGGCACCTTAATTGTTATTTCGCATGATTTAACCTTCATTAACACCTGTTGCGAAAGGATATGGCATATTGAATCAGAGAAAATTCAAATTTTTCTCGGAAATTATCAAGATTTTTTAAACAATCAAGCAAAAGCACTCAACGCCGTTGAGGAAAAACGCAAAATACTTCGTCAACAACAGATTGCCTGTCATCAATCTTTAATGCAAGCAGAGCAGCGCGCAGCACAAAGTCGACAACGTGGTGAAAAAAATATTCAACAGCGTAAATGGCCAACGGTTACCAGTAAAACCAAAGCAGCTCGTCACATCAAATCCCATGTTAATAGACAAGCCTTGATTGCTAATCAAAAACAGGTGCTAGCACAAGAGCGTGCAGCTTTAACAATTCCAACGCTTGCACCCCATTTTCAGCTGCCTGCAAGACAATGCGATAAAACGTCTTTGGTCTACATTGATAACGGGAGTTTTGGCTATGAAAGGCAAATCCTGTGTGAGCGGCTCTCGTTAACGGTTAATCGTCATGATCGTATTCTCATTCAAGGTGACAATGGCTGTGGCAAAACAACGTTACTCAAGGCAATAATGAATGATCCAGAAGTTATTAAAACAGGATTTTGGCAATTACCTAAAATAGATGAAATAGGCTATTACGATCAGCATTATCAATCTTTGCCCATAGAAAGTACACCGCTTTGTGCATTACAAAAAGTATGTCATTGGCCTCTGACTAAATTGAGACAACACCTTGCTGATTTTCTTTTTAAGGAAAATGAGATTGTCTATGCTCCAATGACGACACTTTCAGGTGGTGAGAAAGCAAGATTGATGCTTGCCATGATTGCTGCAAAAATGCCTTCTCTTTTGCTGCTTGATGAAATAACCAACAATCTTGACTTATCCACAAAAAACCATTTGATTACAACCTTGAATCAATATCCTGGAACCATGATCATCGTTTCGCACGATGATCATTTCCTCAACTCGATAAAAGGTGCAACTTATTATCCAATGCCATCATCCTTGATTAAATAATATTTTATAGATATGGCCACCATCAATCGCGTTGGCCATGATCTTGTGACCATTATAATAGACGGGTTCACTAAGATTAAAAGGTAATAGTTGATCATTTAAATCATGTATTTCATTGGCATAAATGATCATATTGAGCCGATGTCCACCATAAGTTCCTGAGCCAACGAACCTTGTTGAATGGGTCACTAAAATATCCATTTCAACTGCGGTTAATTTTAAAACCGTGGTATTAGCACCACTCACTTGGTGAATTTCATTTTTATTTAAATTTCTCATCTTTACCTTCCTTGATTTTGCCAGTCTTCAATTGTTATTGCCCATCGCTCATGATCGCGCCATTCATTATCTATTTGTAAATAGCGCTCAGAAAATCCCTCTTTACGAAAACCACAACGTTTTACCAATGCGATAGATCGGATATTTTGTGGTTGAATATTCGCTTCTATACGATGAAGCGCAAGTGTGGTGAAAATTTCACGCAATACTAATTGTAATCCTTGGCTCATTAAGCCTTGGCCTTGAAAGGATAAGGCGCCGTAAAAACCCAAATAGGCGCTCTGAAAACCACCCCTCACAATCTCACTGATATTAAAAACGCCAACCAGCTCATGATTCATACCAAAAACCAAAAAATTTTTCTGATTGGGCAGCGCTTGACGCACTAAATACTGAACATAATCTTCATGGGTTAATGGTGCGTTAACCCATGGGTGATGCAGTTTTCGACTTGCCTGCGTCATTGCCAAGAAAATAGCTTCATCTTGTACACTGGGTTCACGAATCGAAAGCATCATTATGCAAGGCTTTCCTCTAATTCTTGCGTTTCTTCCGCATTATCCACAATGAATCCACCCACTTGTGCATCCCATAGCGCTTTGTATAAGCCATTGCTCGCTAATAATTCCTGATGCGTGCCATCCTCAACGATTTTGCCTTTTTCAAATACTAAAATTCTGTCCATATGCAACAAGGTGGATAAGCGGTGAGCAATCACAATCGTTGTTTTATCTTGCATCAACTCCCACAAACTCTGTTGAATCATATTTTCGGTGACTGAATCTAGCTGACTAGTGGCTTCATCTAGAATAAGGATAGGCGCATTTTTTAAGAAGGCTCTTGCAATCGCAACTCGCTGACGTTGCCCCCCTGACAATTTAACACCCCGATCGCCCACTAATGCATCATATCCAAGCGGTAATTTATTGATAAACTCATCCGCATGGGCTTTACGTGCGGCATTAACCACATCCTCTTCACTGGCATCTAAACGCCCATAACGTATATTCTCTTTGAGCGTACGATGAAACAGCGAAGGATCTTGTGGAATCAAGCCAATCGCTTTATTGAGTGAATCTTGGGTAACCTCTTTAATGTCTTTGCCATCAATCAGAATCCGACCTTGTTTGATATCATAAAGGCGCATAATCAAGTTAGCGAAAGTCGTTTTGCCGCCCCCAGAATAACCAACCAATCCCACTTTTTGTCCAGGCTCAATCGTTACCGATTTATCTTCAAATAATCCTTGTGCGCCCTTGTAATGAAATTTTACTTTATCAAAGACAATTTGACCCTTGGTTACCATCAAGGGTTCTGCATTTTCACGGTCTTGTATATCCAGCGGTTTATAAAGAGACACTAAGCATTGCTGACACTTTCCATAATAACTATGTAAATGATTGATCTGCTCAGTTAGCCACCAGGAATGATCAGTAACATAAATGGTTAAGGTTAATATCAACGCAAAATCACCTGTCGTTACTAACCCTTTTGATTTTAAATGAATCAAAATGTATAACATAGCCGCAATCAGAACCGAAATCGAGATCCCTTGCATTAAATAGAAAATAAGCAAAAACCGTTCTTTGACTTGAAAGCGATTTTTCATAATGGAAAGAAATTTTTCCAAATAGCTTCTCTCATAACGTGCTGCAGAAAAAATGCGCACATTTTGCGCGTTGGTAATACTATCAACAATGCGCCCTGAAACCTCCGATTGGCTTCTCGCATAAGCATCGGAAAATTGTTTCACTTTCTTTGAGACAAAAAAACTAATCGAAACAAAACCTACCATCCAAGCCAACAGCGTAATAAAAAATAAAGGATTCACAAAATACATACTAATAAGCGATGCTACTAATAATATGGTACCACGCACAACATGCATCAAATGATGATGCAATGCCATCTCAATACTTTCGACTAAAATGTGAATGTTACTTGCAATGCTGCCGGCAAAAGTATCATGAAAAAACTGATAGGCTTGTTTATGCACCATGGTGAAAGTGTGTTTGATAATACTTTCTTTAATCGGTGCTTGTATTCTTAAATTGACAAAATTGGCGCCGCGCCAGGAAAGGTTATGTATCTCATAACCAATAATAAAAAATATTGCCGGCCACAGTGCTGCTTGAAAAACATTGCTTCCATTGGTTTTATCAACTGAATCAATAATTATCTTGGTTAGGTAGGAATGAATAACGCCATGTAAGCCAGACACTATCATACACAACAAAAAGAGCAGCATGTACCCTTGGTAAGGCTTAATGAAATGGGCGATAAATCGGATGGGTGTTTTCGGTATTTCAGCAGGCATTCTTCATATTCCGTCAGGTTATCTCTGGGTGTCCTATTTTTAAGTCCCGGATTATAAAACGATTTTGCTTAGATTGCACAATTCCCTGACATCAGACATAGTATAAGTTTTAGTTCGGCAAATAGGATTATGCTGCTTCTATTATTCCTTAAGGGCTTTATCATTGGTTTCTCCATCGCGGCCCCTGTTGGTCCAATTGGTATCCTCTGCATAAACCGTACATTGAAAGCAGGCATCGCTGCTGGGCTACTATCTGGCTTAGGAGCCGCCTTTGCTGATGCATTCTATGGCTGCATTGCAGGCGCCGGCTTTGTTGCCGTTTCCACACTGTTGCTGCGATATGAAATACTTATTCGCATATTAGGTGGGCTTTTTCTCGGATATCTTGGGCTTAAGATCTTTTTTTCTCCACATAAACCCAATGCTCCCCAAGACGCCGCCAAGAGCCTATGGCAAGATTTCTTCTCTACCTTTCTCTTAACTATCACTAACCCAGCCACTATTTTATCCTTTCTTGCCATCTATTCAGGCTTAGGTATTATTCAAAATGGCGCTCATTTTCAGGAAGCTAGTTTAATTGTTCTTGGTGTTTTTATGGGCTCATTACTGTGGTGGGTCATTCTGTGTGGTGGTATTCATCTTGTGCACCACAAGTTACCTGAATCTGCCATGCAATGGTTAAATCGCACAAGTGGCTTCATTTTAATCTTATTTGGGCTCTTTGCGCTTATATCTTTAAAGTAGCTAACTTAAATATCTATACTGCATATCTCACCAATCATTGCAGATCACCAATCCCTTTTTATACTTAAACCAATGATAGGTATGCTATGAGGTCGGATATGTTTGCATTTATTGATCGCTGTTTGTCAACAATGTCGCACTTGCCACGAATGTTACGAAACAAAGCGCACTTACAACTGCTTGCTTGGTTCCCCTCTTTACTGCCACCCCTTTGTCATCCCGGAGACATTTTATGTCATGAAACCAATGGGCTCTTTAAATTAGAAGAGCTACTTCCTACTCGCGTCATGGAAGGGTTAGATTGGTGTAGTGAAAATTCAAATCTCTGTGGTGGTGTTGCTTGTGCCATGCTGGTGGGTGGGGGTTTGCTCTACCTTTATAAAAGACGCCCTGTAAAAAAGACCGAAACAGCTAAGCAACCCAACATTATACGCAAATCGAAGCTCGTTGCTACTGACTAATGGATAGCTATCTTTAATGCATTGGCAATGGCTGCGACTCGCAACGCTTTGATTGTATCTGCGATAACAAGGCCTGACTTATCAGGAAGTTTTGCGATAGCTTGTGAAAGATCGAGGTCTTTAGCAGCATAAAACGCTTCTTCCAGGATTTTTCCTGGTGGATACTCTTTGTCTTCAAACCCTGGACGCCCTTTAAAATCTGCTGTGCAGGCGATGATCATTTGCATAAATCGAGCAGGACGACGAAAAGCATCGCAACGCTCTAATAAATCAAGCAAAGCGCTTGCCGAGAGCGAAGGCGCGCTATAGCAATCGCCATGATATCTCGCAACGATTTCCGCTAAACCTTGATACTCTTTAGGTACATGTAAACGTTCACATAATTGCTTAACCAATTGTGCGCTTTTAAGTTCATGTTGAGGATGCTTGGGCAAATATTCAGCCGGCGTTAAAGCTTTGCCTAGATCGTGCAGTAACGCCGCAAAGCGTATCTGTGGGTCCTGACTTAAACGCGTTGCTTGTGCTAAAACTAATTCAGTATGGACACCTGTATCAATTTCAGGATGAGATGTCGGTGATTGAGGCACGCCATAGAGCGCATCCACTTCAGGCAAAATCACTTTCAAGGCGCCTGATTCTCGCAACACCTGAATAAAAGCCACAGGATTGGGCTCTGTTAAAGCGCGCTGCATTTCCTTCCAGATCCGCTCTTTTACTAAATAATCAATTTCACCTTGTTTCACCATCTTTTGCATCAACATCATCGTCTGCGGTGCAACAGTAAAACCTAATTGAGCATAGCGCGCAGCAAAACGAGCAACTCTTAACACTCTAACGGGATCTTCGATAAACGCAGGAGAAACGTGTCGCAATAATTTTTGCTGGAGATCTTGTTGTCCACCATAAGGATCAATAATTTCTCCTGATTCAGACTTTGCCATTGCGTTAATGGTCAAATCACGTCTCATCAAATCTTCTTCTAATGTCACATGAGAGATATCAAAATCAAAGCCATGATATCCCCCTGCTGTTTTACGCTCGATACGAGCAAGAGCATATTCTTCTTTAGTCACTGGATGCAAAAAAACAGGAAAGGATTTACCCACATTGATAAAACCTAAATCAAGCAATTCCTGGGCTTTAGCACCAACCACAACCCAATCGCGTTCGGTGACATTTAATCCTAAAAGTTCATCGCGCACAGCGCCACCCACTAAATAAGTCTTCATGGGTTTGCACCTTGCACTAAATGATAGGCCACTTCTCCTGCCACTTTTTGCTTCAATAATTGCCATCCTGATGGTAATTTTTCTGGCAATATCGGTTTATCCGTTTCTATATAAAGAAGAGTATTTTCACTGACCAGTGGATGACAAGCTAGTAATGATAAACATTTACTCAATAGATCGGTCGCAAAGGGTGGATCAAGAAAGATAATATCTAAGGGTTGCTGATTGGAGGGTAAATGACGTAAATAACGCAAGCCATCCGATAAAATAATTTCACATTCTCTGTGTGCTTCTAAACGAAGAGCTGTATCATTTAAATTTTTGACAATCGGCGTTTGAGCATCAACGAAGGTGACTTTTTTAGCACCACGCGATAAAGCTTCAAATCCCAAAGCACCGCTGCCAGCAAATAGATCTAGGCACTGTGCATCTATCAGATGTCCTATGAGCCAATTAAAAACGGTCTCACGAACACGAGAAGGCGTCGGTCTAACACCAATATGCGGTAGCACCTTAATTTGTCGACCACGCCATTTCCCGCCGATAATGCGTATCGTACCTTGATCTTTTGTACGCATCCGTTAAGTTTTGGGTACTTCGGGCTTCTGCTCGCCACCCACCATCACAACGACCATATTCTTCGTTAAGATATGTTTTTGGAATGCCTCTTTAATATCTTTAGCATCGACTTTTTCAATGGCAGGCTTAAATTTGTCAAAGTGATCAAGCGGTAAACCATAAAAAGCAAGCGCTGAGATCTGTTGACTAATCGAAGCATTACTATCAAAACGTAGTGCATAACCGCCTAATAAATTTTTCTTTGCTTGTTCTATCTCAGCATCGCTTGGGCCTTTTTCGACAAAATCATGTAATAGGCCTTGCATCAATTCTAGCGCTTTATCGGCTTGATCATTACGGGTTTGACAACCTAAAACAAAAGGCCCACGTTCTCGCATGGGTACAAAATAGCTATAAGCAGAATAAGCTAAACCATTCTTATTACGGATAATGTCAAAGATACGAGTTACTGAGCCATTGCCACCTAAGATATGATTACCTAAATACAACGCATAGTATTCTGGATCGCCATGCTTAACACCTGGTTCACCTAACAAAATATGGGTTTGCGCAGAAGGAAAATTAACTTTTTTTACAACGTTCTGCTGTAAATTAGTTACTTCTGGAATCGCTTTCGGTTTTTCCCCTAATGCCATATCTTTTACTAACGTTTGTGCAATCGAATCTGCCTCAGTAGAAGTTAAATCCCCAACAATTGTCACTGCAACATTTTTAGCAACATAATATTGGTTAAAGAACGCTTTAACATCTGCCACCGTTAAGGCTGCAATAGAAGCCTCATCCCCTAAAACCCAGTTTGAATAAGGTTGATTAGGATAAAGAGCGCTATAAAATGCTTTACTCGCAACTTGATTAGGACTTTGTGATTGTTGTTTCAAAGCACTCAATGCATTTTGTTGTTCGCGTTTAAAGCCTTGTTCAGGAAAGGATGGATGGCTGACAAGCTCCGCTAAAGTTTGTACTGCAGGTACTAATTGTGCCGGTTCTGACAAGCTTCGCAAATGAAGTGAGGCCATATCACGTTGTGACTCCGCACTATATTGTGCCCCTAATTTCTCGAAATTTTCAGCAATTTGATCGGCGCTTAGTTTTGCTGTGCCTTCTGATAATAAGGTATTGGTAAGATAGGCTAACCCACCTTTGTCGCCATTTCGCGCAGCACCCGCATCAAAAACTAGTTGAATATCAACCATGGGTAAGGTTGGTACTGGCACAAAATAAACCGGTACCCCTTGTGGCGTTACCCAATATTGAATATTTAAAACACCTTTAACTTCTTTGTATGAATCCAATTTTTGAGGCGCTTTATTCTGAATGCCCATCATCTTTGCCAACTCTCCCCCTTGCGCCGGTAATGTTTCTGGCGATGGATAATATTTATATTTAACAAATAACAATACACCTACAAGCGCAATAGCAATCAGCGCAATTGCAAGCCACCGGCCTAAATGTGATTTTTCTGCTGTCTCACTTGTCATGGTACTGTTCCTTAGTTAACCATTTCTTTTTCAGGAATAAGCTCAGCGACGGTAATGTTCTGAACATTAAAATATTTTTTAGCAGCTGCTTGTACATCATGTACTGTCACCGCTTTTACTTTTTCAGTAAATTGATCTGCTAATTGCCAAGGCAAACCAACCGTTTCTAACAATCCTAAAAAGGTTGCTTGTTGGGACATCGAATCTTTCTCAAAGATTTCTTGCGCTAAAATTTGCGTTTTAACCTTTTGTAATTCTTCGAGGCTGACTGGCTCATTTTGCAATTTTTCTAATTGGGCAAGCACTTTGCCTTCAAGCTCAGCGATGGTATGTCCTTGCGTTGGAACACCGGTGATTATAAATTGTGAACCATATTGTTTAAAAATATCGTAATTGGTGTTTAATGCTGCCGCAACTTGTTCGCCTCGCACCAAGAACCTAGAAAAACGAGAACTTTCGCCCCCATCTAAGATGGCGCTTGCCACTAAAAGCGCATAAACCTCTTTTTCGTCTTTAGCGGTTTTAATGCTGGGCGCATCAAATCCCCAGATAGCATAGGGTAATTTTGCTGGTAGATGTACCTTAATCCGCTTTTCACCTAATGCGGTTAATTCATTCTTTGTTTTAGTTTTAGGTGCAGGTCTTGCAGGTATTTTTCCAAAATATTTGTCTGCTAATGAAAATACTTTATCTGCTTCAACATCACCAACAACCACAATCGTCGCATTGCTGGGTGTATACCATTGTTGATACCACGCTTTTAAATCTTGCGCACTCATATGATCCAAATCATCTTGCCAACCAATGACTGGATGATGATAAGGACCCATGACATTGGCAATCGCCATAAAGCGTTCCCAAGTTAAATTCTGTGGATTATCATCCGTACGCATGCGTCGCTCTTCCATCACGACTTTAATTTCTTTGGCAAACGCTTCAGGTGCAATCAACAGATTGGTCATTCTATCAGCCTCAGATTTGAAGCTAATATCAAGGTGTGATGCGTCTAGCTCTTCGTAGTAAGCGGTATAATCATCACCGGTAAAAGCATTATTTTGCCCGCCATACTCAGAGATTAGCTGTGCAAATCCATCGCCAGGTAAGGTTGGCGTTCCTTGAAACATCATATGCTCTAAAGCATGTGAAATCCCGGTAATACCTCGATACTCATCAGAAGACCCGACTTTGTACCAGATTTGCGAAACAACGACTGGCGCCCGATGGTCTTCTCTCACTAAAATCTTAAGGCCATTTTGTAATTGATGTTCTTTCGTAATGGGTTTTTCCGTTGCCACGCTTTGTAAACTCCACGTTAATATGACCCCAAAAATTAAGCTAGCCGACTTCATCATCCTTGTTTTCATGCGATTAAACCACCTTTGGCTCTTTACCTCTAAGTAACTAATGGTAGGATACCCTATTTTCTTTGTTTAGCCAGTACTATCACCTTTAGGCCCATGTATGCTGAGATTTTTCCGACGTAAAAAGGACGATGGATCATCCCCCAAAGATCCCAATGATTCGAGTGATAAAACCCCTTCCTTAGAAGGTGAGAGCGCTGTTGAGTGCCCCTCTGAAAGCGACAATCCGCTACCAGCCGGCACACTACCAGATATTAAAGAAGAAGCACCACAAGAAGTTGCAAAACAAACTGAAGAAAGTGCACAAGCGCCAGCCTCGACCTCATGGTTCTCTCGCCTTAAAAGCTCTTTATCGCGCACCCGATCGTCATTGACCGAAGGGTTAGCGAGTCTCTTTCTAGGAAAGAAGGAAATTGATGATGATCTTTTAGAGCAAATTGAAACCCAACTCTTAACAGCCGATGTCGGCGTTGAAGCAACGCAACTGATTATTGAAAAATTAACCAAAGGGATAAGCCGCAAAGAATTAAATGACCCTCAAGCTGTCTATCGCGCTTTGCAAAAAGCTTTAACGGATATGCTATTGCCCTGTGAACAACCTCTCACCATGGGACTTATTCGTCCTTTTGTGATTCTCATGATTGGTGTCAATGGTGCAGGAAAAACAACCACCATTGGCAAATTGGCTAAAAAGTGCCAAAAAGATGGCTACAGCGTCATGTTAGCGGCAGGTGACACCTTCCGCGCCGCCGCAATTGAACAATTATCGGTCTGGGGAGAGCGTAACCAAGTACCCGTTACTGCACAACATACCGGTGCTGATAGCGCTTCGGTTATCTTTGATGCTTTTCAATCTGCCAAAGCAAAACAAATCGATGTTCTCATTGCTGACACCGCCGGTCGGCTACATACGCGTGACAATTTGATGGATGAACTCAAAAAAGTTAAACGGGTTTTGCAAAAATTAGACCCTAATGCTCCGCATGAAGTCCTCCTTGTTTTGGATGCAAGCCAAGGTCAAAATGCCTTAGCGCAAGCACAAAAATTTCACGAAGTGATGGGTGTAACCGGCATTGCGCTTACCAAACTCGATGGCACCGCAAAAGGTGGCATTATTTTTGCTATCGCTAATAAATTGAATTTACCTATTCGCTTTATCGGCGTCGGTGAAAAAGTGGATGACCTGCGTCCCTTTGAAGCCAATGCTTTTGTGAATGCCTTGTTTGATTCCAATGCGAATGAAGAATAAGTTTTCTTTCTAACAATGGGTTGTGCTTTCCAAAATACAACGTTGCTTGTTATGATTAATATTTAGGTTATCCAAGGAAGGCACGTGATCACATTTTTCAATGTTACGAAAAAGTATCCCAACGGCCACATTGCCCTTAGCAATGTTTCCCTTGAAATTACAAGTGGCGAAATGGTTTTTTTGCAAGGGCATTCTGGTGCGGGTAAATCAACTTTACTGAAATTAATTGCATTGTTAGAAGAACCGACTAGGGGCCACATTGTGGTGGGTGGCAAAAATTTATCACAAATCGTCCCTGCTAAAATTCCCTTTTATCGACGAAAACTCGGATTTATCTCGCAAAACCCTAAACTATTAAGCAATTATACGATTTTTGAAAACGTTGCCATGCCCCTCATGATTGCAGGATTCGACCGTTACGATACTTCAAGACGAGTACGCGCAGCACTTGAAAGAGTCGGATTACTCGAAAAAGAACATTTTAAACCGCCCATGCTCTCAGAAGGCGAACAACAACGCGTTGGTATAGCACGAGCTGTGGTCCATAAACCGCGTTTTTTACTCGCTGATGAGCCAACTGGAAACCTTGATCCTGAGCTTTCATTAGAAATTATGAAATTATTTGAACGTTTCCACCAAGTCGGTGTCACCGTGCTAATTGCCTCACATGATATACGCCTGCTTGATAGCTTCCCTTACCGAAAAATTAATCTTGCTCAGGGTCAGTTGCTCACCACCACAGAATCGGAAAATGAGGTAGTCCATGGCTAATGCGAAAATGAAAAAACGCAGCTCCGCCCCCACCACACCATGGCGTGAATCACTGAAGCGATATTTGACCGCGCATTTTATGGCGTGCAAATTAAGTTTGCGAAATCTTTCTATTTCTCCGTTAACAACGGTTTTTTCGATTTTAGCGATGGGAATTTGTTTATCACTTCCCATGAGCCTATATTTATTCGTTAAAAATATTTCGCATCTCAGCCAAGGTTTTGATCAAAGCTCTGCGATTACACTCTATTTGAATCAAAATGCGACAACCAAAGAAATTGATACCATTTTACAAAAAATCAAAGAATATCCTTTCGTCAAAAAAGCAGCTTATTTAGGCCCTGAAAAAACACTGCAAGAATTTGAAGCCGCATCAGGGTTAACAGATACGTTATTACTGCTAGGTGAAAACCCTTTACCTGGTGTTGTGACCATGGAACTCAATACTAAACAAACCACGCGCTCAGAATTATTGTTGATGAAAAATACGCTTGGCAAAATGAATGCCGTAAAAAGCGCTGCTTTTGATTATGATTGGTTAGAAAAACTTACCCTCTTTCTTCTTTGGCAAAACACTAGCGCATCTTTTGTATTTATTAATTGGCTTTGGTGTGGTCTTGATGGTGGGTAATACCATTCGCTTATCACTTGAACGCCATCACGAAGAAATGGAAGTATTAAATTTGATTGGTGCAACTCAGGCCTTTATTCGACGTCCTTTCTTATATCGCGGTATGCTTTATGGCACTTTTGGCGGCATGATTGCCCTTTTAGTCACCTATTGTGTCGTGCATGCGCTGACTTCTCCCACTGAGCAGCTTCTATCGTTGTATCAGGGGATATTCACCTTGGAAAACCTAACGTTCTACGATACAGTTGCCTTCCTAGTGGCCAGCATCTTATTAGGCTGGCTTGGAGCGGTGTTTGCCTTTGTGCAACAACGCCGAGCACTTAACGAATACTAAAAAGGTTTACTATGTCTTTAAAAAACGCTGTTGGCGGCGTGGCATTAATCGCTGGTACTGCTATTGGTGCCGCGGTCCTTGCCCTACCCGTTGCAACTGCACACTTAGGTTTTGCCCAAACAGCGCTCAGTTATATCGTTTGTTGGTTCTTTATGACCATTGGCGCCCTATTCCTCTTAGAGGCTAATCTCACGGTTGGGTATGGTTCCAATTTAATCACGATGGCTGAAAAAACACTGGGTAAACCTGGCAAAATGTTTACCTGGCTGGTTTATTTAATCCTTTTATATGCGCTCACCGCAGCTTACTTAGGAGGCTTAGGGGTCTGGGTACAACAGGGATTGAAAGTACTGGGTCACGTTCCTTCTTCTTTTACCGCAGCACTTGCTGGCACCTTTCTTACCATTATTGTGATTAGTTTAGGTACTGCTGTCACTGATTGGGTAAACCGGTTATTGATGATAGGGTTAATTGGTGCGTTTTTTAGCTTGCTTGGTTTAACGATTGGACATGTTGATCCCATGCTACTTTTTTCACAACCGGCAAAATGGGATCTGCGCCCTATTCCCTTAATGATTACGGCTTTTGGCTCCGCGATTGTGATACCCAGCCTTACTGAATATTTGCATGGCAAAGAAAAACAACTTTACCATGTTGTACTGATTGGAAGTTTAATTCCCTTACTCGTGTATCTTTTATGGGAAATTTGCATTATTGGGATCATTCCGTTGTCAGGAAATCCTGGTTTATTGCAAATTCAACAGCAAGGGCATCCTGTTACCGATGTGCCCAAAGCATTAGAAATGCTTTTGCAAAGCCCTAAAATTACGACCGCCTCTTCTTATTTTTCGATTTTTGCTCTTATTACTTCACTGTTAGGCGTTTGCTTATCACTGTTCGATTTTTTAGCCGATGGACTTCATATTCAAAAGAAGCTCAAAGGTAAACTGTTACTATCCGTGATTACTTTTATTCCACCATTACTATTTGTGCTCTATTTTCCAAGAGGATTTACGTTCGCGCTAAGTTTTGCTGGGCTATTTGTTGCCATATTGCTTGGGATTCTACCGGCTATCATGGTATGGCGAGGTCGTTATCGTTTAGCATTAGAAAGTCCCATCGAGCCTTGGCTTGGTAAGCCTATTTTAATACTGACTATTCTCTTTTTCGTTAGTGTTATTGGCATAGAATGCTTTAATCAGTGGGAACGGTTTTTCTAATTGCTATGCGCGTTGATTTTGCAGATAGTCGCTTACGCTACCGCTTACAGCATTTACAAGGAACAAATGAGCTCATTGCTAAAGCAATTGGTCTGAAAAAAAATGGCCCTTGTACCGTTTTTGATACCACCGCAGGCCTTGGTAAAGAATCTTTCTTAATGGCCGCTTTAGGCTGCGAGGTTACCTTATTTGAACGCAATCCCACCGTTGCGGCCTCACTGCAGGAAGGTCTGTTACAGGCAAAAAACCAACCGGACCTCGCTCCTATTATCGCTAGAATGCACTTTAAAGCGATGTGTGCTATTCAATATTTACGCGATAACCCACAAGTGACCCCAGCCGTCATTTATTGTGACCCAATGTTTCCAGGCAGAACCAAATCCGCTTTAGTTAAAAAAGAAATGCAATGGTTACAAACGTTAGTTAATCCCGATGAAGATAGCGAAACATTGATAGAACTCAGTCTTACGCGGGCAACACAACGAGTGGTTGTCAAACGTCCTGTCAATGCGCCCTGGCTTATTAGAAAACCGGATTTTGATTATCGTGGCCGTAGCCATCGCTTTGATGTTTATATTTTGCACCCAGCGCCATGTTCAAAGCCCGCATCTTGTAATATCTGACGAGTTTGACTGCTTTTTAAGAAAGCCATAAAAGCAGCCGTGGCTTTAGGATGTTGAGGATGTCTTAAGGTTACCACTTCATGAACAACAGGTTTATAAGATTTGGGATCAGGTTCCCAATAATGATGTTTAGCTCTTTCATCCGCAGATAGCTGTGCCAAAGAGACAAAACCTAACGAAGCTTTCTGGCTTTCAATAAGCTCATAAGTATGACGAATGTTTCTTGCGTAAATCAATCGTCCTTGAATATGGGCCCATAAATCATATTTTTGTAATACTTCTTTTGCTGCCGCGCCATAGCTTGAGGCACCTGGGTTTGCAAGGACAATCGCTGCATTCGGTTCGTGTAATAATTTATTTTTTAGCACTTGTGGATCGAGTGTTTTGTCAGCACTCCACAAAACAATTTTGCCCATTGCTAATACAATCCGACTTAAGGGATCCACCTTATTCGCATTAATAAGCCCTTGCGTATATTCAACATCAGAAGATAAAAATAAATCATATGCCATACCATGCATCACATGAGCATATAAGTGTCCGGTTGGAGCCGTTGTCATTTTGCAGCGATAGGGAGTAGTTTGACTAAACTTGGCACAAATGATGTCTAAAGGACTTTGAATGGTGGTTGAAACAGCAAGATGCACTTCATCATCACTGGCTTTTGCAGCAGTTATTGCGAATAAAAGAGTTATGAAACTAATCTTTAACCAGCGCATGGAACTATCCCTGTTGTTGCGCAATTGCTTTAGAATGTCAAAAATTAAGCTTCGGATCAAGCTTCTTTATCAGAATTACTGATTCGTTCAATACTCGTATAAACCCAATAACTGCGTACAGCCACTGGAATACGGTTCGTTAATGTATGATGCGGTAAGAAATGGAGGGTCTCTTGGATAGCCGAATAATGTTCCATGATATATAAAAATGCTGCTTGAATAGATTGCATTCGCTCATTCAACATCGACTCCTCATAATGGAGATCAAACCGATGTTTATCGGGATGAAATTTAGCGATTAATTTATTACGAGCACGGCGCATATCTTCTTTAGTTGCATCTAACGGCAAACCTAAGATTTGATACATTTTGGTGACCTCATTGAGATCAACTTCTGGCTGATTCATTTTCGACCAAGCTCCCGAAAATTAGCCTCTTCTCTATATCTTGCCTGTGCTTGCATAACGTTTGCATAAATACTCAAGGTGTCAGGCTTAATGACTTTAGGCTGGCAATCAATGTGATGCCTTTGTCCATTTTGATCTTCCAACGTATACGCTATTTGAATACTCTCCAAGGCATCTTCCGTCACATCCTCTGTGTAGTGGTCTAATGATTTTGGACACGCAAAAAGATGTTAAAATAGCGTGCTAAATCATGAGGTATAAAAATGGGAAGACGAGTATTTACGCCTGATTTTAAGAATAATTCAGCCAGCTTGGTTTTAGATGAAGGTTATAGCACCAAAGAAGCCTGCAAAGCGGTGGGTGTGGGTTTATCAACAATGGAACGCTGGGTGAGCCAACTTCGGCAGGAGCGTAAAGGTATAACGCCTGCAAAAGGCACAGCCTTAACGGCTGAGCAACGCAGGATTCAAGAACTCGAAGCTAAAATTAGAAAAATAGAGCGAGAAAAAGAAATATTAAAAAAGGCTACAGCTCTCTTAATGTCAGATTCTCTGAATCAGTGACTGTAATTGATAAGTTAAGGGAGCAATACCCAGTTACAGAATTATGTTCTGTGTTTGGGATTAATCGTAGCAGCTATAATTATCAGAGAGTAGCGAAAAAGCGAGCTCCCTGCTTTGAACGAGAAATGCTAAAAGCAAAAGTTGTTGATATACATTCTAAAAGTCGAGGTTCTGCAGGCTCAAGAACAATATCAAAACGGTTACAATTCGAGAATGTTTCAGTTGGCCGCTATAAAATCAGAAAATTAATGAAAGAAATTGGTCTTGTGAGCAAGCAACCAGGAGCGCACCGGTATAAACCAATAAGACAAGAAGCTTTAATAGCGCCGAATTTACTCAAACAAGAATTTAAAGTTCACAAACCCAATCAAGTATGGTGCAGTGATGTAACATTTATATGGGCAGGTAAACAATGGATATATCTGGCTGTGGTATTAGATCTTTATGCAAGAAGAGTTGTTGGCTGGAGCTTGTCAAAGCAAGCAGATTCAGAACTCACCAAAAGAGCGTTAGATATGGCTTACGAAAGTCGTGGACGGCCAGCGGGAGTTCTCTTTCATTCAGACCAAGGCTGTCAATATACTAGTCTGAGCTTTCGGCAACGACTTTGGCAATATCGCATGGTACAAAGTATGAGTAGGCGTGGTAATTGCTGGGATAATTCTCCAATGGAACGATTTTTTAGAAGCTTAAAATCTGAATGGTTCCCATCAACTGGTTATGAAAGCATTGAATATGCTAAAAGCGACATACTCCGTTATGTTGCACAGTATTACAACTGGAATAGAGTTCATAGTTACAATAATTACCTTACACCAGCAGCTTGCGAACAAGCTGCTGGGTAAGCTTTCTCTAACACAGTGTCCAAAATTACTTGACCACTACACTGGCAATTGGAATGTTGCATTAAATAGTGGCTCACGTAATGAAATGAATTCATCCAATGCATCAACAAATGTTTCTAATGAAGGTTGTCTTAACATAGCTTTAAACACGGCTCTGTCTTGCTCATCCCATGTACTACTCAGCTGTTCAAGACTCTTGCTTTCATGAGCATTTTCATTAAAGAAAGCTTGTAATGCCATTAATGGTAACGATTGATCGAGAATGCTGTTAATAAGATGTCTATAAAAAGTGTTTTTAAATGATAAAGATTGATCATATCGATTCTGTGTACATCCTTGAGGATACTGAGTCAATCTTTCAAAAAATGTTGATAATGGTATAAGATGCATGAGTAAGGCACTCAGTGATGTATAGCTTAATCCAGCATAATGCTTTATACGTACCATAGAATCTTTCAACAATAGCTCACCTTCCCAACAAGCTCTAAAATAGGCATTAGGATCGGCTACTTTTGCCTCACAATGAATCTCACGATGGTGGAAGAAATAAGCCTTCGGTTGAAAATGATGTGTTGGATAATATCCAACCTGTTTCGTCTGTAAAATCTCTCCTTGCTGATTAAGCACTTCCATGAGAAAAATGAGAGGCGTTTGATTTCGATAAAATAATAGCCACTCCATTTTTCCCACTAATGCAGAACTAAACGATGGCACTAAGTCACAACCTTGTAATTGTTGCATACTAAAAACATAGCTTATAGAATCAAGGGTCGTAAAAAACAGCTGTCCTTGTCGATGCATTTCAATCAGTGACAAATCAATTTTTCCGTCAGGATTGGTGAGCAATGGATAATCATTGCCAGCAATATCTTTTCCCCATGCCATTATTTTTGCCGGTATTTTATTATTTTCATTGGCGACATAGCCATTCACACTGAGTGGAATCGCAAAACGCGGCCAAGGTGCATAATCGAGTATAAGATCAGTAAAACCTATCGTAGGCACGGTGATGCGCAAGGTTGAACCTGGCATACTGGCCAACAATGATATCTCTTTTTGTATGTCAAATATTACCCTATCAAAGGGTTTTTGCTTTAAGAGCCGATACGCTTTTAAGGTTGGCAAGATTGCAAATGATTGTCCCTGCAATCCATATTTTGCATACAACGTACTCATTTAGAAACCCTATTAAAACGCTATTGATTATATGGACTTAGCATTTTTAAGCGTACGGCAACAACACCAAATTTCTACAGTCTTTACACCCTGATGCTTTAAACAACGGCTCAATGCGCTAATGGTCGCCCCCGTTGTTACCACATCATCAATAACCAACACATGTTTAGCCTGAAAATTCGGTTTGAGATGAAAAGTGGAGGTACGAATATTCTTCGCGCGTTTTTGTGCGGTTAATTGTGATTGTGAAACCGTATGAGTTACACGCGTGCAGCTCCATCTATCTAAAGGGACTCTAAGCGCATGCGCAATTTGCGAGGCAAGTTCAACGCTCTGATTAAAACCGCGTTGACGCAATCGCTTGGGATGAAGCGGCATCGCAAGAACACAATCAGGCAGATAAGCCGGTGTTAGCCGTTTAACCATAAAATGGGCTAGCATTTTTGCAAAGGCTAGCTGTTCCCCGTATTTCCACTGCGAAATAAACAGATTAAGGGGCCATGCATAATCAAATAGCGCTTGTAAACGCTCATAAGGCAGCGTTTTATCTGCACAAATACAGTCATTTGCATCAGAATGCGATGGCATGGCACAACGGGGACACAGTTGAGGAAGCCAAGGCAACTTTTGCTCACAGGCTAAACATAAGGCAAAATCTCGCTCGCTTTGTTGGCAACACAACAGACAATATGCGGGTAACTGTAGACAACGCTTAATTCCACGTTGTACAATTTTTAACCACTTGTTCACCATCTAACCTTATGAAGTTGATCCTCTCGGTGTCAGCGCCTACGATGAGCGACTTAATAACTTAATATGAGCCTAAAAAGCACTTTATGTTGACATTACGTAACAATTGGACTTTTGCAGAAGCCCAACAAATTTATCAGCAGCCTTTTATGGATTTGGTTTTACAAGCTCAACAGATCCATCGCCTTTCATTCGCGGCTAACACCATACAAGTGTGCGGGATATATAATATGAAAGTCGGTGGCTGTCCAGAAGATTGTGCTTGGTGTGGACAAAGTGTTTATAACGAAACAGGCGTCAAAAATAAACCGCTCGCAAATTTAGAAACCATTGTGAATCAAGCCAAAGCTGCAAAAGCAAGTGGTGCGACTCGACTATGTTTAGCGGCTTCTTGGCGCGGCCCCACTGAACGCAATTTAGCCGAAGTGCTCGAAATGGTTAAGACTATTAAATCGTTTGGTTTAGAAGCTTGCATTACCATTGGTAAGTTAAAGCCTTCACAAGCATTAGCTCTCAAAGAAGCAGGTCTTGATTATTACAATCATAATTTAGAAAGCTCCGAGGAACATTTTGCAAAAGTTTCTACCACTCGCCAATATCAAGATAGACTTGATACACTTGAACATGTCAGAAATGCTGGCATTAATGTCTGCAGTGGTGGGATCCTGGGTATGGGCGAAACCCTAGAAGATCGTATTAACTTATTGCTTACTTTAGCTAATCTGCCAGAACATCCACAAAGCGTTCCCATTAATCAATTGGTACCCATTGCGGGAACACCGTTGCAAAATGCAGAGAAAGTAGATGAATTTGATTTTATTCGTGCGATTGCGTTAGCGCGTATTCTGATGCCCAAAGCTTATGTACGCTTATCAGGCGGACGTGTACAAATGTCAAACACGATGCAAGCATTATGTTTTATGGCCGGCGCGAATTCTATTCATCATAGTGAAAATTTACTGGTTACACCGAATGTCGACATGGCTAAAGATACCGATCTCTTTCAAATGCTAGGCATTCAAGCAGAGCCTCCTTCAGCAGCTGCCAAAACTATTCCTTGCCAGGTAATCCATTCATGAACAAAAATGATATAGCACGCTCATTTAGTCTTGCTGCCAAAACCTATGATCATCACGCCTTTGTGCAACAAGAAATTGGACATCGTTTAATTGAGCGTCTTGATTATATCAAACAAACTCCGCGGCTTATTTTAGATGTCGGCTCAGGCACCGGGCACCTTACGCGAATTTTACAGCAAAAATTTCCGGACAGTATGGTGCTTGGACTCGACATTGCACAGGGTATGGCCCAATTTGCTAAAAGCAAACAATCATGGCAATTTTGGAAAAATAATCCGCATTATCTTTGTGCCGATGCTGAATCCTTGCCGTTTGCCAATGCATCGATTGACTTCATTTTTTCTAACTTTACTTTGCAATGGTGTGCTAATCTGTCACAGACTTTCGCAGAATTTAAACGCGTATTAAAACCCGAAGGAATGATTTTCTTTTCTACGTTAGGGCCACAAACCTTGCATGAACTTAAAAGCAGTTTTGCTGCGGTTGATAACAAAACGCATGTAAATGAATTTGTCGACATGCATGATATTGGCGATCATTTGCTGAATTTACGCTTTAGTGATCCTGTCATTGATATGGAGATGCTAACGATTGAATACCCTGATGTTAATACCTTATTAACCGATCTCAAGGGTACGGGTGCCCATAATATGAATGTTGATCGTCCAGAAGGATGTATATCAAAACACATGTTTCAACGAATGATTGAAGCTTATAGTCATTTTAAACAGCCCAATGGATGTATTCCAGCAAGCTACGAAATCATTTATGGACATGCTTGGCAACAACAACCCTCGCATTTATATTCTGAAGATAAAGATGGTTTTATCAGAATTCCTGCAAACAAAATCCCTCGACTTGAAATTTAATTATCGCGCATTAGAAATACCTGTCTAAAAATACGCCCACATTTATTATGAACTTTTTAAGAGGGAAATGAGTCCTTTTATTATTCATCTCATTATCAGGAGATCAAGCATGAATTCGATTTCCGATACTATACGCATAGCCAATCAAGCTATTGAAAATGCACTCACAACAACTGGCACCCGTAAAATTGCAGCAACGAATCAATCTCGAATTATAGAAAAGCAAAAGCATTCATCGCATGACTCTTCTGAAAATAAGGATATGAATGAAAGTGAAGAAAATGACGCACAAGCAACCGATGATACGTCAATAAAGCATATTGATTTAAGAATATAACCGCCATAAAAAACCCCGCAAATGCGGGGTTTTTAATATCCTTACGAGTTCATGTCTCCGATACCGACCGATAGCCTGCTACGTATTCTGCATGTCCAATTCTCCAGCCGCCCATCCATTGACCACGCTTATCCGTCTCAAAGAAAGGGCAGGTTTCCTTGTTGTGACCTTTAACGCCTTGATTGTAGCCTAATTTATACGCACGGTGGGTCATGTCTCGCTTAGCTCTTTTCATGGTTACCTCGATTTAGTCTTTTACTACTGACCATACTGCAAACATGTATCTAAGTAGGTAAGCATGTTTGTATTCATAACTGGATGTGATCACGTAAGTGACATCTTTTAGTGTACGCCTTCCCTATAATAAAATATAGTTGAGTTACCTCATTTTTTCTTCTACTCCAAGTTAATAATATAGTGCAAACCTTTTACAGTTACTGTGTAACTGCTAAGGGTAAAATGGTGCAAAATCACCTAGGTTTACCTCATTTTCAGCAATTCGATAAATTCAAAAAATTGTATTTAAATATAACAATGGGGGTTATTAAGGGGGAGAATTGACACTCTCCCCCTTAATTGCGAGCAAAAGCTTAGCTTGTGTGAAGCATATTAACTAGATAAACCTCGATGTTTTAGTAAAGGTGCAAGTTCTGGATCACGACCACGAAAATCTTTAAACAAAATATCAGGATCTTCGCTGCCACCTTTCTCTAAGATTTTATGTAAAAAGTCAGCACCTGTTTTTTGGTTAAAAATACCTTCTTCTTCAAATCGAGAAAATGCATCACTCGATAACACTTCTGCCCATAGATAGCTGTAATAGCCAGCAGCATAGCCACCTGCAAAAATATGACTAAAGCTATGTGGAAAACGAGAATAGGCAGCAACTGGCACGACACTATATTGTAACCGTACATTATCTAAAATAGGTTGTATTCTTCCCCCTTCTTTAGGGTCATATTCTAAATGAATACGAAAATCGAATAAGGCAAATTCCAATTGGCGCATCAGCATCATCGCTGATTGGAAGTTTTTCGCTTTCATCATTTTCTGCAGTAAATCTTGGGGTAAAGGCTCTTTGGTTTGATAATGACTTGAAATAAAGGCTAAAGCTTCTTCTTGCCAACACCAATTTTCCATAAACTGACTCGGTAATTCTACCGCATCCCAAGGAACACCATTAATTCCAGAAACACTGGGATAATCAATTTTAGTTAAGAGATGATGTAAACCATGACCAAATTCATGAAATAAGGTAATGACTTCATCATGGGTTAGCAGAGCTTGCTCATCTTTAAGGGGTGCACGAAAATTACAGGTTAAATAAGCGACTGGAATTTGCAGTTTTCCTGCTTGCACGCGACGCACACAAGCTTCATCCATCCAAGCACCGCCTCGCTTTTGATTGCGGGCATACAAATCTAAATAGAATTTACCTAACAGTTGCTGCTCTTTATCATAAATCGCAAAAAATCGCACATCCGGGTGCCAGGTTTCAAATGTTGTTTCTTCAACAATATGCAATCCATATAGGCGCTTTACAACTTCAAATAACCCATTGATTACTTGAGGGGCAGGAAAATAAGGCCGTAATAGCTCCTCTGATAAGCTATACTGTGCTTGTTGTAATTTTTCGCTATAGTACGCAATATCCCAAGGTTCTAGCGTTTGCATGTCGTATTTTTCTTTGGCAAAAGCTTTTAGTTCTGCAAATTCTTTTTCAGCAAATGGCTTTGCAAGTTTTGCTAAATCATTTAAAAAGTTCATGACCCTGTCGGTTTTTTTAGCCATCTTTTTAATCAATGAGCGCTCTGCGAAATTCGCAAATCCTAATAAACGTGCAAGCTCATGTCTGGTTGCAAGAATTTGCTCCATCAGTGCTGCATTATTCCATTTTTCTGGATTTTCACCAAGCTCAGAAGCGCGGGTGTTGTATGCCTTGTGAATCATTTTTCGCAATTCACGATTATTGGCATGCGTAATGACCGCATAATAACAAGGAAAATCTAACGTTAAACGCCAACCAGCAACTTGTGCTTTTTCTGCCACTTGTTTGGCTAATGCAATAGATTCTTTTGGAATACCCATTAATTCATTTTCATCTTTCACATCAAAGTGCCAACTATCCGTCGCATCCATGACATTATCTTGAAAACGGCTTTGTAATTCCGATAATTTTTTACTGAGCTGTGCAAATTGTTCTTTTTGAGCCGCAGGTAAAGCAACACCTGATAATTCAAAATCACGTATTGCGTTAGTTATTGTCTTTTGCTGAGCTTTTTCTAAAGCAGAAAAAGAGCCTGCTGATTTTATGGCAATATACGCATCATAAAGATTTTTATTTTGGCCAACGGTAGTTCCATATTCCGATAATTTAGGCAAACATTGATGATAAGCTTCTCGTAATTCTTTGGTATTAAGCACAGAATTTAAATGTGAGACAGGCGACCAAGCTTTATTTAACTCATCATCTAACGCTTCGATAGGAGCGATGAGACTATCCCACGTTGGATTTTGTTGTGCTTTGGTCAGCTCATCAATTTGTTTTAAATTACGCTCAATTAATGTATTAATTGCTGGCGTAACGTGCTCTGCTTGAATACGAGCAAACGGGGGTAAATCAAAGGGTTCTAATAATGGATTCTTCATGGGAAAATTCTGCCTTAAGTTAGCTTGTGTTCAAAAATACTACTGAAGTCGCTCATTTCATTTTAGCGCTTTCCTATCACTTGTATATACCGCTCGTGCTTGAAGATACGAGATTCTCCAATTCCTCGCGAGCGGTATAATCTTGTTTAAATGCTACGCGCAGAGCGGCTCTGCGCTTGCAATCAGCCGGTTAATCTCGATTATCCTGTAATAACCCCCATCGCGTAAGAAAGTACTTCAAGTCATGCTTCGCATCTTGAAGTGAAATGGGTATATAGGAGAGTCTAAATTCAAACTGGGTATGTATACTCGAACCAGTTTGAATTTAGACAAGGCGGCAAGTGAGGAAAGCCCCAAGAGTGCACATAGCGTGCATGATTGGGGTGAGTGAATGCAGCCAACACAGTATAAATTTAAACTGGGAAGAGTATAATGTGTGCTTTTGGTGTTTTCTCATGTCGCGCCCTCTCTTGGTTATGCTTTGGCAACCTCCTCTTGAGCAAACGTGTCTCTTTCCATTAGAACAAAAACTATCGCTTTTAATCGGTGTATTAAATCGTGCTTATGAGATTTTCACTGCTCATCTAAAAACAGTCTCACAAGCAGAACCTCACCCTACCTTGTTGTTTGTTGCGCCAGAGCATTATTTTGTCGGAAAGCATCAAAATGCCTATCGACGAGCACAAAAGCAACACATTCAAGCAATATTAGCACTTTGGTCAAAAGACAAGGAACATTGCATCTTGCTACCAGGCACTATTAAATGGCGCCAAGTTGCTTTGCCAAACTCAATTGAGCAACAAGATGCCATTGATGCATTTCGCCAAATTGGTTTTCAATATTATAAGAACCTAAAGCGTGACCCCTTACAAGAGCCTAGCTGGTTTTATACTCTGGATAATAGGACGGATAGAAATTTCATTTTTAATACCAGCTCGGTTTTCCATCATGGAAAAATCTATGAATACAGCAAACAAACCGATTGTAAAGATCTGAATGAATCAGAACACCAACGGGCGACTTTTCGTTTTGGCAGCCAATCTCCCATGATTGAAATCGATGGGTTACGTTTGGGGCTAGAGATCTGTGCTGATCACGATCATTGTCTTTTACGTAAAAAAATTGATGAAAGCCATCAGCTTATTGATATACACATTGTGCAATCTAATGGGTTGTCAAATCTCATTGATGCCATTGCTTGCCATCATCATGGTGTTTATGTTCATTGTGATTCCAATGCGTTCACTAATTCGCTCGTTCTCTCTTTCCAAGACGGCAAAGGCCAAGAACATCACTGTTTGAATACCGAACCTGAGAATGGATTAATTTGGTGGCAAACCCATACCAAATCGATTACGCTATGTAATGAAGAGACTGATAAACTTACCAGTGCTTTCTCTGCTATTGATATAGTATCACTACGTCCTGCTGTAAACGTAAGTGAGAATAAACAAATTATTAACCCTGTTAAAAGGACAATGTGATGCCTCTACGTCCCTACCTACAATACCAACCCATCATTGGACAGGGTACTTATGTTGATGAAAATGCCGTTATTATCGGTCAAGTGACGATTGGAGAAGATTGCTCTATCTGGCCATTTGCTTCTCTTCGAGGTGACATGCATCATATCCATATTGGCGATAGAACCAGTGTGCAAGATGGCTGCGTGTTACATATTACGCATGCGGGTGATTTTAATCCTAATGGTGCACCATTGACGATTGGCAGTGATGTCACCATCGGGCATAAAGTCATGTTGCATGGCTGCACCATTTATGACGCTTGTTTAATTGGAATGGGCTCTATTGTCCTAGATGGTGCCATCATCGAAACGGAAGTGATACTCGGCGCAGGTAGCCTTGTCCCTCCCGGCAAAACGTTACAAAGTGGTTATTTATGGGTTGGAAGTCCTGCCATCAAGAAACGGGCGCTTACTCAAGAAGAAAAAATTTATATTCGCTATAGCGCAAGCAACTATGTCAAACTCAAAAATACCTATCTTCAAGGAAATGATTAAACACGCAACCTCTACATTTTTTATTGACGAAGCTGTTTTATCACCGATTGAGTCTCTGGTACTTTTGCATGCCATTTGGCAAAACCCAGCGCGGCTTGTTCAACCAACATACCCAGGCCATCATAGATGTAGCTTGCCCCGTGATCTTTGGCAACTTGTAAAAACACCGTGGGTTCCTTTAGACGATAGGCTAAATCGATACAACAAGTTTTTTCAAAATAATGCAAAGGAATAGGAGGAATTTCATTATACAAACTCGCTGATGTTGCATTGATAATATAATCAAATACATTTTCTTCATCTGCTAACATTTCGTAGAGCACGCTCTTTATTTTAAACGGTAGCATTTTTTTTGCTTTCTCTAGATCACGGCTTGCCACCGTTAAGCTTGGTGAAAAGGATAATAACGGTTCCAAAATGCCTGCCGCTGCGCCACCTGAGCCTAATAGGAGAATGCTTTTGTGTGTTAAGGTTAATTGATGGTTAACAGTGAGATCTCGTATTAGCCCTTCACCATCGGTATTATCCCCCCATAATTCACCTTGCTCTGTCCACCCAATCGTGTTAACCGCTTGTGCTTTGGTGGCTCTGGCAGAGACTTGCTGGCATAGTTGAAAAGCCTCGTGTTTTAAAGGTACGGTAATATTCGCACCCAGACCGCCTTGTTGTTTAAATTTTGCTAAGGCAATTTGTAATTCACCGGCTCGCGTGTGAATGCGTTCATACCGAATCTTCAAATCAAATTGTTTGCCAAAGGCTTCATGAATTTGTGGAGATAAACTATGGCTAATCGGATCACCAAAGACTGCAAACTCAAACATGCTTATTCCCTGCAAAAACTTAAATTATAAAAGATATCTTTTGCGTTATACAGCATACGCGAAGTTATTGTTGTAAATACAATTTATTTAACTTCTTCATTTTCAATGAATATTTTAGATGAACTATTCTATTTCGTCTCAGTCTATACATGTAATGAATCCTCAACCTTGGCATCCAGACGAATGTATATGCTTTTAGGAGTTAAATCATGAGTTCAGGAAATAATATCCCACCTCCTCCCAAAGGAGGGCCCATTCCCCCACCACCTAAAGGCGGCCCCGGTGGACCTGGCGGACCACCTCCTGCTATGAAACCTGTTAAAAAACTGGCTGAGATGACCAAAGATGAGAGAATTGCATGGATTGATGCAGGTGCCGGCCTTAATCTTAAGGTATTAAAAGCAGGCCGTTATCCTAATGAAACCGATATTCTAGCACGCATTGGTGCCAGAGAAAGTGATGCAGGAAAAGGGATCCCAGATAGTGATGCAGAAATGCAAAAGAAACTCGCTGCAGAATTACAAGCCATCTTGAAAGCGAAACTCATTGAGTTATTTACCCTCGCAGAAACCGATCCAACCAAAGCAGCGCCACTTATCAAGAAAATTGAAGATAACATGAAGCGCTGGAAAGGAAGTGCGGTGGGGTTAAATGATTATCATGATTTGTTACAAAAAGAGCTGCCCTCTTCAACCGCAAAAGCAAAATCGAGTACCAGGCCTTTACCGCCGCCTGATACAAACGATAAGGAATATCAAAAACTGGTCAGTCTTGAAGAAAAGGTAAAACAGGAAAGTGCCGCGTTAACCAAAGAATATGAAAAATTGTATAAGCAATACCAAACAGCAGGAGCGGAACACAAATCAGCACTCTATGAGCAATTAGCGGCGGTGGTACAAAAAATCAATGAGCAGCGCGGTAATATTGCTAATTTTAAAGGCAGAGTCAGAGAAAGCGAAGAAAAAATCAAACAAATTGAAATGCAAATCGCTGCCCCAGAAAAAGCAAAACAAATTGCTATTAATAAAATACGCGATGAAATAGCTGCACTTAAAAATGAACAAGGTTATACCGATCCTGATACCAAAGCGGAAAATCAAAAACATATTGCGAAATTAGAAAAGAAAATAAAGATCGAGGAAGTTAAGCCAAGTCACACGACAGAGGTACTTGCGGAATATGAAGAAGCTTTAAAAAAAGGTGAACAAACTTTAGCAAACAATCAAGAAAAAGCGAAAAAGGCTAATGAAATTATTGCGCTTTTTACAGTACCTTCCACTTGGGCTAAAGTTAACTCTGAAGAACGCAAACGTGCTGAGGCAGGTAATCAAAAACCTAAACTAACCGGTGAATTTGATCCCAAAGGTATGATCATTGGAGATAAAGGACAAAGACAAATTGACCTTCGTTCATTAGATGCCAATCAATTATCACGCTTAGCACGCTTTTTCTCACATACTCGTAATGAATTTTCCATTAGTGATAATGACAGCATCATTGCACTCACTAAAGAAATTAATGGCGTCCTAGGTGTTAATCCTCTTGTGAATTTTGATGTATTAATGGATATCGCCGAAGGTAAATTAAGAAGAAAAGAAAATACTTTTGCCCCCTACACTGCCCAACAGTATTTTAATGAAGACGGTTTAGTACGAGATAATAGTCGAAAACCCAATTACGATAAATTATTGCAACGTAATGAAAATTTACGAGATGTTGAGCTTAATAAAAAACGTGGTATTACGTTTTCTGGAAAAGACTATTTAAATCGTAAACGCACTATCGAGCTTAATTATCTGACCGATACACAAATGCAAAAGCTACAACAATTTTTCGCAACAGCGAAGGGTGAGTTACAAACACCTGAAGGCGGTGTTAACCGAGAAGCCGTTACTAACCGTATTAATCAATTACTGAATCAAACTAATTTAACCTATGAAGATATTGCAGATATCGCAGAGGGTCATTTAGTACGAAAATCTGCTCATGCTCCTTCTGATCATTTTACAGTTTTATCAAAGGATGTCGAACGTAAAGGAAACGCCCCGAGTTACGATGCGCTTGTGCAACAACGAACTGATTTCATAGCAGAACAAGCAAGATTACAACGAGAAGCTCGTGAATTAGAAAGAAAGCAAGCGAAAGAAGAGAGAGAGCAAGCAGTTGCCGCTGTGCAAGGTGAAGCAACTGCTTTTATTCAAACACAACGCGAGCAATTCGAAGCTGATTTGCAAGAGATAAGTCCCGGCTTTACCCTGGATGTGAATAATATTAAGCTATTTCAACGTTTTGTTGATTCGGTGCAAATTGAAGCCAATAGACAGGAGTTGTCAAGTGCGTTACAAGACGCTATCGTGCAACAATTACAACAAATGAATCCTCAAGTAAAATTAGCATCTGATCTACCTCAACCTAAGAGAGTTGATACACCAAGCACCCAACCTTCTCAAACCGTAACGCCACCTGATGTACCAAAACCACCTCAATCTGATGGCGGACAACCAAAACCCAATTCACCTACCTCTTCACTTAAAAACGATCAAACAGCATTAAAGATTGTGAAAAATATTCTCAGTGATATAGATATCAAATCTCGCTTTAAAAAAGCCGATACAAATAAAAAATTTGGCTTCGCTAGTTATAAGATGTTTCAGAATAAAAAACGTGGCGGGCAGCTTAAAGCACTTGATGATGCAATAAAGGAAGCGCGCACTTTAGTGATGACCGATCCCGATGCCGCTTTTACTAAAATTGATCAAGCTATCGCAAATGTAAAATCTGATCTAGATAAAGAACACAAAGGAGGTAAGCGTAAATTAGGCGAATCTCGTTTAGAAAAAGCGGTCAACGATCTGAGTAAAGAAATTGATAAGATGAAATCTGCATTGGGGGTAACGGTTGCCGCACAAGAACCTCAAAAAGCACCCAAGCGGAGAAAAAATAATTAATTAGGCAAGCCAGTTCTGTGCTTTTAAATAATGCTCATATAACAGGGCTTCTTGGCTGCCGGGTTTTGGCTGCCATTGATATTCAAATGATACCCGAGGTGGCAAGGACATTAATATCGATTCTGTGCGGCCACCTGATTGCAAACCAAATAAGGTGCCTCGATCATACACTAAATTAAATTCAACATAGCGACCACGACGATATCGTTGAAAATCTTGTTCACGCTGACCATAGGGCATTTGGTAGCGTTTTGCCAATAAAGGCCCATACGCTTGCCAAAAATGAGAACCAACCGATTGCATAAAAGCAAAGCACTTTGCAAAATCCCAACCCCAAGTCTGTTGATTCAGATCATCAAAAAATAATCCACCCACACCGCGTGTCTCTTGACGATGAGGCAAATAAAAATATCGGTCAGCCCAGTCCTTATAATGTGGATAAACTGCATCACCAAAATCTTGGCAGGCTTTCTTTGCTATCTGATGCCAAAACAAAACATCTTCATGAAAGGGATAATAGGGGGTTAAATCAAAGCCACCACCAAACCACCAAATAGGTTCTTCATTGTCTTTAAAGGCGCTAAAAAAACGCACATTCATATGACAAGTCGGTACATAAGGATTCACAGGATGAATCACCGATGAAATACCCATTGCCTCGAAGCGTCGCCCCGCTAAGTCAGGTCGGTGATTTGTTGCTGAAGATGGGAGATTCTCACCACTGACATGTGAAAAATTGACACCCGCACTATCAAAAACATCGCCATGTCGTAGTACTCGTGTTATGCCGCCGCCTCCAGCAGGGCGCTGCCATTCATCGGTTATAATGTGAACCTTCTGCTCATAGCGCTGTAATTCATCACACAGTTGCTGTTGCAATGCGAGTAGATAGTTTTTTACTTCACCATTCATTAGGAGATACAAACCCCATTCTTTTACAACTCAATAATCACTATGTAGGTGGTGTCTCGTCATATGGCTCAGAGAACTTACAACTTTGCTGAGGACAAACTCGCTCTGTACCATTTTTCTTTGTTATTTTCACCGCGGTAATAGGCCATTCACATAACGGGCATGGCTCATTTAACGGTTGATACCATAAAGCATATTTGCAATCTGGATAACGCGCGCAAGAATAAAATATTTTTCCTTGCCGCGATTTACGCTTTAAAATATTACCTTCCTTACAAGAAGGACACTCTACTCCTGTATCTTCAGGTTTTTCAAGTGGTTCGATAAATTTACAATCAGGATAACTACTACATCCTATAAATTTACCGTATTTGCCCTTTTTAATCTGTAAAGGAGATTCACAGGTTGGGCATAAACGCCCTTCAACTATTTCAGGTTTGGCATCCTGGCTTGTGCCATCTTCTAAGCTACGCGTGTAATCACATTCTGGATAACTCGTGCAACCAATAAAACGTCCGCGCCGACCTAAACGAATCGATAAAGCAGAGCCACATTGCGGACATTTTTCATCAATAGGCTCTTGCGTTACATCTTTTCGTTGCACATTTTCTTGTGTTTCTTTAACCAAATCGATAAACGGTTGCCAAAATTCTCGCAACACTGGGCGCCATTCTTTTTCACCGAGTGAAATTTCATCGAGCTCATTTTCAAGCTGTGCGGTAAACCCATAGTCTACATACTGTTGAAAATAGGTAGTTAAAAACCGATTAACAACACGCCCCACATCGGTTGGATGAAATCGTTTGTTCTCTAAGACGGCATACTCACGCTGTTGCAAGGTGCTAATAATGGTCGCATAAGTAGAAGGACGACCAATACCATACTCTTCCATGGTTTTAACTAAGGTTGCTTCAGAATAGCGTGGTGGTGGCTCCGTAAAATGCTGCTCTCCTCGAATATTAAGGATGGGCAAGATATCGCCCTCTTTTAATAGCGGTAACATTTTACCGTCTTCTTTTTTGGCGTCATCAATCCCTTCTTCATAAACTTGCAAAAAGCCAGGGATAGCAATAATAGAACCATTTGCACGGAAAATATGGTGTTCACCACAGGTAAAATCAACGGCAACTGTATCAATCGTGGCAGGAATCATTTGACAAGCAATGGTTCGTTTCCATACCAAGTTATACAATTTGTATTGGTCTGGGCTTAACGCATGTTTAATATCATCTGGGTGAAGCGCTGCTGAGGTAGGCCGAATGGCTTCATGCGCTTCTTGTGCATTTTTTGCTTTCGTCTTATAAACATGTGCTTCGCTAGGTAAGGTATCCTTGCCATAACGCGCTGCAATCACTTCGCGAATTTCTTCAACCGCAACACTCGCCAAATTCACCGAGTCGGTACGCATATAGGTGATTAACCCCTGCGCCCCTTCACCAATATCAATACCTTCATAGAGCTGCTGTGCAATACGCATGGTACGCGCGGCACCAAATCCTAATTTTCGAGAAGCTTCCTGTTGTAGCGTTGAAGTCGTAAACGGTGCAGAAGGATTTCTTTTGCGTTTCTTCTTCTCAATATTTTTAACAATCAGCTTACCTTTGCCAGCTTTTTTCAAGTCAGCAATGATCTGGTTTGCCATATCGCCATCAGTCACTGAAAATTGTTTGAGCTTCTCTTCCGAGAATTCTACTAATTTTGCAGTAAAGGGTTGTTCATCTTTAGTGACATCCGCTTCGATAGTCCAATATTCTCTTGCTTGGAATTTCTCAATTTCAAGTTCACGTTCAACTATCATGCGCAATGCGGGACTTTGCACTCGGCCTGCTGATAAGCCAGGGCGCACTTTCCGCCATAATAGCGGTGAGAGATTAAACCCCACTAAATAATCTAATGCTCTTCTTGCTTGCTGCGCGTTAACCAAATCCATGGAAAGATCTCGCGCATGATTAATCGCTTCTAAAATAGCTGTTTTGGTAATTTCATGAAACACCACTCGATGCACAGGTTTTTCTTTTAATAACCCTTTCTCTCGCATCAGTTCACAAAGATGATAAGCAATCGCTTCGCCTTCGCGATCAGGGTCGGTTGCGAGTAATAATTCATCTACTTTTTTGAGTGATTCTGCAATGGTTTTAACCTGATTCGCATTTTTTTCAATCACTACATACTTCATCGCAAAGTCGCTTGCAGGGTCAACCGCACCTTCTTTAGGCAATAGATCACGGACATGGCCATAAGACGCCAAGACTTGATAACCTTTGCCCAAATACTTTTTAATAGTTTTGGCTTTGGCGGGAGACTCAACCACGACCAAACGATTTACCATGTTAGCATTAACCTCTTTGTTTATTTCGAAAAAGCATTAATGAATAATGCTATCTGCTTTTTCATCGTTCATGAGTTCTTCTATCCAAGGCAACATTTCTTCTTGTGGCGCTTTATTAAGCATCACAAGACCAATAATGCGCTTGAATTGCTGTAAGCTTAAATTATCGGCTTCAATCGCCATTGCTCTATCAATAATGATTTCTCGAACAGTTGCATCTAGCAAGCCCATTGCTTCTAAACTATGTAAGTAGCCCCGGCAAGCTATGTCAAGCTTAACCTGTTCTTCGTATGCATAGACACGGATAGAATTTCCGGGTACTTGCACCAATGTTGCAGCAAGCCTTTCTATTTCAGCTAACTCTCCTAGCCAGTCAAAAGCAAGACTTATTTCTTGGGGATCAAAACCCGCCTCTTCTAATTCACAGGTCAATGACTTCTCATCTAGCAAGGTGTCTTCACTAACACTTAGGTAGTTATCAAATAAAAACATCAATACTTCAATGACATTTGCTTTCATGGTTAGTCTCCCGTTGCAACTCGGATATAACCGCCGGGTACGGCGCGAACCTTTCCCCGGAGCTCTAATTCTAATAGCATCGAGGAAACCTCTTGCGCGGTCAATCCTGTTTTCGACACAATATCATCAATCGAGATACATTCATCGAAGATATGGGCTAAGAGTCCTCCTTGCTCCTCATCATTGTCAGTTAATTTACTAACGTTTTTAGCGGAGATTCTTTGCTGTAATACCAGCTCTTCCAAAATATGTTCGACGCTTTCCACACATTTTGCCCCTTGCCGTATCAAATGATGGCAACCTTTGGCCATCGGGCTATGAATAGAGCCTGGCAATGCAAAAATTTCCCTTCCCTGTTCTAAAGCATAGTTCGCTGTTATCAAAGAACCACTTTTGATAGTAGACTCAATTACTAGCACCCCCAACGATAAACCACTGATGATTCGATTGCGCCTTGGAAAGTGTGCCGGCTTTGGCGCAGTACCTAAGGGAAATTCTGAAACCAATGCCCCCTGCATTTGTATACGTTCTGCCAAAGCATGGTGAGAACGCGGATAGATCCTATCAAGACTATTACCCAATACGGCAATGGTTTGTCCTCCGCCTAATAATGCACCTTCATGGCTTGCAGCATCAATGCCAAGCGCCAATCCACTTGTAACGACTAATCCCTGGGCCACCAAAGCACTTGCAAAATGCTTAGCATTCTCTTTGCCTTGAGGTGAGGCATGGCGGCTGCCAACCATCGCGACTTGCGGCGCTTTGAGGGCCTCTACATTCCCCTTTACAAACAAGACAGGCGGACAAGCATGAATATTTTTCAACTGCGCCGGATATTCACTGTGCTCCCATGTCATGATTCTCGCATGCTGACTTTGCCAAGCGAGATCTTGGTTAACCCCTTGCCAATCGAGGATTAACTTATGAATGCCATGCGCTTCACACCAATGGCGAAAGGATTGTGTTGGAGATCCCTGTGAAAAGCAATTCGATAATACTTTCTCTTCTTGGCATAACTGAGCAAATCGCCTTGGGCCAAATCCCAGCATCCGATTTAGCACCAGCCAATAAGGAAGCTCTTGCTGATATGTATTTAATTCGCTCAACGACATCCACTTCATTCATGCTGCGAAAAGCGGCATTCTATGACCTAGCGACGTCATCAAGCAAATAAATTGGTCGAGTCGCCTTCATGACAAGTGCGTAACTTACTTTATCAAACACCCTAAAAACCACACATTGCCCAATATTCAGTGGCGGGAAACATAATTTACGATTTAATGCTTCAATTAAACGCGGCGGTAAATCTTTTTGAGTTTGGAAAATAGTTAATACATCGCCCACTTCTCGTTCCAGATCACACCCACCGGTAATTACAATCACCTGATATTGACCAATTTGCGTGATCCCACCAAAGACCGAGACAATTTGTCCTAATGCTTGATTGTTGGGAAATCGGGGCATGAAATAGGGCTCAACGGGTTCATAAAGGGTTTCAATAATACGATCGCCCACTTTCACTTCAGCATAACTCTCACTTAAAATCATACTGGAAGGCTCGCTGAGCTTTTCAATCTTGGCTTTACCCACCACCATCCCTTCGATGCCAATCCGCTTTTCCTTACAGCATGGTTCTAAATAATCTTTGCCAGGACGAACGACGGTAAAGACCTTGTTCTCATCTTCAGGACATAAATTGCTCACATAGACCCTGTCTCTCTCACCTACGACGATATGATCGTCATCCAAGGCAACGATTTGTGGACACTTACCCGATTCACAAGGCGTAATCACCCGAGAATGGTTAAAGAAAGGGCTAATAACGCTAAGGGCTATCGTTGGTATAGGCTTATCAACTGGTAGCACCTGCATTCGAGGACGAAGCTTGATGGTTCCAGTGCGGGCATCACGCGTCGCTGTGGCATGCTGATTTCTGTATCCCCGCTCCAGTCGTAAGCAAGGCTCGCCATTTTCATAAACAAGACTGATAATATCTCCAGGATAGATGCGGTCAGGATCTCGAATTTCAGGGTTAGATCGCCAAAGTTGCTCCCATCTTCCGGGATCGTTCAGAAATTTGCAGGCAATTTCCCATAACGTGTCGCCATCTTGCACGATATACATTTGTGGGGCTCGCTCATGAATCCAGGAGCGACTGTGTGAAATTTCAGGCATGGAAGTGGTTTCATGCTCTGAGACTTGATGCCCGATTTCTACGGCAAAAGCAAAAGTTACCCCCGCAGATAATACGACAGCCAATGCCATTCTTAATAGCATGGTGCACCTTGTCATAAGCTCACTCCTTCGCTACTTTATCGGTCCTTGTATTTACAATAGCTAAATATTTATCAAGAGCACGACTTTTATCACAAAAAATAAAATTTGCTACAAAACTAACATTTATATAAAATTCGACGAAAACTCTAGGAAGTTTCTCTTTATGACATTAAAAATTTATCATTATCCCCATAAGGTGCTGCGAGAAGTTACCCCTGTCATTACCGTTTTCGATGACAAGCTGGAAACGACGACAAAACAAATGATAGAGACCATGTATGCAGGCGATGGTTGTGGGCTTGCTGCGCCTCAAGTCGGTTTATCGTTACGCTTATTTGTGATGGACATTTCTAAAGAGGCTAATCAGCCACAATGTTTTATCAATCCCGAAATTCTAGAAAGTGAGGGAGCCATTGCTCGGGAAGAAGGCTGTCTTTCCTTACCGGGGGTGTATGCCAAAATAGAGCGTGCGGCAAAAATTACCGTGCGTTATCAAGATGTCAAAGGACAAAGCCACACTATCAGCGTTGATGGCATTGCAGCCCACTGCATTCAACATGAACTTGATCATCTTAACGGCGTTTTAAATATTGATAGACTTTCCAAGCTCAAACGCGCACTCTTGCTTAAAAAATTAGAAAAGGTGCAAAAAGCAACCTCATGAGAATCATTTTCGCCGGAACACCCACGTTTGCAGAAATACAATTAGAGGCCTTATTAACTACAGGGCATGAGATTGTTGCTGTCTATACCCAGCCCGATAAGCCAGCGGGTCGTGGACAACAATTGCAAATGAGTCCCGTTAAAACACTTGCACTATCTCATCAATTACCGATAGAACAACCGACTTCTTTAAAAACACCAGAAGCCTTAGCAACCTTGACAAGCTATCAACCCGATGTGATGGTCGTTGCTGCTTATGGTCTTTTATTACCGGAAGCGGTTTTAGCGCTACCTCGTTTTGGCTGCATCAATGTCCATGCTTCATTACTACCACGCTGGCGAGGCGCCTCTCCCATTCAGCAAGCCATTCTTGCAGGCGATAAAGAAACCGGCATTACCTTAATGCGAATGGATAAAGGTTTAGATACTGGCAATTCACTTGCCAATGGCATCATCCCTATTGCCCATGATGATACTAGCGAATCACTCCATGACAAGCTCGCTGTTTTAGGGGCAAAAATGTTGTTTCATGCTTTAGAAGAAGTGGTCGATTCTCCTGGAGAACAACAAAATGAAGCCCAAGTAACGCATGCACCCAAAATAGCGAAATCAGCCGCATTGATTGATTGGCAACAAAGTGCACAGCAAATTGAGCGGCAAGTGCGCGCTTATTTTCCTTGGCCAGTTGCGTATACGCTCATTCATGGGCAAATATTACGGATCTTCAAGGCCCAAGTAGTCAAACGCGATGTCAATCGTTTTCCTGCTGGCACGATCATTGAACAAACACCACAAGGGATTATCGTGAGCACAGCGGAACAAGCCCTATTAATCACACACGCCCAGTTACCCGGAAAAAAAGCTTTGCCGATGAGTGAAATCTTAAAAGGGCATGCAGCCTTATTTACTTTGTCAAAGCAGATGGGAATTTAATATGGGACAAACTGTGAATTGTCGTGCGTTAGCCTATGAAATTCTGATTGACGTGGCTCGCCATGGACGCTCTTTTAATCCTCAATTAGTATCAAAGCGTTATCCTTCATTAGATGCTCGCAACCAAGCTTTTACCGTTCATTTATGCTTTGGGGTTTTGCGGTTCTATTTTGTATTGCAAAGTGCTTTAAACCTGTTACTCGACAAACCTCTCAAAGAGAAAGACAAAGATTTACAATTGCTGTTAATGATAGGTTTATATCAGTTATTTTATACTGACATTCCTCATCATGCTTCGATTCATGCCACCGTAGAGGCTTGTAAACGGATTGCGCCATTTGCTAAAGGGCTTATTAATGGCGTATTACGCAATGCCTTGCGCCTGGATGCTAAAGTCAAACATTGCTTGGACAAGAGCGCATCACATCCAGCATGGCTTGAGAAGCGCTGGCAACATCAATGGCCTCAATATTGGCAAACGTTGCTAGAAGCAAACCAGCAACATCCTCCCTTTGTGTTGCGAGTCAATCAACGCAAAATGAATCGGGAAGATTATCTTGCCCTGTTAAATAAAGAAAATATTCCAGCGAACATCTTAGAGCACGCCGCAATGGGCATTGAGATAGCCGAAGATGTGCCCATCCAACGGTTACCGGGTTTTCTAGAGGGCTTGGTTAGCGTGCAAGACGGTAGCGCACAGCTGGCTGCAACACTATTAGAACTTACTCCTAAACTTCGTGTTTTGGATGCTTGCGCCGCGCCCGGCGGAAAAACGGCCCACATGCTGGAGCTTGAACCTTCTCTTGAGGTTGTTGCGCTTGAAAAAGAAGCGCCTCGTGTTCATTTGTTAAAAAGTACCTTAGAACGTCTGGCACTGCCCGCAACCGTTCTCTGTGCCGATGCGAGCTCCCCGAACGATTGGTGGGATCAGCAATTATTTGATCGCATTCTGCTCGATGCGCCTTGCTCTGCAACCGGTGTGATTCGGCGCCATCCTGATATCAAATTGCACCGACAAGAATCCGATCTTAAGCAGCTAACAAAACTACAAGCTGATTTACTGTCGCAATTATGGCCATTGCTTAAACCCGGTGGCATACTGTTATATGCAACTTGTTCAACCCTTGCAGCAGAAAATGAGGAGCAGATTTCCCAGTTTCTTGCTACGCAACAGGATGCAGCGGTATTGCCTATTGAAGCCAGCTGGGGCATCACGCAAGCAGCAGGACGTCAAATATTACCAGGTCAAGATGGCATGGATGGCTTCTACTACGCTAGACTCATAAAGTGCGCCTAAACAAAGTGAATACCAATGAAAATTATTATATTGGGTGCCGGCCAAGTCGGCGGCACATTAGCAGAGCACTTAAGTCTCGAAAACGACGTGACTATCGTCGATATTAATCCCGATCGCCTGAATGATTTGCAAGAACGTCTTGATATCCGCACGGTTTGCGGACCAGCTTCCTATCCCAATGTGCTCTTAAATGCCGGCGCCGAAGATGCTGATTTATTGATTGCGGTTACCAATTCCGATGAAGCGAATATGGTTGCTTGCCAAGTTGCTTATAGTCTGTTCAGAACCCCAACAAAAATAGCGCGCGTCAGAGCGACACAATATGTCGCTTATGAAGAATTATTTGGCAGCGGCGCATTAGCGGTGGATATGTTAATAAGCCCTGAACATTTGGTGATGCAGCATATTAAGCGATTGATTGAACATCCTGATGCTTTACAAGTCGTCAATTTTGCACAAGGACGTGTGCAAATGGCGGCAGTACGCGCCTTTTATGGTGGCACCTTAGTTGGGCATGCCTTAGGTGACATGAAAAAGCATATGCCACAAATTGATACAAAAGTGGTTGCTATCTTTCGCCGCAATAAAGCCATTATTCCAAGCGATGACACGATTATCGAGCCTGATGATGAAGTCTTTTTCTTAGCAACGCCATTACATATCGATGCCGTCATGAGCGAGCTTCGTCAGCTCGATCAACCTTATAAACGGGTGATTATCGCGGGCGGCGGCAATATTGGCGCCAAACTTGCTGAAGCATTGGAACATCAATTTAATGTTAAGATTATTGAAAAATCGGTACCTCGCACTCAACGACTCGCCGCAGAACTCAATAAAGCGGTTGTCTTATTAGGCGATGCCGCCGATCGTGAATTATTACTTGATGAAAACATTCAAGAAACCGATGTTTTTTGTGCGGTCACCAATCAAGATGAAGCCAATATTATGTCGGCGATTCTGGCTAAACGATTAGGCGCTCACAAAGTGATGGCGCTTGTTAATCGTTCAGCCTATGTGGATGTGATTGAAGGCGGTGATATTGATATTGCTATCTCTCCCCAGCAAGCAACCATTGGCAGTCTATTAACCCATGTCAGACGAGGCGATGTAGTCAATGTCCACTCCTTACGAAGGGGAGCAGCAGAAGCCATTGAAGCGGTTGCGCATGGTGATAAACAGACTTCACAAGTCATTGGTCGCAAAATTCGTGATATCCATTTACCCAAAGGCACAACCATTGGTGCCATTGTCAGAGAAGATCAGGTGATCATTGCACATGACGATTGTGAAATTGCCCCAGAAGATCACGTCATCTTATTCGTCATAGACAAAAGTCGCATTCAACATGTTGAACGCCTATTCCAAGTGGGCATTACATTTATCTAATAAAGAGGCGCACCACATTTTATGGCGGTAGCAAATTTTAGAATTTTAGGTCTTTTGCTCATGATGTTGAGCCTTACCTTCGTTCCGCCACTCTTTGTTGAACTCTGGTATCAAGATGGTTATACCCTGACTTTCCATTTATCGTTTGCGGTGACTTTTGGATTGGGATTCTTGCTGTGGTTCCCTGTTCGCAACCGCGCTCAACCTTTACGAACCCACGATGGCTTTTTGATTGTGCTTCTTTTTTGGTTAACCGCAAGCTTTGTTGGCGCCTTGCCCCTTTATTGGAATATCGATCCTGATTTATCGTTTACTGACGCCTTTTTTGAATCGGTTTCGGGCTTTACCACAACCGGTTCAACTATTTTTCATCATTTAGATCATTTACCGCATTCTATTTTATATTATCGACAGCAATTACAGTTTTTAGGCGGTATTAGTATTGTTATTTTAGCGGTGGCTATTTTACCTGCTTTAGGCATTGGTGGGATGCAGCTTTTTCGCACGGAAATTACAGGCCCTGTTAAAGATGACAAATTAACGCCACGAATTACTCAATCGGCTAAAGCCATTTGGTTGCTTTATGTTGGCATGACCATCACCTGTGCACTTTGTTATTGGCTAGCGGGCATGCCTTGTTTTGATGCGATTGTTCATAGCTTTAGCACCGTTTCAACCGGTGGTTTTTCAACCCACGATCAAAGTCTTGGATTCTATCAAAGTGAAGCCATTGAATGTGTGGCTATCATTTTTATGATATTAGGTGCGATTAGTTTTAATTTACATTACTTAATGCTAAAAAATCAAAAATTGCGGATTTATTTTAATGATCCTGAATTTAGATTATTTGCTAAAATCATTTTAAGTGCCACCATTTTAGTGTGGGTGTTTTTAGTCATTGCCGCTGATAATAATAAATCCCCTGATTTGCTATTCGATGCCCTTTTTCAAGCCGTCTCGCTTTCAACCACCACCGGTTTCCTATCCACCGATTTTTCTTTATGGCCCTTATTTGTCGGTTTGTTGCTCCTATTTTGTGGCGTAATAGGGGGCTGTGCCGGTTCAACCACCGGTGGCGTAAAAATCATTCGGGTATTGCTGTTACAAAAACAAGGGACGCGAGAAATTAAACGCTTAGTTCATCCCCATGGGCAATATGTTATTAAATTAGGTGAAAAAGCGATTTCATCCCGCGTTATTGAAGCCATTTGGGGATTCTTCGCTATTTATTTTGTGATATTTATTGTTTTATTGCTTTTACTATTAATGGTTGAACAAGATTTTTTTACCGCCTATTCCGCCTTATTGGTCACTATTTCTAATTCAGGCCCCGGGCTTGGCCGTGTTGCGAGCGATTTTTCAACCTTAAGCTCCCCTGCAAAATGGATCTTGAGTTTTGCGATGCTAGCAGGACGTCTTGAGATCTTTACAATCCTCGTCCTGCTATCACCGACTTTCTGGCGCCGTTAGCAAGGGTCTGGGTAGTCTTCTTGATACTTCTTTGTCAGCGAGTGAATATTCGATATTTAATAAAGTGTTATTTAGTTAACATATTACTTATATTCAATACCCACAGCTTAAGAGCCGGTGTATACTATTTGGCATTTTCCAGTTTATTCTCTGCCAAGGTTACTCTGAATGACAGAAATTCAACGACCCTATACATTTGCTGAAATAATTCAAACCCTGCATCGATTTTGGGCCAAACAAGGTTGCGTTATCCTACAACCATTAGACATGGAAGTGGGCGCAGGCACCTTTCATCCAGGTACCTTCTTGCGCGCAATTGGTCCTGAGCCATGGTTTGCCGCCCATGTGCAACCTAGTCGGCGTCCAACCGATGGCCGCTATGGCGATAACCCCAATCGCACCCAATTATTTCATCAATATCAGGTGGTATTAAAACCCTCGCCGCTTGAAATTCAAGCATTATGCGTCGAGTCACTGCAGGCAATTGGTATCGATCCTAAAGAAAATGATATTCGTTTTGTTGAAGATAACTGGGAATCACCCACGCTGGGAGCCTGGGGCTTAGGCTGGGAAGTTTGGCTTAACGGCATGGAAACCATTCAATTTACCTATTTCCAACAAGTGGGCGGTTTAGAATGCAAACCGGTGATGGGTGAATTAGCTTATGGCCTTGAACGCTTGGCCATGCATATTCAAAACAAAAATAGTATGTTTGATTTGTTGTGGGCAAAAACCCCTTTAGGCGATGTCACCTATGGTGATGTCTTTCATCAAAATGAAGTCGAAATGTCAGAATACAATTTCGAATTAGCCAATACCGAGATGCTCTTCACCCATTTTGATGACTATGAAAAAGAATGCCAAAAATTAATTGCTGCCAATTTACCATTACCGGCTTACGAAATGGTTTTAAAAGCCTCACATACCTTTAATCTTCTCGATGCCAGAAGCGCCATCGCGGTGACAGAAAGACAGCGCTATATTTTGCGCGTTAGAACACTCGCGCGTGATGTCGCTGCTGCTTATTATGCCGCCCGAGAAAAGCTCGGATTCCCTTTAGCAAAACAAAAAGAAGAGAACTCTTATGCCTAATACTGGGTTAGCAACACTCTTAATTGAAATTGGAACGGAAGAACTCCCACCACATCACTTAAGCAAATTATCAGGCACTTTTTCTAAAGTGTTAGCGCAAGGATTAACAGATGCAGGTATCACCTATAGTAAGGTTGAACATTTTGTGACGCCACGGCGAATTTCGGCACGTTTACAGGATGTTCCTGCAACCCAGCCACAACGCCTTGTGCAAAAACGCGGGCCTGCGATTGCCAATGCTTATGATGCAAGTGGTAATCCAACACCTGCCGCTTTAGGCTTTGCCAAAAGCTGTAAAGTGTCTATCGAACAATTAAAAGTCTTGGAATCACCACAAGGTTCTTGGTTGGTATTTGAACAACAAGAAGGCGGTATGCCTTTAGAACATATTTTGCCAGCCATTATCGAAAAAGCGATTAATGAAATCCCTGCTAAAAAACGGATGCGCTGGGGAGATAATACCTTAGAATTTTTACGCCCCATTCATTGGTTAACTATCGTTCACGGCTCAAATGGTTTGCCAATAAAAGTCATGGGTATCAACGCAACCCAACATACGCACGGGCATCGCGTGCATGCGCCGCAAGCGATTTTAATTAACAATGCTGATGAGTATTTACCCATTCTACGCGACGCAAAAGTCATTGCTGATTTTGAAGAACGAAAGCAAATCATTAAAAACACGATTGAATTTCTCGGAAAAAATCACGGTGGTAATACGGTGATTGAACCTGAGTTGCTAGATGAAGTGAACGGCTTAGTCGAATGGCCTGTTACTTTATCTGCAGAGTTTAATAAAGCATTTTTAGAAGTGCCACAAGAAGCGCTGATTTCTTCTATGCAAAATCATCAAAAATGTTTTGCCATCAAAAATCCTTCTGGAAAATTATTAAATACCTTTGTCTTGGTAAGTAATACTGAAGCGATTCCCCCTGATAATATCAGGATAGGCAATGAGCGCGTGATGCAAGCAAGACTTGCAGATGCGAAATTCTTCTACGATCAAGACAGAAAGCATCCGCTCAATTCACGCCTGGAAGGTCTAAAAAATATGATTTTCCAGAAAAAACTAGGTACTTTGTATGATAAATCACAGCGTATTTCTAAATTAGCAGGACATATTGCCAAATTAATCGATGCATCCCCTAGATTATGTGAAACGGCAGGAAAATTATGCAAGGCCGATTTACTGACCGAAATGGTTTTTGAATTTCCTGAATTACAAGGCATTATGGGCAATTATTATGCTCGCAATGATGGCGAACCCATTGAAGTTTGCACCGCTATTCAAGAAAGCTATTTACCCCGTTTTGCAAAGGATTCGCTTCCTGAGTCCCCCACTGGGATCTGTGTTGCTCTCGCTGACAGGCTTGATACGTTGATTGGTATTTTCGGCATTGGGCAATTACCCAGTGGTGATAAAGATCCTTTTGGATTACGTCGTCAAGCATTAGCTATTTTGCGCATTTTAATTGAGAAAAAGCTGCCTTTAGATCTTGAGGAGCTCTGCCAAATTGCGCGCCATGGCTATGGCGGGCTCTTCGATGAAGAAGTCGTACAACAAGTACTTAATTTTTGCTTCGAACGGTTTAAAGCGTGGTATCAAGAACAAGGTATCAGCCCACAAACCATTGAAGCGGTCATGGCAAATCGCTTAACCGAGCCCTATGATTGTAGTCAACGCATTCTGGCAATTAGCCATTTTCAAACATTACCCCAAGCAGAACATCTGGCCAGCGCTAACAAACGGGTGCGAAATATTCTGCAAAAATCCAACATTCTTTTTAATCTGCAACAGCTTCCGCCAATCAATCAAGATTTACTGGCCGAACCCGCAGAAAAAGATCTGTTCCTTGCAATAGAAGCTTTAAAAGGACAAACTGCTCCCCTGATTTCTGAAGGTCAATATCAAGAAGCACTAGTTGAACTCGCTAATTTGCAACAAGTGGTTGATAATTTCTTCACGCAAGTCATGGTCATGTGTGAAGATGACGATTTGCGTAATAATCGTATACGCTTGTTAGGTCATTTATCAGCCCTATTTATGCAGATTGCTGATATTTCAAAATTGGCCTTATGAAATTAATCATTTTAGACAGGGATGGGGTTATCAATGAAGATTCCCCCGATTACATTAAATCGGTTGATGAATGGCATCCTATCCCTGGCAGTTTAGAAGCCATCGCGCTATTAAATCAGTTCGGTTATACCGTTGCGGTTGCGACCAACCAATCTGGGTTAGCACGCGGTTTCTATGATGAAACTACCCTGAACGCTATTCACGATAAAATGCGCTTAAGCGCGAAAACCGTGGGTGGTCATATTGATAGCATTTTCTATTGCCCACACGGACCCAATGATCATTGCGATTGCCGCAAACCCAAACCGGGCTTATTACAGCAAATAGCAGCACACTATCAGATCTCACTAACAACCGTTCCCTATGTTGGTGATTCTTATCGTGATCTAGACGCTGCTAATCGTGCTGGCGCTGTTCCGATTTTAGTGTTAACCGGTAATGGCCACAAAGCATTATCAGTCGATTCAGCTTTTGATTTTGCTCACTTTGATAATTTATTAGCTTTCGCTAAAACATTGAAAAATTCATGATTTAAGGAGCGCGTATTATTTTGTTTTTGAGATCACTCTTGTTTGCTGTAGGACAGATTCTCAGCGCGATTATCCTTGCAACAATTGGAATGCTCTTGTTTTTTTGCCCCTATGCAATACGTTATCGTGTTATCACCTCTTGGTCTCATTTTATTATTTGGTGGGCAAAAATAGTTTGTGGTATTCAATATGAAATCACAGGACTTGAGAATCTTCCCCATAAAAATGCGGTTGTTCTTTGTAAGCATCAATCGACTTGGGAAACCCTTTTTCTGCAAACCATTTTGGGACAACAAACCTGGGTACTTAAAAAACAGCTTTTAACGATCCCTTTCTTCGGTTGGGCATTGCGCTTGATCGAACCCATTGCGATTGATAGAGAAAAATCGAGCTCGATTAAGCAGCTATTAGAACAGGGCAAAACACGCCTACAACAAGGTCGTTGGGTGGTTATCTTCCCAGAAGGCTCACGTATAGCCGTCGGAAAATCCGGGCGCTATTCAAGAAGCGGAGCCGTATTGGCAAAAGAAACCGGCTTTTCGGTGGTACCTATTGCCCATAATGCGGGCGTTTTATGGCCAAGAAAAGCCTTTGTGAAGAAACCCGGCATCATTCATGTCGTGATTGGGCCAGAAATAAAAGCTGATAATTTAACCGCGGATGAGATCCATGATAAAGCCAGAGAATGGATTGAAACCACGATGACAAGCTTGCCAGTTAAATGACAAATAATAAATGGTATTTATCGTTGGCTTATTTTGAACAAAAAAAGAACGTTCTTGCCCCTTTTTGACCCATTTTTTGTTCAAAATAGGCCAAAAAGGAACGTTCTATAAACTATACGTCCAAATTTTCGACATGCAACGCATTCGCTTCGATAAAATCACGCCGCGGCTCAACCTGATCGCCCATTAGCGTCGTAAAGATCTGATCCGCCGAAATAGCATCTTCTACCCGAACTTGTAGCAAACGTCGAGTTGTTGGATCCATGGTGGTTGACCATAATTGATCAGCGTTCATTTCTCCCAACCCTTTATAGCGTTGAATTTGCTGTCCCTTTTTAGCTTCTTGCATCAACCATTCTAAAATCGCTTTAAAATCTTCCGAAGCAAACTGCTTATCGCCACGCATCACATAAGCACCAGGCTCTAGCAGGTTTTGGAATTCTGCACCGGCTTGCATTAAAAACTGATATTCATTGGCTTGGAAAAATTCTGGATATACACGATAAATATTTTCTACACCATGAAGTGAAACATGAATGGTTGGAATAAATCCATGCAATTCATTTTCTTTCTCGATGCTAAATTGGTATGACTGCCCATTTTGCTTCTCAAGGACCATATTCTTTTCAAGCTCTGCAAGCCATTCTTTCAAAGAAGCTTCATCTTTTACAGCCGTGCTGGATAAAACAGAAGTGCGCATCATGGCTTGTAAAATAACGGATGGATAGCGCTGTGAAAGTCGAGCAATCAACGTTTGTGTCTTATTAAAACGCATCACCAGCTGCTCCAACGCAACACCCGAAATGGATGGCGCATGAGGATTCATGAATAACCGAGCATCTTCCAGCGCAATTTGCGTTAAATACTGTTGTAATGCTTCATCATCTTTAACATAGCTTTCTTGTTTACCGCGTTTCACTCGATATAACGGTGGCTGAGCAATATAGATATAGCCTCTTTCAATCAATTCTGGCATTTGTCGATAGAAAAAGGTTAATAACAGTGTACGGATGTGCGAACCATCGACGTCAGCGTCAGTCATGATAATAATATGGTGATAACGTAATTTATCAGGATTGTAATCTTCTCGCCCAATACCACAACCTAATGCAATAATCAGTGTGCCCACCTCTTGTGAAGAAAGCATTTTGTCATAACGTGCTTTTTCAACGTTAAGGATTTTACCTTTAAGTGGCAAAATAGCTTGAGAGCGACGATCGCGTCCTTGTTTTGCAGAGCCTCCCGCAGAATCACCCTCTACTAAATATAATTCTGATAAAGCAGGATCACGTTCTTGGCAATCTGCTAATTTTCCAGGTAACCCGGCAATATCTAAAGCACCCTTGCGTCTTGTCATATCACGCGCTTTACGTGCAGCTTCTCGCGCTCTTGCTGCCTCGATCATCTTATTCACAATGGCTTTAGCTTGAGCCGGATTTTCCATTAAGAACGTGTTAAAGGCATCACTGAGTGTTGATTCAACAACCGATTTCACTTCAGATGAAACCAATTTATCTTTGGTTTGTGACGAGAATTTTGGATCCGGCACTTTAACGGACAATACCGCCGTTAAGCCTTCTCTAGCATCATCGCCCGTGGTCGATACTTTATCTTTCTTTAAGATCCCTTCTTGCTCTAAATATTGGTTGAGCGTTCGAGTCATGGCACCTCTGAAACCCGATAAATGGGTACCACCATCCCGCTGCGGAATATTATTGGTAAAGCAGAAGATATTCTCAGAATAGGTATCATTCCATTGAAGCGCCACTTCAACGGTAATATTGTCCTTCTCTTTAATAAAAGAAAAAATATTAGGATGAATAGCGGTCTTGTTGGTATTTAAAAACTCAACAAAGGCTTTAATACCACCCTCATAACAAAATTCATCTTTTTTGCCAGTGCGTTCATCTTTGAGTTGAATTTTAACGCCAGAATTTAAGAATGAAAGCTCTCGCAAACGTCTTGCCAGAATGTCGTAATGGAATTCAATGTTGTTAAAGGTTTCTGCGCTGGGCTTAAACCAAATCTCGGTTCCGGTGGTTTCTGACTCACCAACCACTTTTAAAGGCTCTGTGGGCTCACCGTGGCTATAAGATTGGGTATGTAATTTACCCTCGCGACGAATCGCCAAACGTAGTTCTGCGGATAGCGCATTCACCACGGAAACCCCTACACCATGCAAGCCACCAGAGACTTTATAGGAGTTATCATCAAATTTACCGCCAGCATGAAGGACGGTCATAATCACTTCAGCAGCAGACACCCCTTCTTCAGGATGGATGTCGACAGGGATACCTCTGCCATTATCTTTAACAGAAATAGACTCATCAGGATGGATAGTGACTTGAATCAAAGAGCAGTGGCCAGCCAATGCCTCGTCAACCGAGTTATCAACCACCTCAAACACCATATGGTGTAAACCGGTACCATCATCGGTATCACCGATATACATCCCTGGACGCTTTCTAACCGCGTCTAATCCTTTTAGAACTTTAATACTTGATGAATCATAGGTCATCTCTGAAGTCATGCGTTACTCCATTAGCGATGAAACAATCGCATATGTAAATTGTTTCACGTGAAACATCCCCATCTTCTTTGCGTTCATTAAGAGGGCCCTATTTCTTTAAAAAAGGGCTCAAAGGGGTACCCTGAAATGTGCATTTATTTTACCATATTCAGCCGTTTAGCTCTTCATTTTTCTGATATTTTTGATGATTAGTCGTCACAGCTCGATATATAGAGATATCTGACAAACTTACTAGTGGACTATCCATGAAAAAGGGAGCAGTCTATGCTCAAAACGATTCAAAACCCGCTCTTAAAACAGTTTGAAGGTATTGGCCATGCATTCTTCACGCGTCAAGGAGGCGTAAGCACCGGTATCTATCAAGGCTTAAATTGCAATCTCGCATCAGGGGATGATCCAAAGCATGTTATTGAGAATCAAAAACGTGCGCTTGCTCATCTTGGGCTCCAACATTCAACGCTAGCAAGTTACGATGCCCAACATGCCAACCTGGCTGTGATTATTGAAAAGCCTGGGCAGGCTATGCCACAAGCAGATGCTATCATTACCAATCATCCTCAGGTTGTACTGGGCGCCGATAGCGCGGATTGCCCTACTATTTTATTGGCCGATCCGAACGCCCGAGTCATTGGATTAGCCCATGCTGGCTGGCGCAGTGCATTGGGCGGGATTGTAGAGGCAACCTTGCAACAAATGTTGTCTCTTGGAGCCCGTGCGGCGCACATGACGGCCGTTATTGGCCCAGGTATTGCCCAAGCAAGCTATGAAGTCAGTGAACCTTTCATTCAACAGTTCCTAGAGAGCGATCCTAACAATCAAATCTTCTTCCTCCCGACCTTGAAGCCACAACATTGGCTATTTGATTTACCAGGCTATATCCAGATGCGCTTAAAGCGCCTTGCGCTTGGGCAAATCGCCTGTATTACTCTCGACACCTATACACACGACGATCTGTTTTACAGCTGTAGGCGCTCATTCCATCAAGGGTTGGGTGACTTTGGAGGGCACCTAGCCTGCATTTACTTAGACAGTTGCCGATGAGGTTCTTTATGTCCTTTCTTGGGAACTCAGGCAGGGATGGCGTCTTCGAGAGAGCAAAGGGTTCCTTGTTCCACGTGGAACATTTTGCGGCGCTCAGGCGGTATAACTTCTTGCCAGTCCTTTGCGGTTACCCCGGTCAAAAAGACCTGGTGTCCTTGCGCATCTAAGAGCTGTAAAAGACGCTGTTGATTGGCCACATCAAGCTCTGAGGTCAAATCATCGAGTAAATAGAGGCAACGCTTTCCATGACAAGCCGCCAAATGCTCCGCTTGAGCAAGATAAAGCGCCGTAATCCATAGCTTCTGCTGCCCACGAGATAATACCTGCCCTACAGGGAACCCTTCCAACGTCATTAAGATATCAGCGCGATGTGGACCAACACTGGTATAGCCATAGCGCCTATCTTGGCTTAAAGCCTTTGCTAGAGCGTCTGCCAGGGATAAATGCGTGTCCCAACCAGCAACATACTGGGTCTGGATGGGTAGACAACTCGGCAATAGTTTCTCTTGCATGGCTAGCAGGAAAGGCATCAGCTCAAGTAAGTATTGCTGTCGATACTGAGCCAATTGCTCCCCTACTTGCGCCAAATCATGGTCCCATGCCGCCAGTTGTGACGGAACAGCCTGCTTAAGGGCTGCATTACGTTGCTTTAAGAGGCGTAAATAGCGCTGGCATGTCTGGCCAAATCGAGGTTCCACGTGGAACACCCCCCAGTCTAGGAGCTTACGACGTTCTTCAGAGCCTGCATGAAGCACTTTAAAAGCTTCTGGGGTAATGAGCTGTAAGGGCAAGACAGTTGCAAACTCTGACATTCGCGTACAAATTTCCCCCCGCACCTTGCAAATCACTTCACCTTGACGAAATTTTTCAATTCCTACTGAAAATTTACTCCCAGCAAGATCCATAATCTCGCCAAAACAAGCGAGCCTCGCTTGCTGGTAAGTAATTATTGAATGGATCTGCCGTGCTCGAAACGATCGCCCCACCCCCAACAAGTGAATTGCTTCTAAAACACTAGTTTTGCCACTGCCATTATGTCCGGTAAAAACATTAAATTGTGGATGTAGATGAAGAATAATTTCTTGTAGATTACGTACAGAATGGATATGGAGACGATTTAATTTCATTTATACTCCTGTACTTTCCACTCCAGCCAAGAGCCTTTCTGAGCACTAATGCGAGTATTGAGTAAAGCGCTATAGGCGCATTGGCATTACAACATACTGTAACCCAACCCGATCGACACCTTGTTCTTGCGTTTCAAATAATACCACTTGGCTAGGATCTGAAAAGGTTACTTTCACTTGCTCTGTTTTAATAATACTGAGGAATTCGATGATATAGCTCGCATTAACGCCAATTTCCATGCTGGGGCCGTCATAAGGAATTTCGACTTCATCTTCTACTTCGTCTTTATCTGCAGTCACAGCTACGATTCTCAGTAGCTGCGATGAGAATTGTAGCCCCACACCACGAAATTTATCAGAAAATAGCGCGGAAACGCGCAATAATGCTTGTCTTAACGGTTCGCGGGCAACAACCACTTGATATCCTGTTGGATTGGTTGGCATCACTCGACGATAATCTGGGAATTTTCCTTCTATCAGCTTCGTAATAAAACTCGAATGCATCATGACTGCGCGTAAATGGTTTTTCCCAATTACCAAGCCAATTTCTTCTTCACCCTCTTGGAATAACCGCTGCATTTCCAAAATTGCTTTTCGTGGAACAATAACCGCCAAATTTTCTGATAAATGCGGGGCTTTTATCGGTAATGCCATGGTTGCCAAGCGGTGGCCATCGGTTGCAACCGCGCGTATTTCATCGTTGGAAAAAATTAAATAAACACCATTTAAATAATAACGCACGTCTTGGTGTGCCATTGCGAAGCTTGACAAGTCAAGTAACTGACGAATAACTGCTTGCCCTACGGATAGCTCTATATCCCCCGGCATCTCTTCTACTCGGGGAAAATTTTCACCTGGCATGCAGGCTAAAACAAAGCGACTACGATTCGCGCGAACAGCGACTTTATTGTCGGTCAATTCAAAAGAAATCTGCGCAGAATCGGGTAATGCTTTACAAATATCTATCAATTTTTTTCCAGGGATCGTTGTTGTGCCCCCCATTGATCCTTGCGTCAATGGAATACGAGCAATCATCTCAATTTCTAGATCAGTGCCCGTTAACGATAACAACTGGTTTTTTACAGAAACCAGAATATTCGCTAAAATAGGCAGAGTTTGTCGCTTTTCGACAGCCCCTGCTACGCGTAATAATGGCTTTAACAACGCTTCTCGCGAGATAGTAAATTGCATAATGTTAAGTTGATAAAATACGCATCAAATTAGAAAAATCTTCGCCAATATCAGCATCTGTTTCACGCATTTTCTTAATTGTACGACATGCATGTAAAACCGTTGTATGATCTCGACCACCAAAAGCATCGCCAATTTCAGGCAAACTGTGATTTGTTAATTCTTTACAAAGCGACATTGCAACTTGACGAGGTCTTGCAACGGAACGATTTCTTCGTTTAGAAAGTAAATCCGCCACTTTGATTTTGTAATATTCTGCGACGGTTCGTAAGATATTATCAATGGAAACTAATTTATCTTGCAGCGCTAATACATCTTTTAGTGCTTCTTGTACAAACTCTAAGGTTATCGCACTACCTGTAAATTGGGCATTCGCCACAATACGTTTTAAAGCGCCCTCTAATTCACGCACGTTGGAGCGAATTCGTTTAGCAATAAAAAAGGCGACTTCATGTGGCAACACCATACCACTATGCTCTGCTTTGCTCATTAAAATGGCAACGCGTGTCTCAAGTTCGGGTGGTTCAATCGCAACGGTTAAGCCAGAGCCAAAACGAGATTGTAAGCGTTCTTCAATCCCGTTGATTTCTTTAGGATATCTATCCGATGTTAAAATAATTTGTTGTTGCCCTTCTAAGAGCGCATTAAAGGTATGGAAGAATTCTTCTTGTGATCGCTCTTTGCCCGCAAAAAATTGAATATCGTCAATTAATAATGCATCAACAGAACGATAAAAACGCTTAAATTCATTAATCGCATTACTTTGTAAGGCTTTAACCATATCTGCCACAAAACGCTCAGAATGTAGATAAATAACATTAGCGCCTTTGCGATTGGCAGTGATCGCATTACCAATGGCATGCATTAGGTGTGTTTTGCCTAACCCTACTCCGCCATATAAGAATAAGGGATTATAAGCACCACCTGGATTTTCAGCGACTTGCTTTGCTGCAGCCTCAGCTAGTTGGTTAGATTTTCCAACAACGAAGTTATCAAAGACAAAATTCGTGTTTAAGTTACATTGATGCGAGACTTTGGGAGCACTGGTTGGCTGTCGCTGCGTGCTGGCTGGTGTTGTCTCTTCAACCACAGGTTCGACCATACGCTCACCGATACCTATCATAACGCGCAGCTGTTGGCCTCTATTGAGCTCTGTCAACATCTGGCCTATCCGGGCAAGATAATCCTGAGTAACGCCATCTAAGACGTATTGGTTAGGCGCCCACAAGGTCAACCCTGTGCCTGATTCTTCTGCCTGCAGGGGGCTGATCCATTGATTGAATGCAGATTGTGCAATTTCTTCTTTTAATCGCTGCAAACATTGCTGCCAAAGTGATTGACTCAC